>NZ_BCUY01000079.1 GCF_001591465.1 Cytobacillus firmus NBRC 15306
CTCTTTGTTATATTTTACCTAATCGCTCAGAAGCGACTTTATCAATATAACATGTGTTGATTTTATCTGTCAACACTTTTTTTAAATCATCCGTCGTCTGTGAAAATGTTTTTAGTTCATATCGCAGCGACGGATATAAATATAACAAGGATTTAAATAAAGGTCAATAGCTTTTAAAGTTTTTTTACGATAATTTTTTTTTGAGTTTGTAATACCTGTGATAAATCCCCTGACCTTTTGTTTCTATGTTCACTACTTCTATGAAATGCTTATCAATCAAATACTCCAGAAGCATGCTTAAGTCAACTGCATAAAAATGAAGTTCATCATGGTTCATAATATCGTGGATGGACCATTCTTCTTTCTCGGCAAGCACGTCGGCAAGATGACTGATTCCTTGTTTCGTTCTCGAATGGATTAAGAATTCACTTGCAAGGAACAGCAGCTCCAGCCTTTTTTCAAGCGGCTCCTGGCTATTCACCAATTCTTCATACAGCTTCATGATTTCAGGCTCAATTTGCTTTACCTGATTCCAGACAGTTACTTCCGGATGGAATCCATTTTCGATAACAGCAAGCCTGGCCAGATGATGAAGGGAATGAACAACATGGTTATAGGCATCAAAATAATGGCGGTTTTCAAAGAAGGCCTTGCCATCCATATATCGTCTGATCAGCTTGGCAAACTCAAGACCCATTTTTAATTTTCGCCCATAGAACGGAAACTCTCTTAATTCCACCTTCAGGTTATGAATATATTCATTTCGGTCAAATAAAACTTTTCCATTATAGAGCCAGTCAAAGATTTTTCGGTTCGATCCCAGCAGGATCCATTCGCGAAGCTGCTTATCTGTCACGATATGAAGAGCCGCTTTTTTATCTTTATATGTGTAATGTTTAACAAATACAGGTTCATCTGCTTCCTCAACAAGGATCAGCAGTACAGCATCAAATGTATCAGTAGCAGGAATAGCCTTTTGCATTTTTTCGGTCATAATCACGCCTAGAGTGTTTGTCTGGCTTGCCCGTTCCTGGTATATAGGACGGAGAATATCTTCCATCATAATTCCTCCATTTTATTGATAGCCTATATCTTCGACAATTATAAATGAAATCCTTCCTAAAGGTGAGACATTTTTCGACACCATTCTATATTAATATTTATTTCAGTAAAAGGAGTGTGGTATAGTTAGGTTTTAGGAGGGAGCAGTATGGCTAAGTATTCAAATAAAATTAATAAGATTCGTACATTTGCCCTTAGTTTAATTTTTATCGGATTTATCGTTATGTATCTCGGAATATTCTTTAGGAATTCCGCTCTTCTCATGACAATATTTATGCTTCTGGGAATGCTCTGCATTCTTGCAAGCACCGGTGTTTATTTTTGGATCGGCATGCTTTCAACAAAAACCGTACAGGTGGTTTGCCCGAATTGCGGGAAACACACAAAGATGCTCGGCCGCGTTGATATGTGCATGTACTGCAACGAACCTTTGACGCTCGATCCAAATCTTGAGGGGGTTGAATTTAATGAAAAATACAACAAAAAAAATACGAAGCAGAGCTGATTTTATCTCCTGCTTCCATATTCCAGTTCTGCAATGACCGGCTCCCAGCAGCCGGTTTTATATTTGAACAAAAAATAAAAAGCTGACAGCACAGCGCCGCAGCTTTAAAATTTATTAGTGAGCTTCTTTACTTGCACATTCCGGACATGTTCCGTAAATCTCCATTCTATGATGGCTGATTTTAAAACCTGTAACATGCGAAGCAAGGTGTTCTACCTCATCAAGGCCAGGATAGTGGAAGTCTACAATTTTACCGCAGCTTTCACAAATGACATGATAATGATGAGTGGTTACAAAATCGAAGCGGCTCGATGCATCACCATATGTCAGTTCCTTTACCAGCCCAACCTCACGGAATACTCGTAAATTATTGTAAACTGTGGCCACACTCATATTGGGGAATTTCCCCTCTAATGCTTTGTAAATATCGTCAGCAGTCGGGTGTGACATGGAGTTTATTAAATATTCAAGTATCGCATGACGCTGCGGAGTGATACGTACTCCAGTGTCTTTTAAAGTATCCAGCGCCTCTTTTAGTTCCATATGCGCCACCGCCATGCACCTCTTTTCCAACAAATATTCTTACTTTATAATCTTTATAAATAGTGTACTAATTTTTTACCACATTTGTCAATATTACAAACACCTTAATAGAGGGAATCAGCTCTTATCATCGTGCAATGATTGCTCACCGGTGCCTAAATGGTGATTCACAAATCGCACAGCAACGAACAGCAGATCCGAAAGCCGGTTCAAATAGACTAAAACGAGCGGATTCACTTCTTCACCGAGTGACACTGCACACCGTTCCGCTCTTCTGACAACGGTTCTCGCTACATGGAATGCCGCTCCCGAAGGATGGCCGCCGGGCAAAATAAAGTTATTAAGTGATATAAGATCAGCTTCCCACTCATCAATTTGCTTTTCCATGAAGGTAATATCCTCTTCCTTGATCGGCCATTTGACTTCTTTTCCTGCGGGGGTTGCCAGTTCTGCTCCTGCATGAAACAAGTCTGTCTGCACCTTATGAAAAACCTGTTCTGCTTTTTCCTTACCGCTGAAATACTCGCTTCTCAAATGGCTTAAAGCCATTCCAATCATAGAATTCGCCTCATCACACGAACCATATGCCTCTACGCGGATGTCATTCTTACTGACTCTCTGCCCATATATTAGCGATGTTGTCCCCTTATCCCCCGTTTTGGTATAGATTCTCATTTCAATACCCTCTTTCAAGATCGATCACATTCATATAATCTTTGTTATTTTTTATATATGTATGAAGGTTATGCTTAAAAATTTCAAAAGATCTCGGTAAATAGTTTTTAGTTCTGCTTGACAGGTGAGGTGTGACCGTCACATTCTCCATGCTCCAGAAAGGATGCCCTTCAGGCAGAGGTTCATTTTCAAAAACAGCAATGCTTTTTGTTTAACATGCCCTAACATAATTCCAAGCGCAAATTCAGCCATAGGGATTTTTTGGATTCCTCTTGCATTTGTAATTAAGATGCCTTTCTCCTTGCAGGTTATCAACGGAATTTCATCCATTCCCGCTGACATCACCATAATCCACTTTAGTTTCGTTGTTTTATTAATATGTTCTTCTGTCAGATCTTCTCCATAAGTCATAAATACTTCAGCATTATAAAAGGATTCCCCTGCAGCTTCTATTCCATCGAAAAACCGGAAATCTCCCTCAGGGAAATCCCGAATTACTTCCTGGCGCAGCTTTTCGGGAGGCAAAATGGAAGACACAATTTTCATAAACTCCACTCCAACATAGTTTTTACCATTCATCATACCACCCATCGCTGAATGGTAAAAACTATAAAAAAAACGAACCTGTTCAGGTCCGTTTCGAAAAAGTATCTGAGGAGGTATGCCCTAATAAAATGATATGCAAAACTTGTTCTTCGGAATGGACAAAAGCCTTGTTCCGATAAAAAATAGGCAACCCATTTAAGGCCGGGTCAAATTCTCCTTAATATACTCCAGCGCCTCCTCGACATGACCCTTGACCTTTACCTTGCGCCATTCCTTCGCGATCTTGCCTTCCTGGTCAATTATAAAGGTTGAACGCTCAATTCCCATATATTCTTTCCCGAAGTTCTTTTTCAATTTCCACACACCATAGGCCTCTGCCGCTTTATGGTCTTCATCTGCAAGTAGCAGGAAAGGCAGTCCATGCTTTTCAATAAACTTCTCATGTCTGCTGAGAGGATCAGGGCTTACTCCTAAAACGACTGCATTCACATCTGCAAAATTCTGATGCTGGTCCCTGAAATCACATGCCTGAGTCGTGCAGCCAGGTGTCATGTCTTTCGGGTAAAAATACAGAACAACATTCTTCCCGCGGTAATCTGATAATTTTACCTTTTCACCATTGCTGGCCTCGAGCTCAAAATCCGGAGCCGGTTTACCGATTTCAATTGCCATTTTCATTCCTCCTGTTGAATAGGTTTATTACTCTAAGCCTATCCAACTTTGCGGTCAAAAACAACTGATACACTATAAAGCACGGTCACCTGCATCAAATACTACCCTGGCTACAAATGCGGCCGGGATCACATAGCCGATTAACGCTTCCAGTACGGCAATAAGCCTGCCTATTCCAACAGGACTGATATCTCCATACCCAACAGAAAAAAGGGTTACCGCACTAAAATAAAAACCCGTCTCCAGCCTCTCGAGGAAACCGGTCTCCATATATTCAGTGCCGTCCATCAAAACCACCAGCCCGTGTAAATCAAGCCAAATATATATCAGGCCAAACCCAATCAGAATCGTTGCATATAAACTTATGAGATAAAGGAAATTCTCCACGGAAACCCATCTTCCCTTTATCTTGGCGGATGAAAAAAGAGTCAGCAGACTCATGATCATGCACAGCACGATTAAAATCAGCGATAAATAAAAAGCCATACTGCACCTCATTTCGAAATGCCTTCCAATTCATTTATACGCTCATGGCCTTTCCCATATGACAGCCTGTCTCGGAAACTCTTTCTGCATTGGGACGGGTTCGCCCAATAAAAAAAACCGGGATTTTATCCCAGTTCTAATTGCCCGCTCCCCGATATCGCTTAACACCTGAATTCCAGGTCAGGATCGAAATGCCGAAAAATACTATTCCGATTACAGGTGTTAAAAAGGAGTACAAAAACCATTCTTCTTTTCCCAGAAAGTAGGAAGCCGGATATATACCCACAAAGGCAAACGGAAGAATCCAGGTGAGGACAAAGCGTATGACACTATCGTAAATATCAACCGGATACCTTCCATAATTACCGATGTTATACATCATCGGCATGATTGATGTTCTGGCATCAGCCCAAAAGCTGATGCAGGCAATCATGACAAAGATGCCTCCGTATACAAGCATTCCACCTGTCACAAATAAGAAAAACAAGAACGGGTCTGTCCAGGAAATCCCTAAACCAAGGTTATTTCCGGCGTAGATCATAACAGCAATGCCTGTTACCGCCCCAAACAAAGATTCAAGCTCCATCCGCTCCAATACGATTTGAAACAAACTATGGATCGGTCTGGTTAATATTCTGTCGAGTTCACCTTTTACTATATATCTCTCATTAAAATCCCAAATATTAAAGAAAGATGAAAACAGCGCATAAGGCACAAGGAAAAAACCGTAAATAAAGATGATTTCATCCCTCGTCCAGCCGCCAAGCAGATTTGTATGGCCAAAGACGACTAAGATAAAGATTAAATTGACTGCCTGAAATAGAAGATCTGAAAAGACCTCTACAAGTAAATCTGCACGGTACTGCATTCTTGTTTTCATATATTGGGCGACATATTGAAAGAAAATGGCTATATAAAACATGCGTCACCCTCCTTGAATAATGAGCTGTTTTTTCGCTATGACCCACAGAACCTGAATGGGTATGATCAGAAGCAGAACCCAGATTCCCTGCATAATAATCGCCTGGATGGCTTCGTTGTCTGAAAAGCTTTTAGTAAAAATCATGCTCGGCACATAGCTGATACCCTGAAAGGGCAGAAATTTTAATACATCCTGTGCCCATACCGGAAAAAAGCTGATAGGAATCAGAAGGCCGGAAAAGAGATCAATCACAACTCTTTTCGCCCGGATAAGCCCAGTGTTATTAAATAGGAAGAAAGTGGTAATACCTGTCAGCAAATTAATTTGCGTATTAATAAAAAAACTTAATACAATCGATATCGCAAAGAAAATCCAGGTCGTCCAATCCGCAGAAAATTGGAGCGGGAAAATAAACGAGACGATAAACATACCCGGAACGGAGAAAAAGAAGAGACGGAATATTCCTTCCCCCAATCCCTGCATGGTTTTCATGCCCAAATAATTATATGGGCGGATCAGCTCCACCGCTACTTTTCCTTCTTTAATTTCAGCAGCCATTTCCCGGTCTATATTATTAAAGTAAAATGCCCTTGCCATCCAGGCTACAGCCACATATGTCGACATCTGAATCACAGACATACCCTCAATTGCATCTTTTTCTCCATAAATGGCGCTCCACAAAAAATAGTAAGCACCAATATTAATGCTGTAGATCAGAATACCTGTATAATAATTTGTTCTATAGGCAAGCATCATCAAAAAGCGGATCCGAATCATTTCGATATACTTATCCACAGGAACACCCCCGGGTAAAAATAAATTCTTTCATTAAGATATCCCCCGGTCATAAATATTTCTTATGATTTCCTCTGTTGAAGTTTCTTTAATATTGATGTCTTTCACTTTCAAATCCGCAACCACTTTGGCAATCAGCAGGGAAATCAGTTCATCATTATCCTCTGCAAAGGCTGTAAAGATCGCTTCTTTCTCATCCTTTTCCCATTTCACTTCCGATGAAGCCGTTATTCGGTTTAAGTCGTTCAGGGTCACTTCTTCAAGGAACTTGAATTCTATTTCCTTCCCTTCTCCCCATTTTTCCTTCAGGCTTTTTAATGCTCCATCATAAATGATTTTTCCCTCATCCAGCATCACTACGCGTTCGCACAACGCCTCGATATCCGACAGATCATGAGTAGTCAGCAGAATGGTTGTATTATATTTTTCATTTATTTCTTTTAAGAACTCCCTGATTTTCAATTTAACAAGCACATCAAGCCCGATAGTAGGCTCATCCAGGAACAAGAGCGGCGGATTGTGGATGAGTGCCGCTGCCAGTTCACACCTCATTCTCTGCCCGAGTGAGAGCTTCCGGACCGGCTTATCGAGCAGAGGTTCAATATCCAGGGTTCTGATAACATGTGCCATATGACTGTCGTATTGCTCATCAGATACTTTGTACACCTTCTTGAGGAGCCTGAAGGATTCCTGAACAGCAATATCCCACCAAAGCTGAGATCTCTGGCCGAAGACAACTCCAATCGTGCTGACGAATTTTTCACGGTCTTTATGAGGGTTCATTCCATTCACGATCACTTCACCGCTTGTTGGGGTCAGGATCCCCGTCAGCATTTTTATGGTAGTTGACTTCCCGGCTCCATTTTCACCAATATACCCAACCATCTCCCCCTGCTTTACTTGAAAACTGATATTGTTAACTGCCGGTACAATTTTATAATTCCTTGTAAGCAAGTCGCGGAAAGCACCCTTTAATCCGGAGCGGCTGGAATAAGCTTTAAACTCCTTTTTTAAGTTCCGGACTGTTATTGCATCTTTCATCTTTACTCCTCCTGCCAATTAATGCCCTAATGAAATAGTTTAGACAAACAGCGCCTTCTTCACAACTAGATTGCTTCAATTCATATTATTAAAATACAGAATAATCCGCCTTCACTTAGATTGGACGAAGCCCCTTCCAAACATGTTAAAATAATTACGGACGTATAAATGGATTTTATCAGGAGGATTAACATGCAATTTACTAATTCTGAACGGCTGCATAAACAAGCTTTAGAACATATTGTCGGAGGGGTAAACAGTCCTTCCCGCTCCTATAAAGCAGTTGGCGGCGGCTCGCCGGTTGCAATGGAACGGGCACAGGGCGCTTATTTCTGGGATGTGGACGGCAATCAATATATTGATTATCTGGCTGCATACGGTCCCATCATTACCGGGCATGCCCATCCGCATATTACAGAAGCAATAAAAACAGCTGCTGAGCGCGGAGTATTATATGGAACTCCGACACCTCATGAAGTGAAATTCGCCGAGATGCTTAAGGAAGCAATGCCTAATTTGGACAAAGTCCGTTTTGTCAACTCGGGAACTGAAGCCGTTATGACAACGATCCGTGTTGCAAGGGCCTATACAGGCAGGGACAAAATCATTAAGTTTGCCGGCTGCTATCACGGCCATTCCGATCTTGTCCTGGTTGCTGCAGGCTCAGGTCCTTCAACACTCGGAACGCCTGACTCTGCCGGAGTTCCAAAGAGCATTGCCCAGGAAGTGATCACGGTTCCTTTCAATGAAATCGAACCGTATAAGGAAGCACTGGAAAAATGGGGCGACCAGATTGCTGCTGTGCTGGTGGAACCGATTGTCGGCAACTTTGGAATTGTTGAACCAAAACCAGGGTTCCTGGAACAGGTTAACGAATTAACACATGCAGCCGGTGCGCTTGTCATTTATGATGAAGTCATCACAGCTTTCCGTTTTATGTATGGCGGCGCTCAGGATCTGCTTGGTGTAAAACCGGACTTGACAGCCATGGGGAAAATCATTGGAGGAGGCCTTCCAATCGGTGCTTATGGCGGAAAGAAAGAAATTATGGAAACAGTAGCTCCTTTAGGTCCTGCCTATCAAGCTGGTACAATGGCTGGAAATCCAGCGTCGATTTTGTCAGGAATTGCATGTCTCGAAGTTTTGAAGCAGCCGGGTGTCTATGAATATCTGGACAGACTGGGAGAAATGCTTGAAAAAGGGATTAGCGAGGCTGCTGAAGAACATAGCATCCCAATTACCATTAATCGATTAAAAGGCGCCCTGACAATCTACTTTACGGAAGAAAAAGTGGTGAATTATGAGCAGGCGGAAAATACAGATGGAGAAATGTTTGCAAAGTTCTTCAAGCTGATGCTCAATCAAGGAATAAACCTGGCTCCATCAAAATATGAAGCCTGGTTTATCACCATCGCGCATACGGAAGAAGATATACACGCCACCATTCATGCGGTGCAAAACGCATTTCAGCAATTAAAAAGCGAATAAATATTCACTATTTTATACATCAGCGGGAGCAGGAATGCTTCCGTTTTCTTTATTTACATTAATGAAAACGTTTACAATTATGGAGTTTTTTTATACAAAACCCTTTATCCTCCCTCAAACCATATCCAACTTTTTGTATAATTAATTGATTTCTGAAAATTCATATGATATGATGGGAGAAATCTTTTGTGTAAGAGCGGATTTTGCTGACATAAAGAACATTATGTCCTGCAGCATATCCCGAATTATCCAACTATTCATTCAATAAATGCTCTATGCATTTACCTTTCAAACCAAAAATAACT
The DNA here is from genome assembly GCF_001591465.1 of Cytobacillus firmus NBRC 15306. GTDB lineage: Bacteria > Bacillota > Bacilli > Bacillales > Cytobacillaceae > Cytobacillus > Cytobacillus firmus. The sequence continues at coordinate 9,041 of NZ_BCUY01000079.1, forward strand.
TTGCACCACCCTCATTTAAAACCCGTAAACAAAAAAAATTTATAGATTACTATTTTTCAGGAGGTGAACGGCTTTAAGGCACAGCCTTATTTTCAGCCGAATTTTATGACATTACAGCAATGGAGTCCTTCACTTTTTAAAGAGTTTCACCGCCAGGAGCACGATGCTTGCGGCATCGTTTCTGCAATGGAGAAAAAGAAAATCCCAACCCGCGAAAATATTTTTAGCTGTATCAATGCACTTGTTACGATGAATCACCGTGCCGGTTTTATTAATGGAGAAGGCGACGGTGTAGGGATCCATATTGATATCCCCAGAGAGCTATGGAAAGAGAAGTTAAAGGAAGCGGGAGCCGATTCTAAAGCAGCGGAAAAAGAAGGATTTGTGGTTGGACATGTATTTATGTCCAGAAAGCAGGATACTGAATCACTGAAAGCTATCTTGCTGCAAAAACTCACTGACGCAAATCTGACGGTTATTTATGCATCTGACAAAGTAACTGAATCATCAGCTTTAGGACCGATTGCCATACAGGAAAATCCAGTATTCTGGCAGTTTGCCTGTTTAGCAGAATCGAATGGTGCAGAGCTTTCCAAAAAGCTGTTTGAATTAATCGTTGATTTTGAAGAAGACGAGCATGTCCATGTCGCCTCCCTTAGCCAGCATCATGCTGTTTACAAAGTTATGGGAGCCGGAGATATTCTTCCGAAATATTATCATGACCTGGCAAGCCCTCTTGTTGCTTCAACTATGACGCTTGGGCATAATCGCTATTCAACTAACACATTATCAAGCTTTTTTCGCGTGCAGCCTTTTAGCGTGCTGGGACACAATGGGGAAATCAACACCATTGCCAAGCTTAGGGATGAAGCCAAAATGGTCGGCGTTCCGCTAGTAAAAGACGGCAGTGACTCACAGGATCTGAGCAGAACGCTCGAAACATTTATTTGCCGTGACGGCTATACTCTCTTTGAAGCAATGGACGTCATGTTCCCTCCTATCGTGAATGAAATCAAGTCATACCCTGATCATCTTCAGGATATGTACACCTATATTCGTGAAGCATGGGGACATTTTGCCCAGGGGCCAGCAGGAATTATTTCCCGATTTGCCGATGAGGCAGTGTTCAGTGTCGATGCATTGGGCCTTCGCCCGCTGTGGATGCTTGAAACCGAAAGCTCCTACCTGTTCTCATCAGAACCCGGAATCATCCCATCCAGCGAATATGTTAATGAGCCTAAACCGCTATCACCAGGTGAAAAGGTGGGGCTGAAATGGGACGGTGATACACTGGCTGTTTACGAGCACAGCCATTATCAGGCTGAAGTTTTTAACAGATTTTCAAAGAGAGTAAACGCTGAAAACTTCAGGATTCGCCTGCAGTCACCAAAATTGGAAAAAACCATTTCTGTGAATTACCCGGATAAGGTTCATAACGGGCAGTATAAAGCGTTTGGCTGGGAGAGAGACCATGTCCAGCTTGTCGAGCAAATGGCAGAAAAAGGAGCGGAGCCAATTCGTTCTCTTGGACACGATTCACCTTTAGCAGCACTCAATCCTCAGCGGAAAAACATCGCAGATTTTATTAAGGAAAGTGTTGCTGTCGTTACAAACCCTGCCATTGACCGTGACCGGGAAACTGAGCATTTCTCAACCCGCACAATTATTGGCCAGCGTCCTTCTTTATTTGAAAAACAGGAGCAAGGAGCCGTAATTGAATTGCAGACTCCTATTTTAATAGAAGGCAAAGCAGGCTTTGAATGTTCCGATGAATTAAATCAGCCGAGCTACGACCAGGTAACCGCCTTCTATCAGGAACAAAAGCTGATATCTTATTTATCTTCCACATTTACGAAAGATGAAACGGTAAAAGAAGCTTTAGACCGTTTATCAGCAGAAGCAGTTGATGCTGTCAAAAATGGCAAAACCCTGCTTGTACTGGACGACGCCAATGCTCATCAGGAGAATGCTTACTGGATTGATCCGCACCTGGCAGTCTCTGCAATCGATCAGGCTCTTGTCAAAGAAGCAATGCGCCGTGAGTGTTCCCTATTGCTGCGCTCGGCTTCAATCAGATCGCTTCATGATATTATCACAGCATTCGGTTTAGGTGCCGATATTATCAGTCCTTACTATATGTTTATGACCGTTCTGGGCGAATCTGAAACACCGCTGAAGAATTTATACTCAGCACTGACCAAAGGCCTTGAAAAAGTTATTTCAACAATCGGCATTCATGAATTAAGAGGCTATGGACGATTATTCTCTGCTATCGGTCTTCATGAAGAATTAGCAGAATACCTGAATATCGTAAATTTCTTCGGATCTAAAGACCTGTCATTCAGCTTTAGCACTTTAAAGGAAGACGCGTTTGCCAGAGCTGAAGATTACCATAATGAAAAAGAGCGGATCGGAAAAACGTTCAGCCTTTTCCCGCGTATCTGGAAAGCGATTGGCGAAGTGGCATCGACTGGTGACTATAGTGCTTACAAGGAAAAAATCACTGAACAGGAAGACCAGAACCCGACAACAATCCGCCATTTAACCGGATTTAAGGAAACGGCTTCTCATCTAAAGCCAGAAGATATCAGCCTGCATGTGGGCGAGCATGATCTGCCATTTGTTATCTCCTCCATGTCCTTTGGTTCTCAGAATGAAACTGCCTTTAGAGCCTATGCAGAGGGTGCTGACAGGCTGAACATGGTGAGCCTGAATGGAGAAGGCGGAGAAATCAAGGATATGCTTGGAAAATATCCGAGAACCCGCGGACAGCAGGTAGCATCAGGACGCTTTGGTGTTAATGCCGAGCTCCTGAATTCATCCAACCTGCTGGAAATAAAAATTGGGCAGGGTGCAAAGCCTGGTGAAGGCGGTCACCTTCCGGGATCCAAGGTTACGGCAAAAATTGCAGAGGCGCGTAATGCTACAATTGGTTCGGATTTGATTTCGCCTTCCAACAATCATGACATCTACTCGATTGAAGATTTGGCACAGATGATTCACGAACTTAAGACAGCCAATGACAAAGCCAAAGTTGCTGTTAAGGTGCCTGTTGTACCGAATATCGGAACCATTGCAGTCGGGATTGCAAAGGCTGGTGCTGATATAATCACACTGAGCGGCTTTGACGGAGGTACAGGGGCAGCGAGAATTCACGCCCTGCAGCACGTAGGCCTTCCAGTTGAAATTGGTGTAAAGGCAGCTCACAACGCCCTGCTCGAAGCAGGCATCCGCGATAATGTGGAGCTTTGGGCTGATGGCGGCATCAAGAGTGCTGCAGACGTATTGAAAGTTATGCTTCTGGGTGCTAACCGTGTAGGCTTTGGTACACTCTCCATGCTTGCTATCGGCTGTACGACATGCCGCGGCTGTCATCTTGATACTTGCCATGTTGGGATTGCAACACAAATAGATTCAGAGGCACAGGCGAAGGAACATGGTTTAAGAAGATTTGTTCCGCGCCAATTCGATCTTGCTGTCAAAGGCATCATGAACCTGTTTACTGCTTTTGGCGACGAACTGAAAGCATTGGCAGCTTCTATTGGCATAAAAAATCTGCAGGATGCAGTAGGCCGTTCTGATCTGCTTGTACAGATTAAGGGACAGGATCAGCTTGACCTGACTCACCTGCTGAAAACGCTTGAAATCGGCCAATTCTCAGCCCAGGAAGCACCTGAAGCCGTGCAGGAAGCCCAGCTGCAGGTAGCTGTTGGAGCAGAGTATCTCGATGCAAGTGTAGAAGAGCTGGATCAGTCACGTGAATTCCATAGTGTCACTTCCGAGCAGCGGGTACTGGGAAGCCGGGTTTCCTGCCACCGTGTAAGAAACAGACTCGACGGTTCTTATAAAACTCTTCCGGAAGTAGATTTGAAATACAAAGGCGGATCCATCCCGGGCAATGGCCTTGGAGCTTATAACAGCTTCGGCATCAACATCGAAGTTGCCGGAGGCGCTCAGGATGGCATCGGAAAAACTTCGTTCGGCGGACAAATTAAAATCTTTAAAGCAAAAGGCAAGAATGGCAAGTTTTATAATGGCTCTGTCGGTAAAGGCTTTGGTTATGGAGCTCAGCAAGGCTTGCTTGTAGCTCAAGGAAATGCAGACGCCCGTGCCGGAATCAGATTATCCGGAGCGGATATGATTATCGGCGGCCAGCTGCAAAAGCCGCTGCCTGAAAAGGAATACGGCAATATTGGTTCCAATGCCAATATTAAAGGGTTTGCCTTTGAATATATGACGAATGGCCGAGGTCTGGTCCTTGGCGATGCCGGTCCATGGATCTGCGCAGGAATGACAGGCGGTGTTGTTTACTTAAGACACCAGCCTGAAATGGGTTTAACAAAAGAAGCCATCCAGCGCAGAATTGCCAAGGGAGCTAAAGTCTCCGTCACTTCTCTTTCCGATAAAGGAAAGGAAGATGTAAAAGAACTGCTTGGCCAATACGTTGCACTGCTTAAAGATCAAGGCCAGACAGAAGAAGCTTCAGAGCTGGCTTCCCTTCTTAATCATCCGGAAGACCACTTCGTTCAAGTCATTCCGGTCAAAGAGCAGGCAGATCCTTCCGTTTCCACAGAGTGATCATCTGCACCAAGCAAGCCCCATCCGTTTCTACGGATGGGGCTTTTTGTATTCTATAAGGCACCATTAACTTTTTTACTAACTTTTAATAATAATTTCATCAAAATGCCCCTTGAACTTCTTTCCATATCCCTGTATAGTACAATATTGTTTAACAATGAGCAAAATCGTTTAAAGTATGTATAATTACTGCTTTTACGGTTTAATCCAGCCTGCTTTCTAATGAACCAAACTTTAATGAAAGAAAGGACATATATTGTATGAAACTTGGCGCCCGCATTCTAAAGACGGGAATCGCAATCATTCTAGCTCTATTATTATCAGAACTCTTTCATCTGCCTGCTCCTATCTTTGCAGGAATTGCCGCTATTTTTGCCGTTCAGCCGACCATATACAGATCTTATCTTTCTATTGTGGAACAGATCCAGGGTAACGCAATCGGCGCATTAATTGCCGTGATTTTTGTGCTTTTATTCGGCAACCATGTCTTCATCATAGGTCTGGCAGCTATTATGGTTATCACGATTAATCTAAAGCTTAAAATTGAAAACACAATTGGCCTGTCACTTGTAACCCTGATTGTCATTATGGAGACACCGGGCGATACCTTTCTGCAATTTGCTCTAATTCGATTCTCAACCATTATGCTCGGGGTAATGTCAGCTTTTATCGTTAACCTTGTATTTCTGCCTCCAAAATACGAAAACAAGCTTTACTTTAAAATATCCAATAACACAGAGGAAATTACCAAATGGATCAGGCTTACCATTCGTCATGCATCTGAACACAGACTGCTGAAAAACGATATTGATAAAATGAAAGACAGCAATGTTAAGCTTGAACAGCTGTACTTAATGTATAAAGAGGAAAGAAATTATTTTAAACGAAATGATCTGGTTAAATCCAGGAAACTCGTTATATACCGGCAAATGATTTCCACTGTTAAACGCTCGCTGGAAACATTAAAAAAGCTTCATCGCTTTGAAAATGATCTGCAGCAAATGCCTGAAGAATTCCAGCATGCTGTGCAGCAGCAGCTTGATATTCTTATACATTATCATGAACACGTCATGCTTAAATTTATTGGGAAAGTTCGTCCGAATGTAGTGTTTGAGGAAGGTGACTTCAGCCTGAGCAGAAAGGAACTGGTGAACCTTTTCCTGGCTCAGCAAAAAGAACATGAACATGATGAAGAATCCATTCTCCCGCATATCATGCAGGTGGTATCATCTATTGTTGATTACGATGAACATGTGGAACACCTTGATAAACTTATATCCAGTTTTCAGGCATATCATAAAGAGGAAAATGAGGTTTCCATACCTGAGAACGCCGAATAGACTGGAGGATATCAACTAACATTCATAGGAAAAAGCAGCTGAAATCAGCTGCTTTTTTTGTTAGTTCTTCATTCTTGGATCAAGTGCATCCCTTAATCCGTCACCCATTAAGTTAAAACCTAGAACCGTAAGCATAATCGCAAGCCCGGGGAAGATCATCGTCCATGGGGCCTGTATTAGATATGCCTTAGCATCAGAGAGCATTTTTCCCCATTCAGGATTTGGCGCCTCTGCACCGAGGCCAAGGAATCCCAGGGCAGCACATTCAATAATGGCAGTTGCAATCGCAAGTGTTCCCTGCACAATTATCGGCGCCATACTATTTGGCAGTACATGCCTGAAGAGAATACGGCTGTTGCTCATCCCAATCGCTTTTGCAGCCATAATATATTCCTCCTGTTTGACACTCAGCACCCTTGAACGGATCAGTCTGCCAAAGTTGGGAATATTGATAACCGCAATGGCAATCAGGGCATTTCTCAATGATGGGCCAAGAACGGCCACAATCGCAATGGCCAGCAATATGCTTGGGAAAGCAAGCATGATATCAAAAATGCGGGAGATGATAGTATCAACCCATTTGCCATAATATCCTGCTACTACACCTAAAAGGCATCCAACTACAATAGATCCTATTACGGCCAGAAAACCTACCCATAATGAGATTCTTGCCCCGTAAACAACCCTTGAAAAGATATCCCGGCCGAAGTCATCTGTTCCAAACCAATGCTCGCCTGATGGCGCCTGAAGCCTTTTTGACAGCACCTGTTCATTAATTCCCTGCGGCGCAATAAGCGGTGCAAATACAGCAAGCAGAACAAAAAATAATACAATAATGGTGCCAATTAAAGCCAGTTTATTTTTTCTAAAGCTCCTCCATGCTTCCACCCAGGGGGAAACCGCTTTTTCTTCAGCTGGCATAATAGGCGGCTGAAGGTCTTTTTGTGTTGAAAGTTCCAAGTCCGTTCCCCCTCCTTAATTATATTTAATCCGCGGATCAATTGCTGCGTACAGCAAGTCCACCACTAGATTAATCATAACAAAGATAAATGCAATGATAAGTATGCCTGACTGGATAACAGGATAGTCCCGATAGTTGATAGCCTCATAAATATATCGTCCAATTCCCGGCCAGCTGAAAATTGTTTCAGTTAAAATGGCGCCTCCAAGCAATAATCCCATTTGAAGACCGATAATCGTAAGAACTGGAATGATGGCATTCTTTAATGAGTGCTTATACACGACCCAGAACATTCTTAAGCCTTTTGCCCTCGCCGTCCTGACAAAATCAGATCTCATTACTTCAAGCATCGTAGAACGGGTAATTCTCGCAATGATCGCCATTGGAATTGTTGCCAGGGCAAATGCCGGCAGAATCAAGTGTCTGATGACATCCCAGAATTGATCCATCCTTCCCTGCAGGAGAGTATCAATCATATATATGTTCGTAATGGCCTCAATCGGATTTCTTACTTCTTCCCTTCCCGATGTAGGAAGCCAGTCCAGCTTAATGGCAAATGCCCACTGCTCCATTAAGCCGAGCCAGAAGATTGGCATGGAAACGCCAATAAGCGCCAGCACCATTGCCACATAATCAAACCATGAATTCTGATACCAGGCACTGATGATACCGGCATTCACACCGATAAAAACAGCAATTAACATGGCAACGAATGTAAGTTCAATTGTTGCAGCCAGATAAGGCCAGATTTCCTGGCTTATTTCCGTTTTAGTCCGGAGTGATTCTCCAAGATCCCCCGTAATAAGCCCGCCTAGATATGTAAAATATTGAAGGTACCAAGGCTGGTCCAGCCCCAGCTGCTTCGTTAATTCCTCTACCGCTTCTTTTGTCGCCAATTGTCCTAAAATAATCTGTGCAGGATTACCGGGTATTGCCCGGATCATAAAAAAGACGATAAGGGAAAGCCCCAACAGAACGGGAATAAGGGAAAACAGACGTTTAAGTGTGTAGGACAGCATTGCCATCTCACCTCTCTTGAAGGTTATTAAGAAAAGCGCAAGCGCCTTGGTCACCCCCGACAAGCACAAGACGAGCCTCTCA
>NZ_BCUY01000080.1 GCF_001591465.1 Cytobacillus firmus NBRC 15306
GTATAATAGACTTAATATTAGAAGAATATGTTAACGCCCCATAACTTTTTCTGCATTTCTTAATTTTGATCTAATGCCGCTTGAACAAAAAATCCGAACAAGGCATAAACCTTGTCCGGTCCACAAATCTAAATAAGAATCGCCTTGTCGCTGTTCATTTTCTCTCCGCGGATTTTCTGGAATTCCTCCAGCAGTTTGTCCACTGTCAGATCTTTCTTCTCTTCCTCATTTGTTTCAAAAATGATCTGGCCCTTGTCCATCATGATCAGCCTATTTCCCAGGTCAAGTGCCTGCTGCATATTGTGGGTTACCATTAATGTGGTGAGATTATATTTTTCCACAATCTCTTTCGTAAGGCTGGTAATTAATTCTGCACGAGCCGGGTCCAAAGCAGCGGTATGTTCGTCCAAAAGCAATATTTTAGGCTCTGTGAAGGTCGCCATCAACAGGGATAGCGCCTGCCGTTCCCCACCTGACAGCAGTCCGACTTTGGCTGAAAGTCTGTTTTCCAATCCCAGATGAAGCATTTCCAGGTGATTTTGGAAAAAGTCACGCCGTCTCCTGGAAACCCCTTTGCGAAGTCCGCGCGCCGCAGTTCTCGCATAAGCAATGGTCAGATTTTCCTCTATCGTCATAGAAGGGGCTGTTCCGGCCATCGGATCCTGGAAAACGCGTCCAATCAGCCTGGATCTTTTATGTTCCTTCACGAGAGTGACATCCTTTCCATCAACCAGCACTTCTCCCATATCAGGAATCAATTTGCCTGAGATCATGTTCATAAGAGTAGATTTTCCCGCTCCATTACTGCCGATAACCGTCATGAAGTCCCCTTGTTTCAGGTGAAGATCAATTTTGTGCAGAGCTGTTTTTTCGTCTGGAGTTCCCTCATTAAACACTTTATGAATCTGATTTAATTGCAGCAAAATGTTCACCACTTTTCCCGTAAGCATTTGTTTTTTTCGCTTCTGCCAATCTCCGGCGCTTTCTCTGCCTCTCCTTTTGCTGCTGAATAAGCTTGGGCAGAATAAGCGCACCAATCACAATTACGGCTGTTATCAGCTTCATATCTCCTGTTTCAAGAAATTCCACTCTCAATGCAAGAGTAACGATAATTCGATATAAAATGGCTCCTCCAATGACAGCCAGTGTAGCTCTGACAATTGTTTTTGCACCAAAGATTGCTTCTCCAATGATTACGGATGCAAGTCCAATGATTATCATCCCGATTCCCATTCCAACATCACTGAATCCGTTATACTGTGCCACTAATGCTCCTGAAAAAGCAACCAGTGCGTTTGAAATACCCAGACCGGCTATTTTCAGGAGGTCAGTATCAGCAGAAAAGCTGCGGATCATCGTCTCATTGTCACCTGTTGCCCGTATAGCCAATCCAATGTCTGTCTTTAAAAATAGATCAATCAATATCTTTACAGCAAATGCCAAAACCAGCATAAGCAATAGAATCCCCCAGGTCTTAGGAACAAAACTCATTCCCAGCGCTCCAAGCAGACTTTGGATTGCCTGATCAAACCCAAGTCCCTGCCAGAATGCTGTAATCTTTGTGATAGCCGTTTCCTCGGAAAGCAGAGGAACATTTGACTTGCCCATAATCCTGAGATTGATTGAGTATAATGCAATCATCATTAATATTCCGGACAAAAGGGCGTTAATTTTTCCTTTTGTATGAAGAAGGCCTGTAAGGCAGCCTGCTGCAAAACCCGCAAGCAATGCTGTCATTGTTGCCAAAAATGGATTGTACCCGCCTGTTATCATGACAGCAGCAACAGATGCACCTGTTACAAAGCTTCCATCCACCGTCAAATCGGGGAAATCCAATATCCTGAATGAGAGGTAAACACCCAGCGCCATTAAAGCATAAATAGCACCTGCTTCAATGGAGCCAAAGATGGCAGTTGGCATAGTAATCTTCCTTTCTATTAGAAAAGCGCAAGCGCCTTGCTCACCCTCGAGAAGCACAAGACGAGCCTCACGGAAAGGCGTCCTTTGCCTTTTTGTGAGGATTGGCTTGTGACCTCGAGGGGGCAGGCTGCTTGCGCTAGACAGTTATCGAGTAGAAAAGCGCTAATTATTTGCTGAAATTACTCCACAAACTCAGCAAGCTCGTTCCATTCCTCTTTTAAGTCAATTCCCATTTCTTCTGCAGCTTTTTTATTGATTACCAGCTTTAGATTCTGCGGATATTGGACAGGAAGTTCGGAGGGCTTCATGCCGTCTTTTAAAATTTTTGCAGCCATTTCCCCTGCTTCATATCCGATATCCTCATAATCAAATCCGTAAGCAGCAAAGCCCCCGCGTTTAACAGAATCCAGCTCTCCCACGAATAGCGGGATGTCATTGTCGTTTGAAACCTGAATGACGGATTCCAAAGCGGAAACGACAGTATTATCCGTAATAATATAGATGGCATCTGCTTTTCCGACAAGTGATTCAGCAGCCTGTTTCACTTCGGAAGAATTGGATACGGTAGCTTCGGCCAAGTTCATATCTGTACCTGACAGAGCTTCCTTCACCTTATCAATCTGCACCTCTGAATTTTGTTCTCCGGAATTGTAAATCACACCCACCGTTTCAGCCTCAAACTGTTCATCTATAAATTTAACCATGCTGGGTATCGCATCAGGATGCGTATCTGTTGTTCCAGTTATATTTCCTTCTGGAGATTCCATTGATTTTACTAATTGCGCTCCCACTGGATCAGTTACTGAAGTAAATACAATTGGTATATCCTTCGTTGCATTCAGTGCACTTAATGCACTTGGGGTGGAGTTAGCAAAGATCAGGTCTACCCCATCTCCGGCAAAGTTATTTGCAATGGACTGATTATTGTTCTGATCCCCCTGTGCAATCTGGACATCATAGTTTGCTTCAATGCCAGAATCCTCCAATGCCTTTTTAAAGCCCTCCAGCGCCGCATCTAACGAAGGATGCTCGACAATCTGCGTAACTCCTATATTAATTGACTCTCCCTTTTCTTTATCTGAAGAGCCGGCTTCCCCATTTGTACTTTCACTTCCGCAGCCGCTTAACAGCAAAGTTCCTATAAGACCTGCCGAAGCTATTGCTTTAAATGATTTTATTCTCTCTAACATACTAGTGATCCCCCTTTTTTCTCTATCTTTTCACTTCAGCACTTTTATGCTTTTATGCTTTTATTCACTAAATTATATAGTCAATAGCTGTACGATTCAAGATGTTTTTTGATAATTTTCAAAAAAATATTATTTTAATAGAAAAGACACAGCTCAATTCTGCCGTGTCCCATTACTTGCTTATTTATTTTATTTCCCTTTAAATTCTGGTTTTCTTTTTTCAGCAAAGGCTGCAAGAGCTTCAACTCTATCTTCTGTTGGGATAATGACTTCATATGCCTTCCTTTCAATCTGAAGTCCAGTCTGCAAATCGACGCCCATGCCATGCTTTACAGCAAATTTAGCCTGCTGAAGGGCAAGCGGGCCGTTATTAAGCATTTGTCCGGCAAATTCAAAACAATCATTTAAGAGATTATCCTTTTCAGTCACTTTAGTAAGGATGCCGTAATCAAGCGCTTCTTCAGAAGTAAGCCTTTTTGCCGTCAAAATTAATTCAAGGGCTTTAGCCTGGCCAATCAGTCTTGGCAGCCTCTGTGTGCCGCCTGCACCCGGTATTATGGCTAAACTAGTTTCTGTAAGTCCCATGGAAGTGCCGGTAACCGCGATGCGGAAGTCGCAGGATAGTGCCAATTCCATCCCGCCTCCGAATGCAAAACCATTTATAGCAGCGATAGTAGGCTGCGGAAGCTGATCAACCAGGGAGAATACCTCACCTATTTTATATACATTTCTGCGTACTTCCTCGTCAGATAGTGTCCTGCGTTCTTTTAAATCAGCTCCGACACTGAATGCTCTTTCTCCTGCCCCTGTAAAAATCACAACACGAATATCAGGGCTGGTGCGCAGTTTCTCAACTGTTTCCTGAAGCTCAGACAAAGTTTCATAATTAAAAGCATTCATTGCATCAGGGCGGTTAATCGTCACGACCGCAATATGACCTTTTTTTTCGACAGCAATAGAACTCATATGTATCTCTCCTCTTTCCTTTGCTATCTAATAATTCGATAAATTTCGAGAAAACCCTTTCAAATTTAGCAATTCGAATGAAGAATAGAAAAGGACAGACACATGTCATGCCTGCCCTTAAAAGCCTATTTAGCCTGAAGAATCTGATTCTTCAATGCCCTCCGTAAGATTTTTCCAGTTGTATTCTTTGGAAGCTCCTCTAAAAATTCGATTGCTGACGGAACTTTATATCTAGCCAGATGCTCTGCACAGTATGCAAGCAGCACTTCTTCTGTCAGATGCGAATTGTTAGATACTACATAACACTTTACAGCTTCACCCAGATTCGGGTCTGGCACGCCCAATACAGCAGCTTCTACGACCTCCCCGTGATTATAGAGCACTTCCTCTACTTCCCGCGGATACACATTATAGCCGCCGACTAAAATAAGGTCCTTTTTGCGGTCAACGATATAAAAATAGCCTTCCTCATCCCTTTTTGCGAGGTCTCCTGTATAAAGCCAGCCATCGCGGATAGTGGCCGCGGTTTCTTCCGGCAGCTTGTAATACCCTTTCATCACGTTTGGCCCGCGTACAATCAATTCACCTACTTCGCCAACAGAAACTTCCTCTCCCAGTTCATTTACGACTTTATTCTCGACGTTCATAATGGATTGCCCGATTGAGCCTGCTTTACGCGGTTTATCAAGCGGATTGAAGCATGTCACCGGGGAAGCTTCTGAAAGACCGTATCCTTCCGAGACAATGACATTGAATTTTTTCTCAAAGCCATGAAGAAGTGCAACCGGCATGGCAGCACCACCTGATATGCACAGCCTTAACGATTTCAGATCTTCCGGATTGCCATCTTCATACTGAAGAAGGAAATTGTACATGGTCGGAACTCCGGCAAAAACAGTAGGTTCATATTTCTTTGCTAGCCTGAAAATCTCTTTCGGGCTGAATTTTGGATCTATTAAAATGGTAGCCCCATTCATCAGAGGTGCATTTAGAGCAACCGTTAAACAGAAAACATGGAACATAGGCAAAGTAGTAATAACCCGGTCATTCTCGTTCATGTGCAAATAGTCGCTGACATCCTTTGCATTGCTGTAGAGGTTTTTATGTGTAAGCATGGCACCTTTTGGCTTTCCTGTCGTACCGGATGTATATAGGATAACGGCTGTATCATCTTCTTCGAGTTCAGGGCCTTTAAACCCAAAATCTCCTGAATCTATCACCTGTGTAAACGATTTCATTTTTGAAAAAGCTGATAATGCAGACAGATCCTGTTCTGAAGCTTGTCCCTGAGGTGTATCACAAATAATAAAGTTTTCCACCTTTGGAAGCGCCTGATGCATCTTCTCAATTAAAGGCACTAATAGATCAAGCGTAACAACCGCTTTGACATCACCATTATTTACAATGTAGCCAATTTCATCGGGTGTATAGATTGGGTTGATCGGTATAACAGTTGCTCCAAGACGCAACGCTCCATGCAGTCCGATGACAAAATGCGGTGAATTCCCCAGTAAAAGAGCAATATGATCTCCTTTTTTCACTCCCAGCTTTGAAAGCCCATCCGCAAATTTGGTTACAGCACCATCAAGCTCTGCGTACGTACTGGACTGATCCATAAAATAATAGGCTGTCTTATCGCCCATCTTAATCGCCGTTTTATGCAGCTGCTCTGTTAAATTCATTTACACTCCCCCTGTAATGAATGAATAGTCATTCATTATTATTAAATAAATTTTCTAAATATATTATATTGAAAGAAATTTTTGTATTCAAGTAGGAAAGCGAATCTTTCACAATTTCTTTTTTACAGTGACTGGCCCGCAAGACATGATATAAGAATAAGAAAAGCCGGCATTATGCCAGCTCTCTCTCATTAATACACCAGGTTGATAAATTCTTCTTTAGTCACATTTCCGAAGTAATGCTTAATGTCCACTCCTTCAAAAGCCTTTTCAATCTCTGACTTTTCATAGCGAATTCCTGTTAGCTTGTTTTCTATTTCACTAACATCGCCAACCCCAAAAAAGTCTCCGTATATTTTGCATCCCTCAATTTTTCCTTTTGTGACATTAAGTCTGATGTCAATTTGACCAACAGGGAAGCGGTGAGAATGCTGAAGATCAAATTTAGGTGATCTTCCATAATTCCAATCCCAGTTTTGATAGCGCTCCCTGGACAGCTGGTGAATTCTTTCCCAGTCCTCATCCATAAGCTTGTACTCCGGAATTTCACCTAAATCTCCAAAAATATTCTTTAGAAGCAAAGTGCGAAATTCTTCTATCGTGATTTCTTCGTCCAGGAACTCAGATATATTAGCAACCCGGCTTCGAATTGACTTAATTCCCTTTGATTCAATTTTATCCTTCTTTACCTTTAGCGCTGAAACGACACTTTCAATTTCGGAATCAAACAAGAGGGTGCCATGGCTAAACATTCTCCCTTTGGTGGAAAACTGGGCATTCCCGGATATTTTTCTCCCTTCTGCCATCAGATCATTCCGGCCGCTTAATTCAGCATTCACACCAAGCTTCTGCAAAGCTTCTGTAACTGGTTCGGTAAACTTTTGGAAGTTATGAAAGCTATCACCATCATCTTTTGTAATAAAGCTGAAGTTAAGATTGCCTAAATCATGATAAACGGCCCCTCCTCCAGATAGCCTTCTGACAACATGGATGCCATTATCCTCCACATATTCCGTATTAATCTCTTCTACTGTATTCTGGTTTTTTCCGATAATAATGGAAGGTTCATTAATATAAAACAGCAAATAGGTTTCTTCAATATCAAGATTCTTTAGTGCATATTCCTCAATAGCAAGATTAATTCTGGGATCTGTGATTCCCTGGTTGTCGATAAAAAGCATCTATTTTCCTCCTTAAAATATATGAGACCATTGGTAATCCGCTATAGAAATAGGACCGGCATATTTAGTCGATGCCTCCTCCTTCAGCTTTCGAAGTTCACCATAATGAGGCAAATGTGTCAGCAGCAGATTATTCACCTTTGCAATGCTTGCCAATGTTCCAGCATCCAGGCTTGTCATATGCCCTGCATTTTTCCCGTTCTGATGACCATAAAAATTACACTCGCAAACTAATAGATCAGCATTTTCGCTAAATGCCACCAGCTCTTCTTTATAAGAAGTATCTGCCGTGTAAACAAGTGATTTGCCGCCTGCTTCAATTCTCATTGCATAGCATGGCACAGGATGATTGGTTTTCATAAAGCGAATCTGAAATGGTCCTGCTGTGAGAGTGCCTTCAGGATCATAGGCGACTCCTTTTGTAATATCCTTATATGTAAGTTTGGCAAATTCAGGCTGGTCGAAAGAATGTCCATAAATCGGGAGTGCAGCTGTTTTCTTGCCCAGGAAGCCCTGAATGAGCCTTGCATGCTGCAGCACTCCTATATCCGCAATATGATCTGGATGGTAATGCGAGATAATCAGCCCATCTAAGTCTTCTGGCTGAAAAAAATTCTGCATTTTTGAAAGCACGCCGCTTCCGCAGTCTACCAGCAAATGAAATCCTTCATGCTCCAGTAAATACCCGGAACTGGCCCCATCTGCTTTAGGATAACCGCCCCAGCTGCCGATTACAGTTAACTTCATCACAAATTCCCTCCTACTATAACTGGATAACCTGGCTTTCCTAT
The DNA here is from genome assembly GCF_001591465.1 of Cytobacillus firmus NBRC 15306. Taxonomy (GTDB): domain Bacteria; phylum Bacillota; class Bacilli; order Bacillales; family Cytobacillaceae; genus Cytobacillus; species Cytobacillus firmus. The sequence goes on from NZ_BCUY01000080.1 coordinate 7,731, forward strand.
GTCCAATATACTCGATTATGCCTATTTTTTCACTTTTTTAAAATTGTATTGAAACAGATGTTGACATAAAAATACTGTTATAATACAATGAACTTAAATAATCAAACTATTTAGAACAAAAACACAAATTAGGAGGCTTCAACATGATTCAAAACATTATGGAGTTTTTCAGAAACCTGCCGGCAAAACAATGTTCAGAATGCGGGAAGTCGATCGAAGAACAGCATGAATGCTACGGAAACAAGTGTGAAAAATGCATGGGAATGACAGATTTATAGAATAATATATTTTAAGCCAGCCCACACAGGGCTGGCTTTGCTTTTATTTATAATCAATCAGTCTGCTCTGCAGCAGCTGCAAATCTTTTCTTGTGCATGGCAGTAAAGTAAACAAAAGATCCTGCAATGAACAAGGCTCCGAAGCTCAGGAGAATTACCGCATTCTCCCACATAAAATCAAAATTGCCGCTTGAAATGACTGCCTTAAAACCGGAAACAGAATAGGTCATAGGCAAATATGAACTGATTGGCTGAAGGGCATTAGGAATCAGCTCAAGCGGAAAAGTACCGGCACTTGTTGTCAGCTGGAGTATTAAAATAATGATCGCAACAAACCGGCCTGGGTCACCCATGACAGTGACAAAGAATTGAATAAGCGCTATGAAAGTCAGACTGGTTAGGATTGTAAACAGAAGAAACAAAGGTACACTCTGAACTTCCAGGCCAAGTCCCAGCAATAGAATCATCGCTGCAATAAGACCCTGAATAATGCCTATTCCTGCAAGGATTCCGAACTTGCTTGCAAACCAGCTGAATCCTGAGCGCGGAACGCCAGCCGGTTCCCTAAGCGGGAATACAATGGAAAGCAGCAGAGCTCCAACAAAAAGACCAAGAGACAGAAAATATGGTGCAAATCCTGTACCGTAGTTTGGAACTTCTGTAATCTTCTCATTATCTATTTCTACCGGATTTGCCATCATGTTATACGTTTTATCGCTGGCATTTACTGATGAAGCATTTTCAGCGCCATCAGCTAATTTATTTGCTAACTCAGACGATCCTTCATAAATTTGTGAATTGCCCTCAGCAACTTTGCCTGCACCAGCTTCAAGCTGCTTCGAGCCGTCTGCAAATGCAGCTGAACCTTGTGTCAGTTTGCCAAGGCCTCCTGACAGATCTGCTGCACCGCCTGCCAGCCTGTCTGCTCCGGCCTGCGCTTCACCAAACTTCTGAGCAAATGTTTCCATTCCTGCATCGAAATCTTTATGGCCCTGTACCAGCTTAAGGGAACCATTTTCCAGCTCGGCTGTTCCCTGGGCAAGCTGATTTATTCCCTGCTGGAGCTGCTGCTGTCCTGCCTTTAGCTGCCCCATTCTTTGGGACAATTCAGCTCCTCCACTAGATAGTTTGCCGGCTGATTCGGCAAGCTGGGCTGATCCGGTTTTCAGCTGTGCAAGTGCAGTCTGAAGCTCAGTCTTTTCAGGAGAACCTTCTGGAAGCTGCGATAAGATGCCCTGCAGCCTTTGTTCTAAAAGAACAGTGCCTCCGCTGAGTTTTTGCGCTTCCGTCTGCCATTGCTCCAGAGATGAAGATAATGTGTTTGCTCCATTTTCAAGCTGTTCGGTTCCATCGATCATAACTGGAAGTTTTTCTTTTACTGTTAAGATTCCTTCTTTTGTTTGTGTAACACCTGCAGAAAGATCTTCACTACCTGACTTTAGCTGATCAGAAGCATTTCTCAATTCCGATTGGCCTCCTGCAAGTTTGCCTAAACCTTCTGAAAGAGATTTAGCTCCTTCTGCCATTTCCTTAGAACCCTTGCTTGCTGTGCTTACGCCGTTATTGAACTCAATGGATTTATTGGCCAAAAGCTCAAGCTTCTCATGCAGGGTTTTGGAGCCGTCCTTAAGATCAGCTGCTCCTTCACTGATTTGAAGGGCACCATCACTTGCCTGTCCAATGCCATCTGCAAGTTCCCCTATTTTATCAAACATGGTTTCTGCATATGTTTCAGTTACTTTTTCTGACAGTGACGCTTTAATTTTTTCAACAGCCGTCCCGCCAATTTGAGCAGATAAGAAATTGTAGCTCTCATTAGGAACGTAAATCAGATTCATTTTCTGCGGTTTGTCTTCCAGCAGAGTGGTAGCATTCTTGGAAAAATCCTTAGGAATTTCAACCAGCATATAGTATTGCTGATCATTTAGATCCTTATATGCTTCTTCTTTATCAACAAATTGAAAGTTAAAGTCCTTGCTTTCCTTTAAATTATCAACAAGATCATTGCCCAGGTGCAATTCATTTCCTTCCAATACAGCACCGGCATCTTCATTAACGATGGCAACCGGGAGATCATCTAAATGATCGTATGGATCCCAGAATGCCCACAGGAACATTCCACTGTATAAAACCGGAATAAACATGACTGCTATAATTGGAATCAGCAGCTTTTTGTTTTTTTATAATGGCTGAAAACTCCTTAAGGAAAAGTTTGTTTTTCACCGTAAATCCCTCCAAATTACTTTTTGACTATTTTTCTCATTTGGTCATTTTTCTGAAAAAATAGAGGACTATCTAGTTCGATAATCCTTTCATAATGTATTGCTCAAACAGAAGAGCTATTTTTTCTTTTTCCAATGGTTCATGACGCTGTTCCCAATCAAAAATAAGTGCAATATAAAGCTTAAGCATGACAAAGGAAGTCAGTTCCGGATCGCATTCCCGGATTTCTCCTCTTTCAATGGCAAGTGTAACTTTACCTTTCACATATTTAATTATCGCATCCTCCACTTTCCCAATTACATCTGTAACAGCAGGAGTTCCCATTTCCTTTGCTTCCTGGAAAAGCTTGATTGTCAGCTGATGCTTCATGCGGAATTCAAGTATTTTATACAATCCCCGATGAACATTTTTGTGAAAGGGCAAAGAAGGATCAAGCGCTTCATCGGCTGCATTTTTCATTTCCGTGATAAGCGTATGGATAATTTCATCAAACAGCTCTTCTTTATTTTTAAAGAAATTATAGATAGTGCCTTTTCCAACATTCGCAAGCTTTGCAACCTGATCCATAGTGGTTGCTTTATAGCCGAAAAGAGAAAATGATTTTGTGGCTGCTTCAAGAATCTGCTGTTTCCGATCTGCTGACATATACTCACCTCTTCGAAAATGACTAATTGAACAATTTGGTCATTAGTACAAGAAGTAATTTATCATACTCTATTTGAAAAAGCAACCTGAAATGATGCCAATTTAAAAAGCTGTCACACACGGACAGCTTTTGGCTTGTTGATTTGCAGGTAATCTAATATATTTCGAACTGCCTCTTCTGCCTGATCTATACAGTCAGGAACACCAAGACCTTCATACGAACTTCCTGCCAGAAAAATGCCCGGCAGCTCATCCTGCGCCTGTTTCTTTGCCAATCCGACGCGTTCTTTATGTCCAACGGTATACTGAGGCATTGAATCCTTCCATCTTGTTACATAACTAAATTCAGGATTCATATTAATATTCATCGTTTTATTTAAGTCATCAAGCACAACTTTAATAATTTGATCATCTGACAGATCCACAACTGCTTCATCACCGGCTTTGCCAACGTAACAGCGCAGAAGCACTTTTCCTTTTGGGGTAGAATGAGGCCATTTTTTATGTGTCCAGGTACAGGCAGTAATAGTGTAATCACTGTGGCGTGAAACAACAAAACCCGTTCCGTCTATATCCCTTTCAATCGCATCCTCCGGAAAAGCCAGAGCAACAGTTGCCACTGAAGTGGACGGCATTTCTTTAAACTGCTCAAAAAGTCCCCAGCCGGAGAAGATGCTGCACAACGCATGGTGGGGAACAGCCATAACTATGCAATCTGCATTAAGGCTTTCTCCCCCATTTATTTCAACGGTATAGCTTTTGCCATTCTTAATAACCGATTCAATGCGATGGCCTTTCAGCACAGTCCCGGGTTCAAGCTTGCTTTCGAGAGCATCGACAAGTGATTGAAGCCCTGATTTGAAAGTAAGAAACATTCCTTCTTTGCTTTTGCTGTTTCCGGCTTGTTTCGGCTGAGAGCCTGCAGCCTTCTTCATTCCCATTATTAAGCTTCTATACTTCTGTTCAACCTGATAAAACTGCGGAAAAGTGGCCATAAGGCTCAATTGATCAATATCGCCTGCATATATGCCAGAGAGAAGCGGTTCAATCAAATTATCGACAACTTCGTCACCAAGCCTTCTTCTGAAAAAGGCACCCAGAGACTGATCTGTGGAAGGATTGGAGCGCGGCAGCACAAAATCTGCCGCAGCTCTTGCCTTTCCTGCAGGAGAGAATAAGCCGGTTGTTATAAAGGGAGCAATTTGTGTCGGGATGCCCATGATGGATCCTCCAGGCATTGGATATAGTCGCTGCCTTACAAGGACATAGGACTTGCCAGAAGTATTTCTCACAAGTTCCTTTTCAAGGCCCGCTTCCCTGGCAAGGCGCGCTGCACTTTGCTTACGGGCCAAAAAGGAGTCTGGCCCTCGTTCGATCACAAAACCGTCTCGAATTATTGTTTGAATCTTTCCGCCAAGACGATGGGAAGCCTCTATGAGATTAACGTCCAGAGTCAAGCCCTTTTCTTTTGCTTCCTTCTGCAGATAATAAGCTGCAGCAAGACCCGTAATTCCTCCTCCGGCAACAATAACTTTCTGTCTCTCTCCCTGCACGGTAAATCGCCTTCTTTTCTAATTTTTGCATTATCGCAGTCAACAGGCAGTAAGCCCCCACTGAGTGAAGTTTCGCTTTATCTATTCAGCAATTTAAAAATGGCATCTGACATTGCATCAATGAACTCAGGCTGTGAATTCGGCATTTCAGGGCGGTAATAGCTTGCTCCCAGCTCATCAGTGACAACTTTGCATTCATAATCATTATCGTACAGCACTTCAAGATGATCTGACACAAAACCTACTGGTGTGTATACGAATGCTTTGTAGCCTTTATTCTCATAAAGATCTCTTGTCAAATCCTGTACATCAGGCCCAAGCCATGGCTCAGGTGTGTTTCCTGCACTTTGCCAGCCGACAGCATAGTTTTTGACACCAGCCTGTTCGGCTATGAGGTCAGCTGTTTCCTGCAGCTGAAGCGGATATGGATCCCCTGATTGCAGGATTTTTTCCGGCAAACTATGTGCAGAAACAATTAACACTGCAGAATCTTTTTCTTCAGCAGGCATTTTATCGAAAGTTTCTTTTACCCGATCAGCCCAATATTTAATAAACTTAGGCTCTTTATACCAGCTTTCAACTGACCTTATTTCAAGGCCGCCAAGCTTTTCAGCCTCTTCCTTGGCTCTGCCGTTATATGATTTCACGCTGAAGGTTGAGAAATGAGGCGCAAGAACAATGCTGACAGCTTCCTCAATCCCATCCTCATGCATTTGTTTAACCGCATCTTCTATGAAAGGTTCGATATGCTTCAGCCCAATATACATTTTGAATTCATACTCGTCCTGAATTTCATTTAAATGCTGTTCAAGTTTTTCAGCCTGATCTTTAGTAATTTCTGCAAGCGGCGATATTCCGCCGATAGCTTCATACCTGCTTCTTAAATCTTCAAGCATTTCCTCAGAAGGCTTTCTTCCTCTGCGGATATGTGTATAGTAACGCTCAATGTCTTCTTCCTTATAGGGAGTTCCATAAGCCATTACAAGTAAACCCATTCTCTTTTTACCCATGTCATCCACCTCAAATTCTGTCTCCAATTTTTATTGTGCCAAAAAACAAATCGATTACCAAAACTAATGCTCATAGCAATATGCAAGTGCAGCCTGCTATCGCTTTTAGCCAGTCTGAGGCTACTAGCTTAATTTTGAGGCAGAGTATTCGTGAATAAAAGCAGTTAATTTCTTTAATGTGTCAGGATTAACCTCCGGGAAAACACCGTGTCCAAGGTTGAAAATATAACCCGGCTGAGCCATTCCCTGATCAAGAATAGCTTTTGCTTTTTCCTCGATAACCTCCCAAGGTGCAAGGAGAATCGCAGGGTCAAGATTACCCTGAACTGTTTTGGTGATGCCTTTTGCCCTTGCTTCCTGAATCGGAAGTCTCCAGTCCAGCCCAACTACATCAAGCTGCAGATCATGCCACTCCAATGCCAGGTGGCTTGCACCTACACCGAACATGATCAGCGGGACATTCTCTTCTTTTAAGGCAGAGAAGATACGATTCATGACAGGCTTAATAAAATAGCGGTAATCCTCCACATTTAAGGCGCCAACCCATGAATCGAAAATCTGGATGGCTTTTGCACCTGCTTTGACCTGGGATTTCACATATGTAATAGTCATTTCCCCAAGCTTTTCCATTAAGGCAAACCAGGCTTTAGGTTCTGCATACATGAATGCTTTCGTTTTGTTGTAATTCTTTGATGGTCCGCCTTCAATCATATAACTGGCAAGAGTAAATGGAGCCCCTGCAAAACCGATTAGAGGCACAGTCAACTGCTCTTGAGTAAGAAGCTTAATAGTATCCAGTACATAAGGAACGTCCTCTTCCGGATTTATTTCCCCAAGCTTCTCTACATCAGCTATGGAACGGATTGGATTTGAAATAACAGGGCCGATTCCTGATTTAATTTCCACATCAACCCCAATGGCAGGAAGCGGTGACATTATATCTTTATAAAGAATGGCAGCATCATTGTTATATTGCTCTACCGGCAGCCTTGTAACATAAGCACAAAGCTCAGGCTGATGTGTAATTTCGAATAGGGAGTATTTTTCTTTTATTGCTCTATACTCAGGCTGTGAGCGGCCAGCCTGGCGCATATACCATACAGGAACATATTCTGTCTGTTCTCCCCTTGCTGCCTTCAGAAATGTATCATTAAATGAGTTCGCCATTAAATTTTATCCACCTTTCAAGTCTTGTCTGCGTATTATTGTAATATATATGTAACCAAATTAGAAATCTCGAATATCTATCCTTTATGACTATATCCTTTTTTCTTTGTTTTTGTATAGATTTGAACGCCAAATGTCAAAAAATTGACGTTTTTAACTGTTTAAATAAGGGAAAATTAAAGATTATAAGGTTATCAGCACCTTCATATATATTTTAATAAATTAATGCTAATAAAATTTACCGCCAAAAAGAACACAATAAAACTTATCCAAGTGGAGTGAGAAAATATGAAGCTTTATATGGCCAGAGGAACTTACGATTTTTTGAAAAAAATTGAGGAAAAGCATCCTGATGAAAACATGGTTACAATGCAGAATACTGATAGTGCCTTATTAATTCATGAAACTTCAGGCGCCTCCATCTTTAAGGAGCCACGTTCCTATGAGGTAATTGATTCTTCCGGACCTTTCTCGGGCGCAGGATTTGCCGTTCTGAATAATATACCCGTCACAGAGGAAGGCAGGCCGCTTTTTGAGCACCGGTTTAAAAACAGGGCGGGACTTATCGAAAATGAACCTGGATTTGCGGCTATCCGGGTTCTGCGGCCTCTTGAATCAAACACATATATCATTCTAACGCTATGGCGGGATGAAAAATCCTTTAAGAACTGGCAGAATTCCAAAGCATATGAAAAAGCACATGAAAAACGCGGGACGGAAAGCGGCATCGATAAGACACCTAATATATTCTCCAGTCCTTCATATGTGACCCATTATTATATCCCTGAAGAAGAGTAATAAGAAAAGCGGCTGGAGCTAAACAGTTATATAAGTTCAAAATCATCATTTCTTACCCTGTAAAAAGGATGAGGCCTTATAGCTCATCCTTTTTTCGCCTGTTTTTTTATGATTCCATTTCGGTTGGCATACACGGCTGCCTGTGTACGGTCAGCAACGCCCAGTTTACTGAGGATATTGCTAACGTGTGTTTTGACGGTTTTGATGCCAATGAACAATTCTTCACTGATTTCCTGGTTTGTCATCCCTTCCCCAATGCAGAGCAGGACATCAAACTCCCTTTCAGTTAAATCATCATGAGGCTTTTTCTCTTTTTCTCTGAAACGGCTTACCATTTTCCCAGCAACCTTTGATTCAATGACAGGCTCACCCTGTGCAGCTTTATTAATGGCATTCACAACTTCGGCAGCATTTGCCGTCTTCAGCATATAGCTGAAGGCACCCGCTTCAATAGCCGGAAAAACTTGTTCATCATCGTAAAAGCTGGTTATGATAATAACCTTGCATTCAGGATAGGTTTTTAAAATCTCCCTTGTCGCTTCAATTCCGTTTCCATTTTCCATCAGGAGATCCATCAAAACGATTTCCGGCCGTTCTTTGAGCACAAGCTTTACAGCTTCATTCCCACTGCCTGCTTCCCCAATGACCTCTATGTTAGATTCAGTTGCCAAATAAGAAATAATGCCCCTTCTGACCATTTCATGATCATCCACAACTGCTACCCTGATCATTTCAGCCTCTCCCCTTTGCCGGAATTTTAATATCTATATAAGTTCCTTCGTTTTCTTTGGATCGTATTTTGAATATTCCGCCAACCTCCTCGCAGCGTTCCCTCATAGTTTTCAGCCCGTAAGAAGTGATTCTCTCTTTATGTGGATTAAACCCTTTTCCATTATCAGCAATAAAAAGATAGATGTAATCTTCCTCTTCCGTTAGGGTTACTCTGATCTTTCCTGCATCCGCATGTCGGAGCACATTTGATAAAGCCTCCTGGACAATCCTGAATAAATGTTCTTCCGCTGCTTTGGAAAGATTTTCAACCTCATCAATGCTTGCATGGAATTCGATGTTTGTTTTTGCCTTTAACTCCTGTATCAGCTTAATAATACCGTCACAGAGTCTGTCATTACTCAACTGCACAGGCCTAAGATGGAGGAGAAGCGCTCTCATTTCCCCCTGGGCTTTCGCAGCGATTTCAGAGATTTCATTTAACTGCTCTCTCGCTTTATCACTATCCAAATCAAAAACTCTCAGGGCTGCTGAAGACATCATACTTAATGCGAAAAGCTGCTGGCTCACTACATCATGCAGATCCCTGGCCAGGCGCTGTCTTTCTTCCATTACAGCTGCTGAATGGGCGGTTTGTGCCAATACAGACTTTTCATCAGCAAGCCGCTGCATGGAAAAAACCTGCTCCTGAATATTTTCGGCCAGCTGATTCAGTTCATCTGATATTAATCCTATTTCATCTTTTTCATAAGATTCCATCCGATCAGCATACTTGCCGCTTCTTAAGGTCGAAA
>NZ_BCUY01000081.1 GCF_001591465.1 Cytobacillus firmus NBRC 15306
GGAAAAAAAGAGACTGGCAATAAGGAGGAACAAAATTTGCCGAAAATTACTTTTTTCAATTTGCCTAAAGACAAACGGGAAAACTTAGTCCATGCGGCCAAAAAGGAATTTGCCCGCGTCCCGCTTTATCAGGCATCCATATCCAATATCATAAAAGATGCCAAAATCCCGCGCGGCAGCTTTTACCAGTATTTTGATGACAAAGAAGATGCGTTTTTCTACTTATTAAATAGCCATGTGTCCGCTTATAAGATGTACTTTCTTGAAACGCTCCAAAAAAATAATGGTGATATTTTTGATGCGATGATTGATTTTTATACCGCCATTATTACAGAAGAAAAAGAAAATCTGCAGTTTTTGAGGAATTTGTTTCTTAATATGACGCACCGGATCGAAAATGTTATGGCAAGAAGCTTCGGAGAAAATGACCTGAATGAAAATTTTAAGAAAATCAGCAATCTGATTAATAAGGATCGGCTGAATATTCAGGACGAGCAGGAGCTTTTTCATATGATGCAGATTATTTCTTCTGTCACGTTTCATAATATCGTTAAAAAATTTGCGGGGGAGCTGCCATTCGACGAAGCTGTCCATAATTACAAAACAGAAATCTATTTACTGAAAAAAGGGTTCGCATCAAAATGATTTTCAGAAAGCCTGTCTCTAATAGGATTAGAGACAGGCTTTCTGGGGAAGGTAAAAAATAGCATGGAGCTTATTTCCCATTAGGGGAATAAATAAAACAATCATCAGGAAAGGGGTTCTTTATGGCGAACAAAAATAGATGGCTGATTGCCCTTTCAGCAGTCGCCATTCATTTATCAATCGGTTCAGTATATGCGTACAGTGTTTATCAAAATCCCTTGAAAGAAGCCCTCGGCTGGGAAAAAACAGATGTTTCACTTGCTTTTACCATTGCCATTTTTATTCTTGGGATTGCGGCAGCTTTTTTTGGACGGTTTGTGGAAAAGCGGGGACCGAGGGTTTCAGCCATGATTGCCGCAGTTTTCTTTGGAATAGGTATAATTGGATCCGGCTTCGCCATTCAATTGGAGAATTATATCCTATTCCTGATTTTCTTCGGTGTCATTGGAGGACTTGGTCTCGGATTCGGCTATATTGCACCAGTCTCCACATTGGTTAAGTGGTTTCCTGACAGAAGGGGACTTGCCACCGGAATGGCGGTTATGGGCTTCGGTGCAGGTGCCCTGATCACAAGCCCTATTGCAAGCAGGTTAATGATCGCAACATCAATTCCGACAACCTTCTACATCCTTGGAATCAGTTATTTTGTACTGATGATTTTGGGAGCGCTTTACATCGCTAAGCCGCCTGAAGGATGGGCACCTGAAGGAATGGAAGAGAGCAGGGAAGAGCGGCCGGCAAAGACAGACCTGGCACAAATGACTGCCAATGAAGCGATTAAGACCAAGCGTTTCTGGCTTCTTTGGATTATGATGTTCATCAATATTTCTGCAGGCATCATGATTCTCTCCGTTGCCGCACCAATGGCCCAGGAAATCACTGGGGCAAGCGCCATCACCGCCGCAAGCATAGTCGGCATAATGGGCCTCTTTAATGGAGGCGGAAGAATTGGCTGGGCGTCTGCATCCGATTATCTTGGAAGAGGTAATACGTATATGACCTTCTTCCTGATCCAGGTGGCTGCATTCTTCATTCTTCCATTCATCACAAACTCGTTTATCTTTTCTGTTTTCCTCTATATCATTGTTTCATGCTATGGGGGCGGGTTCGCATCGCTTCCGGCTTTTATCGGGGACCTGTTTGGAACCAAACAGCTTGGCGCGATTCATGGTTATTTGCTTACCTCGTGGTCCATCGCCGGAGTGGTCGGACCGATGCTCGTCTCCAGCATATATGAAAATACGCAAAGCTATACGATTACCTTCTATGTATTTGGCACCATGCTTGCCATCGGCTTCATCGTCTCATTGCTGATGAAGCGCGACATTAAGAAAATCAGAACGGAGAAGAAGCAAAAAAGAACAAGCGGTCAGCTTGTGACTGAATAAAGAGAAAAACTCCTGCCGGGTTTGCTGGCAGGAGTTCTTTATTATTTTTCAAATGAAAATGGATGAACGCGGTCATTGGAGCAATCCGGGCAGATAACCAGCATATCAAGACTGTTTACCTCTTCTTCCGTTTCCTCCCTATGCCCGCAGATTTCACAGACCTTTGCCAAAGTAACACCCCCTTATTCATCACTTGATAGGATGTTATATCCGCAGTCTTTAATAGCCTGTTCAAAATCCATGAAGGAGGCAGCATCTTCATCAAATGAAATGACTGCCTCACCACTCATGGAATTCAGCTTAATCTTCCGGACACCCCATACATCATTCAGAGCTTTGCTTAATGTTTCTTCATCAGATTGATCCATGTTTTCGATAGATACTATTCGAGTAATCATAAAAATCACTCTCCTGTTTTATAATGACTGTGTTCTTTGCCCATTTCCATGCCCATTCCTTTTAGAAAACCGAGCATAGAATTGATGGCCAGATTTATATCAGGATCGCGCAAGGCTTTCATAAGCCCGAGCACACCGGTCTTTTCATTCTTTTTCATCACTTCTGCCGACTCATCAAGGCCTTTCGTGACAGCACTCATCATGATATTCATCTGCTGGGGATCGAGGGAGCCCAGAAAATCGACGGTATTAAAACCGTTGCGTATGATATTGTGCATGTTCGGCTGGTTAACCTGGTCAATCGCAATGGCAGCCACTTTTTCTTTCGCATGCAGAAATCCTTGAATAATATCAAGTATTCCAGACTTTTGCAGCTGTCCGATGATTTCGATGGCACTTGAGATGGCCTCTCGGTTCTGGCTAAGCTGCGTTAAAAGACCAGCTATATCCTGTGCCTGCTCTTCCTGGGCTGAAGGCTGAACCAGCTCAATTTGCTTGATCGCTTTCGCCATCGCAGATACCCTCCTTTTTCAGCATTTCCGGAATGGAGATGAAGTCGTCGCGGCTCCATTTTTTCTCTGCTTCGACGCCAATATGCGGCTGCGGGCTGCCAAACCGGAAGTTGTGGTGAGGAAGCGGTGAATCGCCGTCCCGTTCCAGCACCTCCATTTTCACCTGCATTTCCTTGTAGTTGGGCGTATGTGTAATTTTGTCATGATAGCTGCTGGTCAGCTTATTGACTGCTCCCACTCCTTCAGTCGTATGCATGGGCAAATACAGTTCTTTTCCCTTAACCTGATCTGTCACCCACACTTTTACTTTGACATGGCCGTAAGGGGAGGTCAGTCGCACCAGACTGCCGGTTTTGATGTTCCGCTCGTCTGCCAGTTCAGGAGAAACCTCCAGCCATAGCTCCGGCACCTTATAGGAAATGCCTTCGGATTGATAGGTCATATTGCCTTCATGGAAATGCTCCAGAATTCTTCCATTATTCAAGTGAAGGTCGTATTCCTCTCCGGCTTCAAAAGGAGGAGTCCAATCCACTGTGATTAAGCGGGCTTTTCCATCCGGAAAATGAAAGTGATCCTTGTAGAGTAAAGGTGTATCCGTTCCATCCGGAGCAACAGGCCAAACAAGGCTTTCCCAGTTTTCAAGGCGTTTGTAGCTGACACCGGCAAAAACAGGCGAAAGCTTAGCAGCTTCATCCATAATTTCACCTGGATCGTTATAATGCCAGTTTGCCCCAAGCTTGCTGGCTAGCTCCTGAAAAATGAGCCAATCCGGTTTGCTGTCGCCGAGCGGCTCGAAAACTTTATTAAATCGCTGGATCCGCCGCTCTGTATTCGTGAACGTGCCATCTTTTTCCAGGCTTGGCGCTGCCGGCAAAACCACATCCGCAAATTGGGCCGTCTTGGAAAAGAAAATATCCTGCACGACAAAGAAATCCAGTTTCTCAAAGGCTTCTTGAACATAATTGATATTCGAATCCACAAGGCCCATCTCTTCGCCAAAAAGATACATTGCCTTTACTTTGCCAGCCTGGATGGCTTCAACAATCTGATGGTTGTTGAGACCAGGGTTTTTAGGGAGTTCGGTGCCCCAGGCTTGTTCAAAGCGGGTGCGGATTTCATCATTTTCAATTGGCTGATAACCTGGAAGCCAGGTAGGCATTGTGCCAAAATCACTCGCACCCTGGACGTTATTGTGGCCGCGCAGCGGATAGGCTCCCGCACCAGGCTTGCCAAAATTGCCTGTAACTAAAAGCAGGTTGCTGATCGCTGTGCTTGTATCCGTGCCGCCTAAGTGCTGCGTAACACCCATGGCCCACAAAATGCAAGTACCTTTAGCATCATGAATCATTTCGGCAATGTTGATCAGTGTTTCTTTTGCAATCCCGGTTATTTCTTCCGCATAATTAAGCGTGAATTTTTCAAGGGACTGCGCATATTCATCCAGATGGTTTACTCGGGAATTAAGAAATTCACGGTCTTCCCAGCCCTGGTCAATAAAGTATTTAGTGACTGCAGAAAGCCAGACAAGATCGGTCCCCGGCTTTGGATGAATATGCAAATCAGCCCGGTCCGCCAGATCATTTTTCCTAAGGTCGGCTACAATCAGCTTTTGGTCTGCCAATTTATGAGCCCGTTTGATTCGGGTTGCCAGAACAGGATGTGACTCTGCCGGGTTCGCACCGACAACAATGATTAAATCCGAGCTGGCAATATCCTTCATTGTACCGGAGTCCCCGCCAATGCCAACTGTGCGGATGAGCCCCATTGAGGCAGGTGTCTGACAGTATCTTGAACAATTATCAATGTTGTTCGTTTTAAAAATGGCCCTGGCCAGCTTTTGGAACAGATAGTTTTCTTCATTGGAACACTTGGAAGATGCGATAAAGCCGAGGGCATCAGGCCCATTTTCTTCTTTTATGCCAGTGAATTTCTCGGCAATTAAAGAGAGGGCCTCATCCCATGTCGCTTCATAAAATTTTTCCCCTTTTCTGATGAGGGGCTTGGTGAGGCGCTCTTTGCTGTTCACAAAGCTCCAGCCGAATTTTCCTTTCACACAAGTCGAGATTCCATTAACAGGAGCTTCCGGCGATGGCTGTATTTTGAGAATTTCCCGGTCTTTCGTCCAAACCTCAAAGCTGCAGCCGACTCCGCAATACGTACAGACCGTTTTGGTCCGCTTAATACGGGCTTCCCGCATCGCTGCCTCTACATTAGAAATAGCAAATATCTCTTTATAGCCTGGCTCAACTTCTTTTGTTAAATCAATCATCGGCTCAAGCAGAGGCTTTGGAATACTCGTAAGATAGCCGGCTTTGCCGAGCATCGATTTCTCCATTAATGCATTGCAGGGGCACACCGTCACACAATGCCCGCAGGATACACAGGAGGATTCATTAATCGGCACATCATTATCCCAAATCACGCGCGGCTGCTCCCGGTCCCAGGCGATGCTCAGCACCTCGCTAACCTGCAGATCCTGGCATGCCTCCACACACAGCCCGCAAAGAATGCACTGATCAGGTTCATACCGGTAAAAGGGATTTGATGTGTCCTGAGGGTAGGGCTTTGGCTTAAATTCATACTTCTGATGCTCAATCTTAAAATGCTCCGCTGTATTATGCACCACACAATTTCCATTATTGTTATCGCAAACCGTGCAGTATAGCTCATGATTTTTCAAGATGCGGGACATTCCCTCAAGCTGTGCTTCCTTTGCCAGCTCCGACACTGAGCTTACTTTTAGATTTGGCTCTGCCTTAGTTGCACAGGATCTCTTCAGTTCGCCATCAATTTCTACATAACACGTATCGCAAGTCTGGATGACGCCTACCCCTAAATCCGGCTGGGAAGAACAAATCCCCGGGAGAAAGTGATTATGATCCCGCGCCGCCTCAAAAATTGACTGGCCGGGTTTTGCTTCGATCTCTTTTTCATCCAGGTAAAAAGTAAATTTTCCACCGTCCATACTGCACCACCGCCTATTCATTCGTTCTATTTAATAAGTATTTGTTAAAAGTGGGAAATGTATTACAAAATGGTCTGAATTGGCAGGGGATATACTTATGGGCCCACTTTTGAAGAGTGAGGAGAAAACGGTCGCCATGGAACACTTAAAAGAGCACTTAAAAATAATCGAATGATTATATTCTAAGACTGAGCATGCCCATTGAAAAATCCGCCAACATCCGTTAATATATAAATACAAGCTGCATTGTTCGTAATCATAATAAAGTTTTAACCTTTAAGCTGTAATAGGGAGTTTTACATTGAAACGGGAATGACAGGCCTCCGTCTATATGACAAGGAGGACAGGCAGGAATGTTTCTGCGAACACCCACTTTGAGGAGTGGTGGTTTAAAACTTTCTTATCATTATTTACGGCAATGGCGGCTGTACATACCGCAAAAAAAAACCAGTTCCCAATGGGAGCTGGTTTTTTTGCGTTTAGAAATTAATATTCTGGTTAAACCAAGATAAACGACACATGAACAGGAGATGTAATAATGAAGGAAGTTACGGAAAAGAGATATTGCGAAGTCTGTGGAAAAGAAACTGTCCACATCGCCAGGGAAGATGCACTGGAAATTGAATACATCTGCATGGAATGCAATCATGAAGAAGACATTATTAAATCCTTTTTCTAGGGCCGCGGGTTTATTGACACCAGCAGTAAGCCGTGATAAAGTGAAATTATCTCGAATTAAAGATATTTTATTTTAAGATAGATAACAAAGGGGAGGAAGTCTACTTGAACCAATTAAAAGGTATTCACCATGTTACAGCCATCACAAGCAGTGCTGAAAAGAATTATGAGTTTTTCACATATACATTAGGAATGCGTTTAGTAAAGAAGACCGTAAATCAGGATGACATTCAAACGTATCACTTATTTTTTGCGGATGACACAGGAAGTCCGGGAACGGATATGACATTTTTTGATTTTCCCGGTATTCCGAAGGGCTCGCACGGAACAGATGAAATTTCGAAAACGTCATTTCGGGTTCCGACAGATGAAGCGCTCGAATATTGGGTAAAGCGGTTTGACCGCTTAGAGGTTCCGCATTCAGGCATTCAGGAGCAGTTTGGCAAGAAAACTCTGTCATTCACAGATTTCGATGATCAAAAATACCAATTGATCTCGGATGAAGCCAATAAAGGAGTACCATCAGGAACACCATGGCAGAAAGGGCCAATCCCGCTCGAATTTGCGATCACCGGTCTGGGGCCGCTATTTGTAAGGGTTGCTCAATTTGATTACTTTAAGGAAATGATTGAAAAAGTGCTGCACTTTAAGGAAATAGCTCAAGAAGGAGATTTCCATTTATTCGAAGTGGGTGAAGGCGGTAATGGGGCACAGGTGGTAGTGGAATATAACCCGTCGCTTCCTCAGGCGCGCCAGGGTTACGGAACCGTTCATCACGCTGCATTCCGCGTGGAAGATAAATCTGTTCTCGAGGAATGGGATCAGCATTTGAGAGGCTTTGGTTTCCAGACTTCAGGGTTTGTCGACCGCTTCTTCTTCGGTTCTTTATACTCCCGGGTTGCTCCGCAGATATTATTTGAATTCGCAACGGATGGACCTGGGTTCATGGGTGACGAGCCTTATGAAACACTTGGGGAAAAGCTGTCACTGCCGCCATTCCTTGAGCCGAAAAGGGAACAAATCGAAAGCTATGTCCGTCCGATCGATACAGTAAGAAGCACGAAGGATATTGTAAAAGAATAACCATTCCAAAGGCACCTGTCAGTCCACTGCTTTAACGCAGTGGAGGACAGCTGCCTTTTTTTAGGGTATAATGGAGGGTATTCATTAAAAAAGTAGGAGCAGAGGGCAGTGGAGAAACATAACAGCAAATACAGGTGGCTCGTCTTTGGCGCGGTTTTATTTGCATACTTTTTGATCGTGAGCCAAAGGACAGCCCCTGGGTTAATTACTGATCAATTAATGAAGGAATTCGGCGTGACAGCTGCGGCCATTGGGCTTCTGACGAGCATCCAATTTTTTGCCTATGCCAGCCTGCAGGTTCCCATTGGAATATTATCCGACCGTTTTGGCCCTAATGTATTTTTAATTGCCGGGACTCTTCTAAACGGAATCGGCACTTTATTATTCAGTTTTGCCGCGAATGAATACATCCTTTTCGCAGCAAGGATGCTGGTCGGAATAGGTGATGCGACGATTTGGATTAATGTTGTCATCATTTTAGGCAGATGGTTTAAGGTAAATGAATTTGTGAAGCTGCTTGGCTTTGCAGGCATGTCCGGAAGCTTTGGATTTTTGCTAGCGACTGTGCCATTTTCCATTTGGATTTCCATATGGGGGTGGCGCATTCCGTTTTTGGCAATCGGCATTATTTTGACCATCCTTGCCGTATTGCTATATATCATTTTAATCTGGCAGCCTTCACGAATGGGTATGGAGCCTAAAAAAACCAAAGATAAGAAAGAGCCAAAAGAAAAAACAGCAAGCATATTAAAGAGAATTTTTTCTGCCCGCCAGGCTTGGGCCACGTTCTTCTGTCATTTTGGCCTGGTCGGCACTTATGTTGGTTTCATCGGGTCGTGGGCTGTTCCGTATGGCATGGACATGTATGGCCTTAGCCGTTCGGATTCCAGCCAGCTTGTTATGATCGGATTGTTTGGTGCCATTATTGGTGCTCCCTTAATGAGCTTTATATCTGGCCGGATGGGCAGCATCAAACGTCCTTATCTTTTTGCCCACTCAATCGCCGTCGTTGGATGGGCAACTTTTCTGTTATTTCAGGGTAAGCCTCCATATCCGCTCCTGATTGTTCTTTTCCTGATCATGGGTTATGGGAATGGGGCAAGTACGCTGACGTTCGCGATTGTCAGAAAATCATTTGACATTCGGGATGTAGGTGTCGTTTCAGGATTTGCCAACACCGGAGGCTTTCTGAGCGCAGTTCTGCTGCCATTTATATTCGGAAAAGTTTTGGATACATTTGAAGCAGGTTACCGGTACGGATTTATTATACCGGTCATCTTCTCACTGATGGGACTGGTGGGGGCAGGGTTAATAAAGGAAAAAATACGCGCACGGGCTGTAAATTAACTGGACCACTTCCAGAAAAAAATAAAGGAGGCTGACAAATCCGTCAGCCTCCTAATTCTTTATTTCAAAAACGGTTTCATTTTTGATTTCTTAGGATCAATTGTAAAACGGTATATCGGCAATTCCTGTCCAACTTCAGAAGGGACATAGCCAAATGTCGTATAACTGTCTACGGATTCAGGCTCGAGCGAAAGGGAAAGCAGATTGGTTTGAGGCTGTGCTGTTAAAAATACATAGCTGCCTTTCGGGAAGGTGATGTCCTTTTTCGTCAGCTCAGTTTCAACTTCTGCAAGCTCCCTGCCTTCATAATTCCCTGCACCTTCCTTGGAAGTAACTGTAAATGCTTCAGCAGGAAGGCTGACATTTTTCGGAAGTTTAAAGCCCTTTAAACCTTGTGCCTTTAACTTTTCAGCGATTTCCTCATAGCCTGGCTTTATTAAATAGGCAGTAGGTCTATCCCTTACCAATGTTGGTTCAGCATCTGTAGCACTTAAGTATTTCACAGGAATATCCTGAACTGTGCCGGTTGCGATGTCTACCATTTCAAGTGTTTCATTCTCCAGTTCTTTGTTTTCGCTATCAATGATGATTGGGTCGCTGTCATTTGGCATTAAGCCTTTTTTGATCAGATTAAGTCTCTCAAATGCGACCAGATTTTTAATTTGTCTTGCATGACTTGCCGTTTGTTTAAGAATGCTTTCATGAGTGGCAATTTGGGCGTTCACTCTGCGCTCAAAATCCTCACGTCCAATGCCAATGCCCCTGCTTTCTACAAGGAAGGAGAATGCTGGCTGAAGTCCGAATGAATTCCGGCCAATCCTTGGTTCAGTGGAGCCCTCAATAATTTCTAATTCACCTTGATCATCCAGCCCGGCTGTATAGTAAATTTCTGCGGAGATGCCATTATTCTCAAGCTCTTCCATGGCAGGTTCTACAAATAAACTGTCAGATGCCTGACGGATTTTTTCCGGAATATTGAGGTTTCGGCCAGACTGGATCAGAATATCGTGATACTTCAATGCGCCCTGTTCTCCAATTTGATTAAAAGCGCTGCTGTACACGGAATATTCATGAGCATCAATCACGACTTCCGGTGAATACTTATTGAATTCCTTATGAATGGCCTGGACCTCAGGTGATTCAAGTTTGATATGATCGCGGTTACCATCAAGGCCGTTGGCAAGCTGTCGTTTAAAATCAAAGGAGCCATCAGGATTTACTCTTGGAATGACGATAACATTGATATCATCCAGAATCTCTTTGCCTAATTCACCTGTAAGCCTATTAGCCAAAGCAAGGATAGATTCACCGCTGGCAGGCTCGTTGCCATGGATCTGGCTCTGAACCCATACAATCGGTTTTTTTGATAAATAGCCCGATCTGATCTGCTTGTCCTTTGTGAAATAAAGGGCTGGTATTTCGCGGCCTTCCTGAGATGTTCCGATTGTTTTAACAGTGAGGTAAGGACTTTTAGCTTCGAGCTGTTTTATGTAAGACATCATTTCTTCTTGAGAAGTAAATGATGCTTCACCTTCCCTTGAAAAGGCAGGAGTATCGTCCTTCACTTCAATTGCAGGAAAAAGGTGTCTGACTTGTTCAGGCTGGCTGTATGATTTGCCGTAGTAGGGAGTTTCAGCATGTACGGCGGGTGCAGCCAGTAAGGCAACAGACAGAATTACCGGTATAGTACGTTTCTTTACTAGTTTTTTCATCGGCTAATTTCCTCCTCTTCTAATTTCAAATCAATAATAGAGTAAGAGAGATTAAGGTGTCAAAAAATTTAGAATAGTATAAAATGAGGAGTTTAAAATTGTATTTGTTAAAAAAAAAGTAATTGTAGGTGATTAGTTCTATAATAATTCGGGTGGCGAAATAGAGTAAAGGGTAACTAGTAAAAATTCCCTACCTGCTTTCTCCAAAAAAACAGTGCTTTGGGATGGGGAGAGTAAGAGATTAAATTTAGAAATTTTCTGAAAATAAGTTGATTAATTTCTGAGATTGTTTATACTAAACTTGTAACATACCAACCGGTCAGTTAGTGGAGGAGGGACAGAAATTTGGATTTCTCATACACAACAAAAGTGCAGGAGCTCATAGGGAAATTAAAATTGTTTATGGAAGAAATCGTTTATCCGAACGAAGCTTTATATGAACAGCAATTGGATGAACAGGAAAACCGATGGAGTGCTATTCCGCCGATTATGGAAGAGCTGAAAAACAAAGCAAAAGAAGCTGGATTATGGAATCTATTTTTACCGGATAGCGACTATGGTGCAGGCCTTACAAACGTTGAGTATGCGCCGCTTTGCGAAATAATGGGGCGTTCAATGATCGCACCGGAAATCTTTAATTGCAATGCACCTGATACCGGAAACATGGAAGTGCTCGCAAGATACGGCTCCGATCAGCAGAAGAATGAGTGGCTAAAGCCGCTTTTAGAAGGGGAAATCCGATCCTGCTTTTCGATGACAGAGCCGGATGTGGCTTCCTCTGATGCTGCAAATATTGAAGCGCGAATTGAAAAACAAGGTGCGGAGTATGTCATCAATGGACGGAAGTGGTGGTCTTCCGGTGCGGGAGATCCGAGGTGCCGGATAGCGATCGTTATGGGAAAAACCGATACGGACGCCAGCCGTCATGAACAGCAATCGATGATTCTCATTCCTATGGATACCCCTGGAGTAAAAATAGAGAGGATGCTTCCGGTGTTTGGCTATGATCACGCTCCCCATGGTCATGCTGAAATTACATACGAGAATGTCAGAGTTCCGGCTGAAAATATCATTTGGGCTGAAGGGAAAGGGTTTGCCATTGCACAGGGCAGGCTTGGTCCGGGGCGCATCCATCATTGTATGAGGCTGATCGGGGCTGCAGAGCGAGCTCTTGAAGAATTATGTAAGCGTGTACAAAATCGCATTGCTTTTGGCAAACCGCTCGCAAGCCAGGGAGTCATCCGCGAATGGATAGCCGATTCCCGGATTGAAATTGAACAGGCAAGACTATTAACACTTAAAGCGGCTCATATGATGGATACAGCCGGCAACAAAGTGGCAAAAACCGAGATTGCTATGATCAAGGTTGTGGCGCCATCCATGGCCCTTAAGGTGATTGACCGGGCAATCCAGGCGTTCGGAGCAGCAGGAGTGAGTGAGGATGTCCCGCTTGCCGCATTGTGGGCAAATGCCAGAACGCTGAGATTGGCAGACGGGCCTGATGAAGTCCACCGGGCACAGGTTGCTAAGCTTGAATTGAAAAAATACCAATAGGAGCTGAAAAATTCATGAACGTTAAGGAACTATTTGACCTAACCGGGAAGACTGCACTGATTACCGGAGGCGGGCGTGGGCTGGGTGCCCAGATTGCGGAAGGCTTAGCCGAGGGAGGGGCAAATGTCGTGCTTTGTTCAAGAAAGGTGGAGGCATGTCAGGAAACCGCTGACCGCCTTGCAGCACTTGGTGTGAAAACATTAGCGCTTCCCTGTGACATCAGCAAACAGGAAGATGTCCGAAAAGTGGTTGAAGAAACGGTTAAGGAATTTGGAGCTATCGATATTCTTGTCAACAACAGCGGGGCCACCTGGGGAGCCCCCGCCGAGGAGATGCCGCTTGAAGCCTGGCAAAAAGTCATCAATGTAAATGTGACAGGGACATTTCTAATGAGCCAGGCTGCAGGCAAGGTCATGATCGGGCAAGGGGCAGGAAAAATCATTAATATTGCCTCTGTTGCCGGACTTGGGGGCACTGACCCGCGGGTGATGGATACAATCGGCTATAACACCAGCAAAGGGGCAGTCATCACGATGACAAAGGACCTGGCAGTAAAATGGGGCAGATACAATATTAATGTGAATGCCATAGCGCCAGGCTTTTTTCCTACTAAAATGTCATCGGCGATTATGGAGCAGGGAAGAAACCCCATTCTGGAGGCAACACCTCTCAGACGCTTCGGTTCTGAGGATGATCTGAAAGGGGCGGCTTTGTTTCTGGCTTCCAATGCTTCAAATTATGTAACGGGAGACGTATTAATTGTTGATGGCGGAACACATGCCATGTAAAAAGAGCAAATTTTGGAGGGGATTATGATGAGCGAGAAGAAAACCTGGCATGTCCGATATCCTGAATCAATTGCAGCCGAGATAACCATTCCGGTTAAATCGATGCCTGAGATGCTTCAGGAAGTGACAGCGATGTATCCGCAAAATATTGCACTATCTTTTTATGGCCAAAAGATGAATTACGCGGAACTTCAAAAAGCCGTCTATGGATTTGCTGCATCCCTGCAGAAAAATGGTGTTCAAAGAGGCGACCGTGTTGCCATTATGCTGCCCAATTGTCCTCACTATGTGATTGCTTATTATGGAATACTTGCAGCAGGAGCGATTGTTACTCAAGTAAACCCGATGCTGGTTGAACGCGAGATAGAGCATATCATGAATGACTCAGGTGCTGAAACCCTTGTCGTGTTTGATGCCTTGTATCCTCGTGTTAAGGTTGTTCAAGGCAGAACGAAGGTTAGAAATATAGTCATTGTCAGTCTGCAGCCAACAGAAGCAGATTTTTCACCTGACAAACCATTCGAAGGTTTTTTACAGGAAGGCAATGGACAATACACCCCGGTCAACATTGAGCCACAGCAGGATATTGCTGTCCTTCAATATACAGGCTGTACAACCGGCCGGTCTAAAGGAGCCATGCTGACACATTCCAATGTTCTTGCAAATGTAGTCCAATCTTATGAATTCTTTAAGGAAAGAACGGAAATAGGCGGTGAGAAATTTTTAACCGTCATACCTCTTTTCCATGTATTCGGCATGACAGCATGCATGAACTTTGCGATTTATACAGCTAATGAATCGATTCTTTTGCCACGCTTTGATTTGGAGGAAGTGCTGAATACGATCAAAAATGAACAGCCTTCTGTTTTTCCGGGTGTCCCGACCATGTATGTGGCCATTACCAATCATCCGCGTGCTGAGGAATTTGGCATTGACAGCATAGAAACCTGCAATAGCGGAAGCGCGCCAATGCCTGTCGAACTGCTGCGAGATTTTGAAAGAAAGACAGGGGCAAAAATACTCGAAGGCTATGGCTTATCCGAAGCTTCCCCAGTAACTCACTGCAATCCGCCTTTTTCAGAACGAAAGCCTGGAAGCGTCGGAATCGGTTTTCCTTCAACTGATTATAAAATAGTCGATCTGGCCACAGGTACTGAAGAGGTCCCGAATGGAGAACTGGGTGAGGTTATTATCAAGGGCCCGCAAATTATGAAAGGCTATTGGAATATGCCTGAGGAGACAGAAGTTACATTACGGGATGGCTGGCTCTACACCGGTGATATTGCAAAGATGGATGATGATGGTTTTTTATACATTGTCGACCGCAAGAAAGATTTGATCATTGCAGGAGGGTATAATATTTATCCGCGTGATATTGAGGAAGTGCTTTATGAGCATCCGGCTGTCCAGGAGGCCGTAGTCATTGGCGTCCCGGATGCCTACCGGGGTGAAACGGTAAAAGCTTTCGTTGTGCTGAAAGCCGGCCAAACATCTTCCGCAGAAGAAATCATTTCATATTGCAGGCAGAACCTGGCTGCCTATAAAATCCCATCCGCAGTGGAATTTCGCCTAGAACTGCCAAAGACCAATGTCGGAAAAATCCTTCGAAGAGCATTACGGGATGAAGTCTGGAATCAATAGTTTTATGATATAATGCTGTCGATATTTTCTAACAGAAGCGGGGACTGACAATGAAAGAAAAAATTACTGAAAAGAGCATCCGGCTATTTGATCAGAAAGGATTCAGCGAGACATCGATTCAGGATATTGTCGACAGCCTTGGTGTCACGAAAGGCACATTTTATTACTATTTCTCAAGCAAAGAACAACTTCTGATGGATATCCATCTTCGCTATATAGATGACATGCTGTCCAATCAGCATGAAATCCTAGGGGATGAGTCAAAATCCAGCAAAGACAAACTCCTGGCGATTGTTCAAATGCTGCTGGGCAATATTAAAACCCAGGGAGCCAGCGCGAAAGTCTTTTTTAGGGAAATGCGAAACCTCAGTGAGGAAAGCTTATCGGAAATCATTCCAAAAAGGGATCAGTTCAGACTGAATATCGAAAAATTAATAGAAGAAGGAAAGCAGAACGGCGAGTTCCGTGCTAACCTAAACTCTCCGATTATCACCTTTGGCATCTTAGGGGTCACCAACTGGAGCTACCAGTGGTTCAATCCGGAGGGGAGCATATCCGACCGGGAAGTGGCAGAGATCTTTACGGAAATGATATTAAAGGGGATCGAGTTGTAGATAGATATCGGTGAAAATTTAATATTTATCAGCGAATTTTTCAATATATCGGCGAATTTTATTATTTATCAGCGAATTTTTCAAATTAACCGCGAAATTAATATTTTATCCGCGAAACATTCCTACTGGTCAGTATGAGGAGGAGAAATGATGAATGCAAATGAAATAAAGCAAATTACCGTTATAGGTGCAGGACAGATTGGCCACCAGATAGGGATGCTCTGTGCACCGGGAGGCTATGAGACCATTATCCAGGATCTGAGCGAAACCGCATTGCAGGACGCAGAGGCTAAGCTGCAGGCAATTATGTCTAAATGGGTCTCCAAAGGGAAACTTGCCGAAGATGCTAAAGCTTCTGCATTCAATAGGATGCGTTTTTCCACCAGCTTTGAAGAAAGTGTAAGTAACTCCGACTTAATCATTGAAGCCGTAACCGAAAAGCTTGATGTAAAAAAAGAAGTCTTCAGCAAACTGGAACAATATGCTTCTCCACATGCCATTTTTGCAACCAATAGCTCTACGATCGTTAATAGTTTAATAGCCGGTGAAACAAGAAGACCTGAAAAAGTCGTCAATATGCATTTCTTTTTCCCTCCTCTCGTGATGGACTGTGTGGAAGTAGTTATTAGCGAACAGACATCTGAAGAAACGGCACAAATAGCGATGGATGTCTGTAAAAAGATTAATAGAACTGCCGTCCTGCTGAAAAAAGAAATTTCCGGCTTCGTCGCAAACCGCATTCTCGGTGCACTCCAAAAAGAGGCAGTGGCTTTGTATGAACAGGGGATTGCAGACTATAAAGATATTGATATCATCTGCCGGAAAGCCTTGAACCACCCAATCGGCCCCTTTGAGCTCATGGATTTATCCGGACTGGATGTCGCCTATTATGTAATGGATCAGCGTTATCGCGAGACAGGAGAGCCTGCAGATAAGCCATTTGACTGTGTTGCAGAAAAAGTGGCAAAGGGAGAATTGGGCAGAAAAACAGGTAAGGGATGGTATGAATATTCTTCCCATAAGGTGAAGAGTTAAGGGGTGTCATCATGCATGAAATTCAGGTAACAGTAAGGTTTTGCGAGACTGATGCACTTGGCCATATCAACAATACAAGTTATTTTATTTACCTTGAAGAAGCACGGGTGAAATATTTCGAGACACTTGGCTACACCATGGATGTGAAAAAATGGAGTTTTATCCTGGCCTCCACTAAATGCGACTTTCTAAGCCAGGGATATTTCAACCAAATCCTTACGGTGAAAACCTGGGTATCAAGGATTGGCAGCAAAAGCTTTCAGCTGGATCATGAAATTGTCTGCACCCAGACAGGCAACCTTATTGCCAGAGGGAGCGCCGTAATCGTCTATTTTGATTTCGCCAAACAGGAAAGTGCTGTTATACCTGATCTTCTTAGGGAAGGTCTAAACCAAAATGTAAGAGAAACATAAATTAATTTTCCT
>NZ_BCUY01000082.1 GCF_001591465.1 Cytobacillus firmus NBRC 15306
ATGCAGATTAATTTTCAGATATAACAAGATGGACTCATTTTAATTTAGATGTAATGTAAATTGCAATCATGAATTTTAGAATGAATTCTTGCAGAGCAAACTTTCCGCAAAGAGATCAATTCTCCGCGTTTAATCATATTTCTTCTATATAATATGTTGATCATAATATTTTCTATTCAACTTATCACAATGCAAATAGTTAGACTTCTTTCGATAATATTGAAAACTGCATGAGCAGCAGTTATAATAGTAAAAGTGTGCGGAACAAAAAGAAATAACATATATATGTTGCATTTCATTTATTGTTTCTGTATAATAGACAATGTTGGTCTTTGACTGCGATGATGTGAAAGGTTGCTGACACACCCGGCCGCTTTGCCATGGCGAGTGTGTGGGAAATTTTCACGGAGAATGTCTATATTAAAATAGGCGAAAAGGAGGGAAAATAATGGCAAAACAAAAAATTCGTATTCGTTTAAAAGCGTATGATCACAGAATTCTTGATCAATCAGCAGAAAAGATTGTTGAGACTGCAAAACGTTCTGGTGCGGCTGTTTCAGGTCCGATTCCATTACCAACTGAAAAGTCTATCTATACAATCCTACGTGCGGTTCACAAGTACAAAGACTCTCGTGAGCAGTTCGAAATGCGTACGCACAAACGTCTAATCGACATCGTTAACCCAACACCACAAACGGTTGATTCTCTAATGCGTTTAGACTTACCGTCTGGTGTAGATATCGAAATTAAACTTTAATCAATAAATAATCTAAAGAAACTTAGGAGGTGTGACTGAAATGACCAAAGGAATCTTAGGTAGAAAGATTGGTATGACTCAAGTATTTGCTGAAAACGGTGATCTTATCCCGGTAACAGTAGTTGAGGCAGCTGCTAACGTTGTTCTTCAGAAGAAATCAGTTGAGACTGATGGATATGAAGCAATCCAGATCGGATTTGAAGACAAACGCGAAAAGTTGTCCAACAAACCTGAAAAAGGACATGTTGCTAAAGCAAACACTGCTCCTAAGCGCTTCGTACGCGAATTCCGCGGAGCTGATTTAGGACAATATGAAGTTGGTCAAGAAGTCAAAGTTGATATTTTCGCAGAAGGCGATACTGTTGATGTAACAGGAATTTCAAAAGGTAAAGGTTTCCAGGGTGCCATCAAGCGCCACGGACAATCTCGCGGGCCTATGGCTCACGGTTCTCGTTACCATCGTCGCCCTGGTTCAATGGGTCCTGTAGCTCCAAACCGTGTATTCAAAGGTAAATTATTACCTGGACGTATGGGTGGAGAGCAAGTGACTGTACAAAACCTTGAAATCGTAAAAGTTGATGTTGAGCGCAACCTTCTTTTGATCAAAGGTAATGTACCTGGAGCCAGAAAAGCATTAGTAAAAATTAAAAGTGCGGTAAAAGCATAATATTTAAACCAGAAAGGAGGAAAACAGAATGCCGAAAGTAGCATTGTTTAACCAAAGCGGATCTAAAGTTGGTGATATCGAACTTAATGATGCGATCTTTGGTATCGAGCCCAACCAGCACGTACTATTCGAAGCAGTTGTTATGCAAAGAGCTTCATTACGTCAAGGGACTCATAAAACTAAAATTCGTTCTGAAGTAGCGGGCGGAGGACGTAAGCCATGGCGCCAAAAAGGCACAGGCCGTGCACGTCAAGGTTCTATCCGTTCACCACAATGGCGCGGAGGCGGTACTGTATTTGGTCCTGTACCACGCAGCTACAGCTACAAACTACCTAAAAAGGTTCGCCGTCTGGCAATCAAATCTGCGTTATCTTCTAAAGTGATAGAAGAAAACATCCTAGTATTAGAAGGCCTTGCTTTCGAAGCGCCTAAAACAAAAGACTTTAAAGGTGTATTAAATGGTCTTTCTGTTGATTCTAAAGCACTTATCGTAACTGCTGACCTAGATGAGAACGTAGCATTATCTGCTCGTAACATCCCTGGTGTAACAGTTGTATCTGCTTCTGGAATCACTGTTTTAGATGTTTTAAACCATGATAAGCTTATCATGACGAAAGCAGCGGTTGAAAAAGTAGAGGAGGTGCTTGCATAATGGATGCACGCGAAATCATTAAGCGCCCCGTAATCACTGAACGTTCTACTGATATTATGGCTGATAAAAAATATACGTTCGAAGTTGACGTACGAGCTAACAAAACTCAAGTTAAAGACGCTGTAGAAGAAATCTTTGGCGTTAAAGTTGAGAAAGTTAACATCATGAACTACAAAGGCAAGTTCAAGCGTATGGGCAAATTCGGCGGTTACACTAACAAACGCCGTAAAGCGATCGTTAAATTAACAGCCGAAAGCCAAGAAATCGAGCTTTTTGAAGCTTAATAACTATAACTAGAAGAGGAGGGAAACGAAATGGCGATTAAAAAGTATAAACCTACCTCTAATGGTCGTCGCGGCATGACGGTTTCTGATTTCGCAGAAATCACGACTAACCAACCAGAAAAGTCTTTACTTGCTCCTTTAAAGAGAAAAGGCGGCCGTAACAACCAAGGTAAGTTGACAGTTCGTCATCAAGGCGGCGGTCATAAACGTCAATATCGTATCATCGATTTCAAACGTACAAAAGATGGCATTCCAGGACGCGTTGCCACAATCGAATATGATCCAAACCGCTCTGCAAATATTGCACTAATTAACTATGTAGATGGAGAAAAGCGCTACATCCTTGCACCTAAGAACTTACAGGTAGGCATGGAAGTAATGTCTGGTCCTGAAGCAGATATCAAAGTGGGTAATGCACTTCCGCTAGCTAACATTCCAGTGGGTACTGTAATCCACAACATCGAATTAAAACCTGGTAAAGGCGGACAATTAGTACGTTCTGCTGGTACTTCTGCACAAGTTCTTGGTAAAGAAGGAAAGTACGTATTAGTTCGTTTAAACTCTGGTGAAGTTCGCATGATTCTTGCTGAGTGCCGTGCGACTGTAGGTCAAGTCGGTAACGAGCAGCACGAGCTTATTAACATTGGTAAAGCAGGTCGTTCACGCTGGTTAGGCAAGCGCCCAACTGTACGTGGATCTGTAATGAACCCTAACGATCACCCTCACGGTGGTGGTGAAGGACGTGCGCCAATCGGACGTAAGTCTCCAATGACTCCTTGGGGCAAACCAACACTTGGTTACAAGACTCGCAAGAAGAACAACAAATCAGACAAATTTATCGTACGTCGTCGTAAAAAATAACGGGATTGTACTACGGTTCCAACTAAGAACCGTAGAGCAATCACGAAGGGAGGTTCAATCATGGGTCGCAGCTTAAAAAAAGGACCTTTTGTTGATGAACATTTAATGAAAAAGATCGAAAAGCTTAATGAAACAGATAGCAAGCAAGTAACTAAAACTTGGTCTCGCCGTTCTACGATCTTCCCACAATTCATCGGACACACAATCGCAGTTTATGATGGTCGTAAACATGTGCCTGTATACATCACTGAAGACATGGTAGGCCACAAGCTTGGAGAATTCGCTCCAACTCGTGCGTACAAAGGCCATGGCAATGATGATAAGAAAACAAGACGTTAATGAGAGGAGGGCATTCTAATGCAAGCTAAAGCTGTTGCAAGAACAGTTCGTATTGCTCCTCGTAAAGCACGTTTAGTCGTAGATTTAATTCGAGGAAAGCAAGTAGGCGAAGCAGTAGCGATTTTAAACCTAACACCTAAAGCTGCTTCTCCAATCGTAGAGAAAGTTTTAAAATCTGCACTAGCTAACGCTGAGCACAACTACGAAATGGACGTTAACAACCTGGTAGTTGCTCAAGCATTCGTAGACGAAGGACCAACTTTAAAACGTTTCCGTCCTCGCGCTATGGGCCGTGCAAGCCAAATCAACAAGCGCACTAGCCATATTACTATCGTTTTATCTGAAAAGAAGGAGGGATAATCAGTGGGTCAAAAAGTAAATCCAGTCGGTTTGCGTGTCGGTGTCATCCGTGATTGGGAGTCAAAATGGTACGCAGGCAAAGACTATGCTGATCTTTTACACGAAGACCTTAAGGTTCGTGAGTACATCACAAAGCGCTTAAGCGATGCTTCTGTTTCTAAAGTAGAAATCGAACGTGCTGCTAATCGCCTGAACATCACTATCCACACTGCGAAACCAGGAATGGTTATCGGTAAAGGTGGTACTGAGGTTGAAGCACTTCGCAAGTCACTTAACTCATTAACTGGCAAGCGTGTTCACATCAACATCCTTGAAATTAAAAGAGCTGATATCGATGCGAAATTGGTTGCGGAAAACATTGCTCGTCAATTAGAAAACCGCGTATCTTTCCGTCGTGCTCAAAAACAAACTATTCAACGTGCAATGCGCGCTGGCGCTAAAGGTATCAAAACAATGGTATCTGGTCGTTTAGGCGGTGCTGATATCGCTCGTTCAGAATCATACAGCGAAGGAACAGTTCCACTTCATACTCTTCGTGCTGATATCGATTATGCTACAGCTGAAGCTGATACAACTTACGGTAAATTGGGCGTAAAAGTATGGATCTATCGTGGAGAGGTCCTTCCTACGAAGAAGAAAACTGGGGAAGGAGGCAAATAATATGTTATTGCCAAAGCGCGTAAAATATCGTCGTGTACACCGCGGAAAAATGCGTGGTCAATCAAAGGGCGGAACTGAAGTAAACTTCGGTGAATATGGCCTTCAAGCTCTAGAAGCTTCTTGGATCACTAACCGTCAAATTGAATCTGCACGTATTGCAATGACTCGTTACATGAAACGTGGCGGTAAAGTTTGGATTCAAATTTTCCCTCACAAGCCTTACACTGCAAAGCCTCTAGAAGTCCGCATGGGTTCCGGTAAAGGTGCTCCTGAGGGATGGGTTGCAGTTGTTAAGCCTGGTAAAGTAATGTTCGAAATCGCTGGTGTATCTGAAGAGATCGCTCGTGAAGCATTACGTCTTGCAGCACACAAACTTCCAGTTAAGTGCAAGTTTGTAAAACGAGAAGAAATTGGTGGTGAATCAAATGAAAGCTAATGAAATTCGTGACCTTACCACTGCTGAAATTGAACAAAAAGTAAAATCATTAAAAGAAGAGCTTTTCAACCTTCGCTTTCAATTGGCGACTGGACAACTTGAAAACACAGCTCGCATTCGTGAAGTACGCAAAGCGATTGCCCGCATGAAAACTGTTATTCGTGAAAGAGAAATCGGCTTTAGCAAGTGATATTGAGAGGAGGTTCGCACAATGAGTGAACGCAACCAACGCAAAGTTTACACTGGACGCGTCGTTTCTGACAAAATGGATAAGACAGTAACGGTTCTTGTCGAAACTTACAAAAAGCATCCACTTTACGGTAAACGCGTTAAGTACTCTAAAAAGTTCAAGGCTCATGATGAGCAAAACCAAGCAAAAACTGGCGATATCGTTCGTATTATGGAAACTCGTCCACTATCTGCGACTAAACGCTTCCGTCTTGTAGAAGTAGTTGAAAAAGCAGTTATTATCTAATTGTTCGGTTGGGAGATTTATCCCGAAGGGAGGTTACACACATGATTCAACAAGAATCACGTTTAAAAGTTGCTGACAACTCTGGTGCTCGTGAAGTACTTACAATCAAAGTTCTTGGTGGCTCTGGCCGCAAAACTGCTAACATCGGTGATGTTATCGTTTGTACAGTGAAACAAGCAACACCAGGTGGCGTTGTTAAAAAAGGTGATGTTGTTAAAGCGGTAGTTGTTCGTACTAAGAGCGGTGTACGCCGTAATGACGGTACTTACATTCGTTTCGATGAAAACGCATGTGTAATTATTCGTGATGACAAAGGACCACGCGGAACTCGTATCTTCGGACCGGTTGCCCGTGAACTACGTGAAAACAACTTCATGAAAATTGTATCTTTAGCTCCAGAAGTACTATAAATAACAAATCAAATTGCCTTTAAGGAGGTGCGCACAGATGCATGTGAAAAAAGGTGACAAAGTAATGGTCATCTCTGGTAAGGATAAAGGCAAAACGGGCGTTATTCTTGCAGCGTTCCCTAAACAAAGCCGAGTGCTTGTTGAAGGAGTTAACATTGTAAAGAAACACTCTAAGCCTTCTCAGATGAACCCGCAAGGCGGAATCATCAGCCAAGAGGCACCTGTTCATGTATCAAACGTTATGCCTGTTGATCCTAAATCTGGTGAACCAACTCGTGTAGGCTATAAAACGGTTGATGGCAAAAAAGTACGTGTTGCAACAAAATCCGGTGAAGTTCTAGATAAATAGTTTAAAGAAGAAGGGAGGTACAATGAATGAACCGCCTAAAAGAAAAGCATTCAAAAGAAATTACTCCTGCTCTAATGAGCAAGTTTAACTATAAATCAGTTATGCAAGTACCTAAGCTTGAAAAAATCGTTATCAACATGGGTGTTGGTGACGCTGTTCAAAACGCTAAAGCACTAGATAAAGCTGTTGAGGAATTAACTTTGATCACTGGTCAAAAGCCGGTTATCACTCGTGCTAAGAAATCAATCGCTGGCTTCCGTCTTCGTGAAGGTATGCCTATCGGTGCGAAAGTTACTCTTCGTGGAGAGCGCATGTATGAGTTCTTTGATAAGTTAGTATCTGTATCTCTTCCACGTGTACGTGACTTCCGCGGTATCTCTAAGAAGTCATTTGACGGCCGTGGTAACTATACTCTAGGTGTCAAAGAACAGTTGATCTTCCCTGAGATTGATTACGATAAAGTAAGCAAAGTTCGTGGTATGGATATCGTTATCGTAACTACAGCTAACACTGATGAAGAAGCTCGTGAACTTTTAACTCAATTTGGAATGCCATTCCAAAAGTAATCGCTAAATAGAGGGAGGCGAAAACGTGGCTAAAAAGTCAATGATTGCGAAGCAAAAACGCACGCCTAAACACAAGGTACAGGAGTACACTCGCTGCGAACGCTGCGGACGTCCACATTCTGTATACCGTAAATTTAAGCTTTGTCGTATTTGTTTCCGTGAATTAGCATATAAAGGACAAATTCCTGGCGTGAAAAAAGCTAGCTGGTAAACCCCAAGCATGGGAAGGAGGTAAAAACAATGGTCATGACAGATCCAATTGCAGACTTGCTAACTCGCATCCGTAATGCGAACATGGTTCGTCACGAAAAATTAGAAGTTCCTGCTTCTAACATCAAGAAAGAAATTGCAGAGATCTTAAAGCGTGAAGGTTTTGTACGTGATGTTGAGCTTATCGAGGATAACAAGCAAGGCATCATCCGCATTTTCCTAAAATACGGTGCAAACAACGAACGCGTTATCACTGGTCTTAAGCGTATCAGTAAGCCTGGTCTTCGTGTATACGCAAAGGCTGATGAAGTACCTCGTGTACTTAACGGTCTTGGAATCGCACTAGTTTCTACTTCTCAAGGCGTTATCACTGATAAAGAAGCCCGCGCTAAACAAGTCGGCGGAGAAGTATTAGCATACGTTTGGTAATAGAGTTTTTCATGAATGGAGGTGCAATTAAATGTCTCGTATAGGTAAAAAACCAATCGAAATTCCAACTGGTGTTACTGTTACTAACGACAATAACACTGTTACTGTGAAAGGTCCTAAAGGTGAACTTTCCCGTTCATTCAACCAGGATATCGAAATCAAGGTGGAAGACAACGTAATCAACGTTTCCCGTCCATCTGATGCGAAAGAACACCGCGCATTGCACGGAACTACTCGCGCGCTTCTAGCTAACATGGTTGAAGGTGTCTCAAAAGGATTTGAAAGAGGACTAGAGCTTATCGGTGTCGGTTACCGTGCTCAAAAACAAGGCAAAAAGCTTGTTTTAAACGTTGGTTACTCTCATCCTGTTGAAATCGAGCCTGAAGAAGGTATTGAAGTTGAAGTTCCTTCTAACACAAAGATCATTGTTAAAGGTACTAGCAAAGAGCGTGTTGGCGCATTGGCTGCTAACATCCGTGATGTTCGTCCTCCAGAGCCTTACAAAGGTAAAGGTATCCGCTATGAAGGCGAATATGTTCGTCGTAAAGAAGGTAAAACTGGTAAGTAATGCCGCTTAGGTAAACGAAAGGAGTGACCGAAATGATTACGAAGGCTGATAAAAATGCGGTTCGTAAGAAAAGACATGCTCGTGTGCGTGCGAAACTTTCTGGAACTGCGGCTCGTCCTCGTTTAAATGTGTATCGTTCAAACAAGCACATTTATGCTCAACTTATTGATGATGTAAACGGAGTTACTGTAGCAAGTGCTTCTACACAAGATAAAGAAGTGAACCTTGATGCAACTGGCAACGTAGATGCAGCAGTTAAGGTCGGAGAATTAGTTGCAAAGCGCGCTATCGAAAAAGGCGTAAAAGCTGTCGTTTTCGATCGTGGTGGCTATCTATATCATGGACGTGTTCAAGCATTAGCTGATGCTGCACGTGAAAATGGTTTAGAATTTTAATAGACAAAGGAGGGACACAAAAAGATGCGTCGTATTGATCCAAACAAACTTGAACTTGAAGAGCGCGTAGTTACGGTTAATCGTGTAGCAAAGGTTGTTAAAGGTGGACGTCGTTTTCGTTTCTCTGCTCTTGTAGTAGTAGGTGACAAAAACGGTCACGTTGGCTTTGGTACAGGTAAAGCACAGGAAGTTCCTGAAGCGATCCGCAAAGCTATTGAAGATGCTAAGAAAAACTTAGTCGAAGTACCTATGGTTGGAACTACAATTCCTCACCAGGTAATCGGTCACTTCGGTGCTGGAGAAATCCTTCTTAAGCCTGCTTCTGAAGGTACTGGAGTAATAGCCGGAGGTCCAGTTCGTGCGGTTCTAGAATTAGCTGGTGTTGGTGATATCCTATCTAAATCTTTAGGTACAAACACACCAATCAACATGGTTCGCGCCACTTTGAACGGTTTAACTCAATTAAAACGTGCTGAGGACGTAGCGAAATTACGTGGTAAATCAGTAGAAGAACTGTTAGGATAAGGAGGGATATCAAATGGCGAATAAACTAGAAGTAACCCTCACTCGCAGCGTGATTGGTCGCCCGCAAGACCAGCGCGAAACAGTTAAGGCTCTTGGCTTACGCAAAATGCACCAAACAGTTGAGCATCAAGATAATCCTGCTATCCGCGGAATGATCAACAAAGTTGCTCACCTTGTTGTGGTAAAAGAAAAATAAATCTATTCTTCTACAAATAAGGAGGTGCCAACATGAAACTTCATGAATTAAAGCCTGCAGAAGGTTCTCGTGGGGAACGCAAACGCAAAGGCCGTGGTATCGGTTCCGGTAATGGTAAAACTGCTGGTAAGGGTCATAAAGGTCAAAACGCTCGTTCTGGCGGCGGTGTCCGTCCTGGATTCGAGGGTGGTCAAACACCTTTATTCCAACGCTTGCCTAAACGCGGTTTCACTAACATCAACCGTAAAGAGTACGCGATTGTGAACCTTGATGCTTTAAACCGTTTCGAAGATGGAGCTGAAGTAACTCCTGAGCTTCTTATCGAAACTGGTGTAGTAAGCAACGAAAAAGCAGGAATCAAGATTCTTGCAAAAGGCAAAGTTGAGAAAAAGCTTACAGTTAAAGCTCATAAATTCTCCTCTGCTGCAAAGGAAGCTATTGAAGCTGCCGGCGGTCAAACTGAGGTGATCTAATGTTTCAAACAATCT
The DNA here is from genome assembly GCF_001591465.1 of Cytobacillus firmus NBRC 15306. Lineage (GTDB taxonomy): Bacteria > Bacillota > Bacilli > Bacillales > Cytobacillaceae > Cytobacillus > Cytobacillus firmus. Next base: position 9,628 of record NZ_BCUY01000082.1, read on the forward strand.
CCAATTTTATGCGTGTGGGTGATATAAGACGAAAGATTATTTTCACCCTTTTAATGCTGATTGTATTTCGCATCGGTACATTTATCCCTGTACCGGGCGTAAATGCAGAGCTATTAAAAGCCCAGGATGAACTAAATGTATTCGGTGTTCTGAATACATTCGGCGGCGGGGCGCTCCTCAACTTCTCAATCCTTGCAATGGGTATCATGCCGTATATTACGGCATCCATCATTGTGCAGCTTCTGCAGATGGATGTTGTTCCTAAGTTTACGGAATGGTCAAAGCAGGGTGATGTCGGACGCCGTAAGTTAGCTCAGTTTACCCGTTACTTTACTATCGTGCTTGGTTTTATCCAGGCTCTCGGTATGTCTTATGGGTTTAATAACCTAGCAGGCGGAATGCTGATTGAGAATCCGGGAATCACTTCTTATCTATTGATTGCCGTAGTATTGACTGCCGGAACTGCATTTCTAATGTGGCTTGGTGAGCAGATTACATCAAAAGGTGTAGGCAATGGTATCTCCATCCTTATCTTTGCTGGTATCGTAGCTGGGATTCCTTCAACGGTTAACCAAATTTACGCTCAGCAGTTTGAAAACGCTGGAGAGGCGCTATTCCTTCGCATTGTGACAGTTGTGCTTATCTTAATCGCAGTCATTGCTATTGTTGTAGGAACGATCTTTATCCAACAGGCATTAAGAAAAATTCCTATTCAATATGCTAAGCGTGTAACAGCAGGAAATAATTCTGCTGGCGGACAATCAACTCATCTTCCGTTAAAAGTTAATGCAGCTGGTGTAATTCCAGTAATCTTTGCGATTTCATTCATCATCACGCCAAGAACCATTGCCGGTTTCTTTGAGCAGAATGATGTGACGCTATGGATTCAAAGAATATTTGACTATACGTCTCCAATCGGAATGGTCATCTATAGTGCATTAATCATTGCTTTTACTTATTTCTATGCTTTCATTCAGGTGAACCCGGAACAAGTTGCGGAAAATCTGAAAAAGCAGGGCGGTTATATCCCGGGCATCCGTCCAGGAAATAATACGCAGGAATATCTGACTCGCGTCTTATACCGTTTAACCTTTGTGGGTGCTCTCTTCTTGACAGTGATTTCAATCCTGCCGGTATTCTTCATTAACATCGCCGGATTGCCTGAATCTGCACAAATTGGAGGCACAAGCCTGCTGATCGTTGTCGGTGTTGCACTGGAAACGATGAAGCAGCTTGAAGCACAGCTGGTTAAGCGTCATTATAAAGGTTTCATTAAATAATTTGGTTGTAGGGGACGCATGTTCCCTTATACCATTTAGAGACTAGGGGGAAATTGACGTGAATTTAGTTTTAATGGGGCTCCCTGGTGCCGGTAAAGGTACACAAGCCGAGAAGATCGTCCAAAAATACGGCATCCCTCATATCTCTACCGGAGATATGTTCCGTGCGGCTATTAAAGACGAAACGGACCTAGGCCTTAAAGCAAAATCATTCATGGATAAAGGCGAGCTTGTTCCTGATGAGGTAACAATCGGCATTGTGCGTGAACGATTAAGCAAGGATGATTGCGAAAAAGGCTTTTTGCTGGATGGCTTCCCAAGAACGGTTGCCCAAGCAGATGCCCTTGAAAACATCCTTTCTGATTTAGACAAGAAAATTGATTATGTTATTAATATTGATGTTGATCAGAGCATTCTAATGGAGCGTCTTACAGGACGCCGCATCTGTAAAGACTGCGGAGCTACTTATCATTTAGTATTCAATCCGCCAGCGAAAGACGGAGTGTGCGATCGCTGCGGCGGTGAGCTTTATCAGCGTGCTGATGATAATGAAGCGACTGTTCAGAATAGACTTGACGTTAATATTAAACAAACAAAACCGTTGCTTGATTTCTACGAAACGAAAGGTTATCTGCGCAATATTGACGGTCAGCAGGATATTAACAAAGTATTTTCTGATCTTGATGCATTGCTCGGGGGCTTACAATGATCATTTGCAAAACCCCGCGTGAGCTCGAAATTATGCGTGAGGCCGGCAGAATCGTAGCACTTACACATCAGGAACTGAAAAAACATATTGCACCCGGAATCACAACCCGCGAGCTGGATGTTATTGCTGACAAGTTTATCCGTAAACATGATGCAATCCCATCCTTTAAAGGGTATAATGGTTTCCGCGGCAGCATCTGTGCTTCAGTTAACGATGAACTTGTTCATGGCATTCCTGGTGATCGAGTTTTAAATGACGGTGATATAATCAGCATTGATATCGGTGCTAAATATAACGGTTATCATGGTGACTCAGCCTGGACATATGCTGTTGGCCAAATTGATGAGGAATCTGAGCGTCTGATGGATGTGACAGAAGAATCATTATATAAGGGCCTTGAAGAAGCAAAACCGGGTGAGCGCTTGTCGAACATCTCCCATGCTATCCAAACGTATGCGGAATCTAATGGCTTTTCCATTGTACGCGAGTATGTCGGCCATGGTATAGGGCAAGACTTACATGAGGATCCTCAAATTCCTCATTATGGACCCCCTAACAGAGGGCCGCGTTTAAAGCCGGGAATGGTACTTGCTATTGAACCTATGGTGAATGCAGGAAGTCGTTATGTTAAAACCTTATCCGATAACTGGACAGTTGTAACGGTTGACGGTAAAAGGTGTGCACATTTTGAGCATACAATAGCGATCACTGAATCCGGTTATGAAATACTGACAAAAGCCTAAGGTGCAGGTGATTCCATTGTTTGGATCTGATACGAATCCGCAGCCTGGTCAAATTGTTTTGATCAAAAGTGGGCGTGATGCTGGTCAATATGCTATAATTATAAGGTTGTTGGATGAAAGGTATGTTATGCTTGCTGACGGCGGCAGAAAGAAATTCGATCGCCCGAAGAAAAAGAACGTTCAGCATCTGCAATTGCTTAATTATATCTCTCCAGAAGTTCAGACCAGTCTCGAGGAGACCGGCCGTGTAACAAACGGAAAGTTGCGCTTTGCGCTTGCAAAGTATGTAAATGAATTCGTATATGACATGAAGAAGGGAGAAAAAGTTCAATGGCGAAAGACGATGTAATCGAAATAGAAGGCACAGTTGTTGATACTTTGCCAAATGCAATGTTTAAGGTAGAATTAGAAAATGGTCATACAGTGCTAGCTCATGTATCCGGTAAGATCCGCATGCACTTCATCCGCATTTTACCTGGAGATAAAGTAACAGTTGAGCTATCTCCATATGATTTAACACGCGGTAGAATCACATATCGTTTTAAATAATCATTGCACTCCGTACTATTAAGGAGGTTAGGATAATGAAAGTAAGACCATCAGTTAAACCAATCTGCGAAAAGTGTAAAGTTATCCGCAGACGTGGAAAAGTAATGGTTATCTGTGAAAACCCTAAACATAAACAAAAACAAGGTTAATTCGAAGGAGGTGCGCTTATACAATGGCACGTATTGCTGGTGTAGATGTTCCACGTGAAAAACGTGTAGTAATCTCATTAACTTATATCTTTGGTATTGGTAAATCTACAGCTCAGAAAGTTTTGGCTGAAGCTGGTGTTTCTGAAGACACTCGTGTTCGTGATCTTACAGAAGATGAACTTAACAAAATCCGTGACATCATCGACAAATTGAAAGTTGAAGGTGACCTTCGCCGTGAGGTTTCACTAAACATCAAACGTCTAATGGAGATCGGAAGCTATCGCGGTCTACGTCATCGCCGTGGTTTACCGGTTCGCGGACAAAACACAAAAAACAACGCTCGTACACGCAAAGGTCCTCGTAAGACTGTAGCGAACAAGAAGAAATAATCGGTAAAGGAGGTAACTTTAAATGGCTCGTAAAACTAATACACGTAAGCGTCGTGTGAAAAAGAATATTGAACAGGGTATTGCACATATCCGTTCTACTTTCAACAACACAATCGTAACTATCACTGATGTTCATGGAAATGCTATTTCATGGTCAAGTGCTGGAGCTCTTGGATTCAAAGGTTCACGTAAATCTACTCCATTCGCAGCACAAATGGCAGCTGAAACTGCAGCTAAAACTTCTCAGGAACACGGTATGAAAACCCTTGAAGTAACTGTTAAAGGACCTGGTGCAGGACGTGAAGCTGCTATCCGTGCTCTTCAAGCTGCTGGTCTAGAAGTTACTGCTATCAGAGACGTAACTCCAGTTCCTCATAACGGATGTCGTCCGCCAAAACGCCGCCGTGTATAATTTTTCTGTATAGAATTTGTATCCTTGTCTATAATGGGATATGATACTAATTTTTTAGTTATACAGAACAATTATTCCAGTTGTTGTGCACAAAACGGGAACGTATACATGGGGGAATTTCGGTTAGAGATTGCTAGCCGGGGTTTCGACGTTTTGAAGGAGGGTATATTTTGATGATCGAAATAGAAAAACCAAAAATCGAAACGGTTGAGATCAGCGATGATGCCAAGTACGGCAAGTTCGTCGTCGAGCCACTTGAGCGTGGATATGGTACAACTTTGGGTAACTCCTTACGTCGTATCCTTTTATCCTCACTCCCAGGTGCCGCTGTCACATCGATCCAAATTGATGGGGTACTTCATGAGTTCTCAACAATTGAAGGCGTCGTAGAAGATGTAACATCTATCATTTTAAACATTAAAAAACTAGCACTTAAAATCTACTCTGATGAAGAAAAAACATTGGAAATCGATGTTCAGGGTGAAGGTGTAGTGAAGGCAGCTGACGTAACACATGACAGCGATGTTGAAATCCTGAATCCGGATCTTCATATTGCTACTCTAGGTTCGAATGCCCACCTGCGCATGCGTTTAACTGCAAGACGCGGACGAGGCTATACACCAGCTGACCAAAACAAGAGAGAAGATCAGCCAATCGGTGTGATTCCGATCGACTCCATCTACACTCCAGTAGCTCGTATTTCTTATCAGGTAGAGAATACACGTGTGGGTCAAATGACTAACTATGATAAGTTAACATTCGATGTTTGGACTGACGGCAGTACAGGTCCTCAAGATGCGGTTGCACTTGGAGCGAAGATCTTAACTGAGCATTTGAATATCTTTGTCGGTTTAACTGATGAAGCTCAAAATGCCGAAATCATGGTTGAAAAAGAAGAAGACCAAAAAGAGAAAGTACTTGAGATGACAATTGAAGAACTTGACTTGTCTGTACGTTCTTACAACTGCTTAAAGCGCGCTGGCATCAATACTGTTCAGGAATTAGCCAATAAGACTGAAGAGGATATGATGAAGGTCCGTAACCTTGGCAGAAAGTCACTTGAGGAAGTAAAACATAAATTAGAAGATCTTGGACTGGGCTTACGCAAAGACGATTGATTAATGAAGATTAATTGATTATCTATATGTTTGCTTTCAGCAGATTGAATGACTTCAACAAAGGAGGGAAACTTTCATGGGATACAGAAAGTTAGGACGCACTAGCTCACAACGTAAAGCTATGCTGCGTGACTTAGCAACAGATCTAATCATCAATGAGCGCATCGAAACAACTGAAGCTCGTGCGAAAGAACTTCGTTCAGTTGTTGAGAAAATGATCACTCTTGGAAAGCGCGGCGACTTGCATGCACGCCGTCAAGCAGCTGCATTTGTTCGCAACGAGGTAGCTAACGCTGAAACTGACCAGGATGCAGTTCAAAAATTATTCAGCGACATCGCAACTCGTTATGAAGAGCGCCAAGGCGGATACACTCGTATTATGAAACTTGGACCTCGTCGTGGAGACGGTGCGCCAATGGTAATCATCGAGTTAGTATAATTTTTAAGGAAAGGGCGCGGGACGGTTTCATTGAACTTGTTCTTTGCCCTTTTTCTATAAAAGCGGCTACTTCCTTAATTTGTCAGGAACGCCGAAATCAGGCCAAAAACGAGCGTTACGATGAGCATGTACAGCTAGTAAACAGGGATGGATGAGCAATAGATTCGCCATTGCCTGGTACATTGACTCGTCTAGCTCATGCACCTCTTCCGGAAATATGAAATGCGCCCGGCAATTTACTGCCTGACGGAATGAGGTGCAGGCTTTTTTAAATTCAGTATGTTCATAAACCATAAGGAAATCGAGGTCTTGAACATTTATACAATAGCAAGAACCAACCACCATACTGCGTCAGTATGAGCTTTTAATAGGGAGGCATAATAGGCATCCAATAAGCTTAGATAGCAGAAATCCAGATTTTCTTGTGTTTTACAAGTGTGGGAGAATGGTATCATTCAACGCTTGCTATCCGGTACATAACCTATTATCGAACTATTTAAAGCTCGCCAACAATGGCGGGTTTTTTCATTATATAAGAAACTATATAATATTGAACGATGGGAACAACTCTGTGGAAGGGTGTTTGCATCTAGCTCCAGCGCCTACCCCCTCGAGGTCACAAGCCAAT
>NZ_BCUY01000083.1 GCF_001591465.1 Cytobacillus firmus NBRC 15306
ATTGCCTGAAAAGTGAAGGCGACTGTCCAGGGACGACAAGCATAAGACGAGCCCTGCAAGAAGGTGTTCTTTCCTTCTGGAAGGGATCGGCTTATGTCTCGAGTCCCTAGGAGCCGCAACTAGACAAGCTTGTGACCTCGAGGGGGTAGGCGCTCCTCCTAAAAGCTAACGCTTTTAGTCGTGCGATGATGATGCTGTCGAAGCGTTCCTTGTGGAGCTAGACAGGCACCGCCCGAAATTTGTCGAATAAAAAAAACAGAGACCGAGGTCCCCGTTATTTTTTATTCACCCATCCCAGAATCATTTCCCGGATAAGTTTGCTGGCTGTGTTGACCGTTTGTTCAGATGGGTCATAGATTGGTGCCACCTCGACAAGATCAGCTCCAACTACGTTTACATCTGAATGGGCAATTTCATGGATAGAAGCAAGAAGCTCTCTTGATGTGATGCCGCCTGCGTCGACTGTGCCTGTTCCCGGCGCGTGGGCAGGGTCTAAAACATCAATATCAATTGTTACATAGACCGGACGTCCTGCAAGCTTAGGAAGGATATCTTTCAATGGCTTATGCACTTCGAATTTTGAGATGTGCATGCCGACTTCCTTCGCCCACTGGAATTCTTCTTTCATGCCGGAACGGATGCCAAACGAATAGACATTGCCTGGCCCGATCAGGTCAGCTGCTTTGCGGATTGGGGTTGAGTGGGATAATGGCTCCCCTTCATAATCCACACGAAGATCTGTATGGGCATCCATGTGGATAATCGCCAGATCCGGATATTTTTTGTACATCGCTTTGATGACAGGCCAGGAAACGAGATGCTCTCCTCCCATGCCAAGCGGGAATTTACCCTCAGCCAGAAGCTGATCGATAAACTCTTCAATCATATCGATGCTTTTCTGCGGATTTCCGAATGGCAGCGGAATATCGCCGGCATCATAATATTTTACCTCTTCCAGCTCGCGGTCCAGGTATGGGCTGTACTCTTCAAGCCCGATGGACACCTCGCGGATGCGGGCAGGGCCGAAACGGGATCCCGGACGATAGCTGACCGTCCAGTCCATCGGCATGCCATAAATGACTGCTTCACTTTCCTCATAACTAGGATGGCTTTTAATAAACACATTGCCTGAATAGGCTTCATCAAAACGAACCAAGGTCATCCCTCACTTTTTATGTATTCAGGAAGGCTGCCCTGAGTAGCAGCCTGTCCATTATTTCACTAAGTCTGCAACAAATTTAGGCAATACAAATGCCGCTTTATGCAATTCTTTCGTATAGTATTTTGTTTCGATCTCATGGAAGCGGTCTTCGCTTACTTCTAATGGATCGTATTTTTTAGATCCGATTGTGAACGCCCACATGCCGCTTGGGTAAGTAGGGATATTCGCAGTGTAAAGACGAGTGATTGGGAAAATTTCTTTCACATCGCGCTGTACGTTGCGGATAAGGTCCGCTTTGAACCAGGGGTTGTCAGACTGGGCCACAAAGATGCCGTCTTCTTTTAAGGCTTTAGAGATACCGGCATAGAAGCCTTTCGTGAATAGATTTACCGCAGGTCCTACCGGCTCAGTTGAGTCAACCATGATCACGTCATATTCATTTTCGCTTTCGGCAATGTGCATGAAGCCATCGCCTACCTGCACATCAACGCGAGGGTCATCAAGCTTGCCTGCAATCTCAGGAAGGAATTTTTTTGAGTACTCAATAACCTTTCCATCGATATCCACAAGAGTCGCCTTTTTCACGCTTGGGTGCTTAAGGACTTCACGGATAACGCCTCCGTCCCCGCCGCCTACTACAAGTACGTTTTCAGGGTTTGGATGTGTGAACAAAGGAATGTGCGCAACCATCTCATGGTACACAAACTCATCCTTGATTGATGTCATAACCATGTCATCAAGAAGCAGCATATTGCCCCACTCTTCTGTTTCCACCATATCAAGCTTCTGGAATTCTGTCTGTTCTGTATGTAAAGTACGCTTTACCTTCATCGTAATGCCAAAGTTCTCTGTTTGTTTCTCTGTAAACCAAAGTCCCATTCTTTAATCATTCCTTCCATAAAAAATGAATTATCACTAAAGAGCAGCAAAAAGCATTTTCATCTTTTATACTTCCCTAACATGCAAATAACAAACACAGAAAAAGTATAGATGAATCTAGCAAAATTGCAAGAAAAATTTCGCTAATTAGTAGAGAAAGATGTTTAAAATCGTCCTCTTTTTTCAATACTGAAGATATGTACTTATGTTTATTTTTCTTTTAGAAAGATTCAGGGGGTGCCACACTTGGAGTTAATGACCGATCAGCGTTTCAGAAAAACAATGAAATATTTGCGCGCATTTCTCATTATCAGCTTAATAGGAATGGCTTTAGCCGCTGTGATGATTGGGGGCATTCTGGTATATGCCAAAATCCTGGGACCGCCGCCGCTCGCTGTTCCGCAGTCGACTTTATTTTTCTCTGAAGATGGCACGGTAATCGGAGAAAGCCACAACGGGCAAAAGCGCTACTGGGCACCTCTAGATGATATCAGCCCGCATTTGGTGGATGCGACGGTTTCAATTGAGGATAAAAATTTCTTCGATCACAATGGCTTTGATTATAAAAGAATTGCCGGTGCCGCTCTTGCTGACCTTAAAGCAATGGCTAAGGTCCAGGGCGCCAGCACCATCAGCCAGCAGTATGCCCGCAACCTGTTTCTCGAGCACGAAAAAACCTGGAAGCGGAAACTGCTTGAAGCTTTTTATACCATAAGGCTTGAGATGAATTATACCAAGAAGGAAATCCTAGAAGGCTATTTAAATACGATTTATTATGGCAATGGAGCTTATGGAGCACAGGCAGCAAGCCAGTTTTATTTTGGAAAGGATGCCAGTGAACTTACATTGGCTGAGGCTTCTATTTTATCCGGAATTCCCAAGGGGCCAGGCATTTATTCGCCATTTGCATCAGCGGAAAAAGCAGAACAGCGGCAGAGAGTGATTCTGCAGACGATGGTGAAGAACGGGATGATCAGCCAAAAGGAGGCGGATCTTGCTGTAGCAGAAGAGCTTGAGCTGGTTGGGGAGCACATGCACCCGAGAGCAAAAACGGCTCCCTATTTTCAGGATGCGGTCCGCAATGCTCTTAAGACGCAACTGAAGCTGGATGACCGGACCATTGAATTGGGCGGATTAAAGGTTTATACCACTTTGGATCTGAAGGAACAGGAAATCGCGGAAGAAACAGTAGATAAGATGATTTCACAAGACTCGGAGATTCAGGTCGGGGTTGTGGCCATGAATCCGAAAAACGGATATGTCAAAGCGATGGTCGGCGGCCGGGATTATGAGGCCAGTCCCTTTAACCGGGCAGTCCAGGCAGTCAGGCAGCCGGGATCGACGATCAAGCCGCTGCTCTATTACGCGGCATTGGAGCAGGGATTCACCCCTTCCACTCCAATCCGGAGCGAGCAGACGACATTCCGCTTCGAAGACGGCACACCAGATTATACACCGCATAATTTCAACAGCAAGTATGCGGATGACGATATCACAATGGCACAGGCGCTGGCTTTATCTGACAATGTCTATGCAGTGAAGACTCATTTATTTTTAGGAGAAGAGACACTTGTCAATACAGCCAAGAAATTTGGCATTACCTCTAAAATGGCGAAGGTACCGTCCCTTGCACTCGGCACATCCGGTATGAGAGTTATCGAGCTCGCGAACGCCTACAGCATGTTTGCCAATGGAGGAAAAAAGGTCTCGCCGGTACTGATTAAGCGCGTGGAAAATCATAAAGGCGAAGTCATCTATGAGCAGGAGCCGTTCCAGATGAAGGTTCTGAGGCCGGATCTGGCTTTCGTTATGACCCATATGATGACGGGAATCTTTGACCGGAAGCTGAACGGCTATGCCCAGGTAACCGGAAGCACCGTCATCAACGATATGACCCGCCCGTATGCAGGCAAGTCGGGCTCAACCGAAACGGACAGCTGGATGGCAGGCTTTACACCTCAGCTGGTTACCGCGGTATGGACTGGCTATGACAAAGGCCAGGTTATCACTAAAACCGTCGAAAAAACGTATGCCAAAAACATTTGGATCCGGTTCATGGAAGAAGCCCATAAAGGGAAGCCGGCCAAAGAATTCAAAGCACCCAAAGGCACAGCCGGCGTCTACATTGACCCGGCCAATGGAAAAATTGCCGGGGAAAACTGTCCCGTCAAGCGCCTTACCTACTTCGCAGAAGGAACAGAACCAGCGGAATACTGTACAGACCACCTGAACCACCAAAAAGAGGAAAAGTCAGAGCAGCCTGAAAAGAAGCAGGAGACACCTTGGTATAAGAAACTGTTCCGGTGGTGACAGGTACCTATACCACTTCATTCAACTGGTATAGGTACCTGTCACCTTAATAAGTAAAAAATGAAAAACCCCGGGGTCCGAATCCCGGGGTTTTTCGTGTCCTAGTGCTATACTGTGCCTTCACACTGTTAATTAGTTTACTTTTTTTACGGGAATTGTACAAGTAGTTAGAAAATCACGTCAAAAAAATGTCACAATTTCGTCACAAAATTAGACTTTTCTTCTAAATGGCTTGTAAATCTGTTTTTAGCTGTTCCATCGATCTTTCCCACATGCCCGCGTCATGGTTTTTCAGGAAATCAGCCAGAACCTTTTTGGATTTCCCGTCCATATGATCCACGATGATATGTCTTTTAATCGATTTATCCATGCGGTTCACATGCTCGGGCAGCGATTTGTAGCCCCGGCGGATCTCCCTGTCGACCGTCATTTCGCATGCCGTAACGCCTGCATAGTAGGCGCCTCCCTCTTTGCGGTCAATGGTAATCCAAATCAGCCAGTACGGTTTTCCGTTTGGCACTTCCTCCTTGCTTTTCAAAAACTTGATGCCTTTTTCCACTGGACTGCGCGCATGCATGGCACCCACTTCAATAGACGCCTCCCCGGCATCCACATCAATGATGACCGGTGTCACATTATCAAGGCTCAGAGTCCCGACCCCGAATCCGCCATGTCCATCAGTCGGGTCGCTCTTGATAATATTAAAATCGACTTTCTTTTTCTTTTTTTCTTCCATCTTCACGTCCTCCTATGCAAGTACTGGGTTCTTATTATTATGTCATAAATAATTCATAGAAAAAATCATTTAGACCGCTCGCCAGAACAGGCAATACTTTGTTAAAAATCGGCTGGATGGTGTATTGATCCAGCGGGGTAATGACAAGAATCAGGAAAATAACGGAGCCATATGCCTCAAACCGGGTCATTTTCGGGCGAATATGGGCCGGCGCCAGATCCTCAATAATTCTATAGCCATCGAGCGGCGGAAACGGCAGCAGATTGAATACAAACAACACTAAATTCAGCTGAATAAAGATGTTCAGAAAATCTGCCACAAACGCTGGAAACGAAGCTGCGAGCCCTGTTCCGGCAAGGGCATACCAGATGAAAAAGCCCAGTACAGCCATCACCAGATTGGATATCGGTCCCGCAATGGAGACAGAGATCCCGGCAAGCTTCGGATTTTTGAAAAAGAAGCGGTTGACCGGTACAGGCCTGGCCCATCCGAAGCCGGCAATAAAAATCAGGATCGTCCCAATCGGATCCAGATGCTGCATGGGATTTAACGTTAACCTTCCCTGGTTTTTTGCAGTGGGATCTCCAAACTTATAAGCCATATAGGCGTGGGCAAATTCATGAACCGTAAAGGCAATCATCAATGTTACCGCCACATAGGGAATCTCCCTGAGAGAAAACGCCAAAAATTGTTCCAAAAGCCAAAACTCCCTCTCCTGCCGGCTAAAAAAGCCAGGCTTTATTTATACATACTATGTAGGAAAAGCCGCTGCTATTTACCTAAAAGTATACATGAACACCTGGTCAAAGGGAATCAGGCTTGCACATTGCAGGAAAAAGTGGAAAAATACAAGCAAGCATACATAATGAGGAGGAAAAGAAATGCCATACGTAACCGTAAAAATGCTTGAAGGCCGCACGGAAGAACAGAAAAAAGCGCTCGCTGAAAAAGTAACAGCTGCAGTAAGCGAAACAACTGGAGCACCTGAAGACAAAATCGTCGTATTTATCGAAGAAATGTCCAAAAACCACTATGCTGTCGGCGGAAAACGCTTAAGCGACCAGTAGAATTGCGTAAAGAAGGCAGTTTTCCATAAGGGGAAGCTGCTTTTTTTAATGGATTTTTGCATAAATGAGGGGTTTTATTTGCAGATAAAGAAATTTATTTGCGGATACCCCGATTTTACTTGCAGATAAAAAAATTTATTTGCGCATAGCATGATTTTACTTTCGCATAGAAAAATTCTGTGCGGATAGCCAAGATTTCTGTGCACATAGCACATATTTATGTGCGCATAAAAATAGTTCTGTGCAGATAGCAAAATTTATGTGCGGTAAGACTTTTTTCAGCAAAAAACAAAAGCCAGCGCTCAATGCAGCCCGGCTTTTTCTCTTAAGCTTTCAATATATTGATACGCCTGTTCGACTTCTTCATCCGTGTAGCGCTGTTTGCTTTTCAGGGTAAAGACTTTTTCTTTCACTTCTTCCTTAGGCAGGTCATTGAAATAAAGGACCGTTGAGACGAGTTCAAGAAATCTTGCATTCTGGCCGTTCATATCGAGCAGGCATTCCTGGAGGCTCGGCATATCGACTGCGTTGATTCCCAAAAATTCCTTGCCGGTTTCAGTGAGAGTGTACCGATACTGATAGTAGCCGCCCTTTTTTTCCTTTACTTCGTTTAAGAATCCCATGTTGCAGAGCTCTTCCACCCTCAGTGTCAATTCTTCCGAATAGGGCCCGTAAAAGTGAAATTGAAATCTTTCCTGAAAGGGAAAGGCGATGTTCTTGGCGATATAAATCATTTTCTGCAGTTTTTTCCGTCCCACGATTTCTTCAGAGACTGCAATGGCGTGCATTAGTTTGGCGTGATCCTTTAACAAAGCTCTTCATCTCCTACTCCGTTTTTTCCCGTATCTATAGTGTTAATCGATCTCCAGCAGCATTTTAATCTGCTTTTTAATGTTTGGCTTTTTGCTGTCGTCTGCAATAAAATCAGCCGGAAAGTACAGCTTATGATCCGTTCGGCGTTTCCCGGAAATAGCATCTACGATCTCTGATTCACGGGAAAGCTCGCGGATATCCCCATTTTTCAGCAGCAGATGAATCGGCAGTCTTTCTTCTTCCTCGCCCGGACGGTAAAAGTCATAAGGCAAATCCGATGAAGAATCGACGACCAGGTAATATTCAGGATCCATGCCTGCCTTTTTAAACAATGCCGACAGCTCTGCCAGCTTCTTATATTCTTTCGCCGGGTCGAATTCCACGTATTTATATAAATTCCTGTCCATAAAGCGGCAGCAGAGATCCTTCAGAATAGGATCTTCTTCTTCCTGCCACATCTGAAAATAATAAAGAATAATTGCTTCATCAAGCTTTATATAATCCTCAAGAGTGATCTCCCCATTGAATAAAGAATAAAAATGGATAGGATCATATTTAAATTTGTATTTCTGTTCATGCAGATCTTTCGCGCGATGCAGGATTTTCGTCAGGATGACCTCTGCACTCCGGGTAACAGGATGAAAATACACCTGCCAGTACATCTGGTAGCGGCTCATTATGTAATCCTCAACGGCATGCATCCCGCTCTGCTTAATCACGACCTGATCTTCCCGCGGCCTCATGACACGCAGGATCCGCTCCATATCAAAATGTCCATAGCTGACACCGGTAAAATAAGCGTCCCGCTGCAGATAATCCATCCGGTCCGCATCAATCTGGCTGGAAATCAGGCTGACGACCAGCTTATTTTTAGATGTTTTGGCAATCACATCCGCCACTTTCTGCGGAAAATCGGCACTTACCCTTGTAAGCACATGATGGACCTCGGTGTCTCCGAGAATGATCGCCCTCGTATAATGCTCATGATCCAGGTCGAATACTTTTTCAAAAGAGTGCGAGAACGGACCGTGCCCCAAATCGTGGAGAAGTGCCGCGCATAAAGTCAGGATGCGGTCTTCTTCATCCCATTCCGGCCTTCCAAAAAAGACATCATCGGAAATGCGGCGCACAATCTCGTAAACTCCGAGCGAGTGATTAAAGCGGCTATGCTCAGCACCATGGAAGGTTAAATAAGTTGTCCCGAGCTGCTTAATTCTTCTGAGACGCTGAAACTCTTTTGTCCCGATTAAATCCCAGATGACTCTGTCCCTGACGTGTATGTACCGATGAACGGGGTCTTTGAATACTTTTTCCTCATTTAACTTTTCCGCTGAATATGCCATTCCGTACCCTCCGCTTTTCCTGTTTCCACGCACGCCGAACCTGTTGTTCCCAATTTCTGGCGTATACTTATTATATCCCGATTATAGTGTCAATTCATCACAAAATTCACCGTTTTTCATGGCTGTTCGACAGAAACCGCGATACATCAATTATCTGGCCAAGAAATATTTTTCGACTTTTCCAAAAACAATATTGCATCCTAAGTCTATTTACCAATCAGGGTTACATCATAAACTCAGGCAAAAAATAAAATCACCGCAGGACAGGAGTCAGGGTGATCTTTATTTTTTCAGCTTCTTATTAATTTTCTCCATCAATTCCTCTTCCGTCAGTGCGGCAAGGGGACGGTTATTGACGAAAGCAAATGTTTTTTTGCGGCCTGGTCCGCAATAGGACTGGCAGCCGACATCAATTTTTGCTTCTGGATCTATTTCTTTTAAACGCGGTACCAATGTCTTCAGATTCACTGCTTGACAATCGTCGCAAACACGGAATTCGTTTGCCATCTTCGTACAACCCTTTCTGCGGTCAATCTTTTATATAATCCCGACGCTATTTGGCCTGAGTATCTTCTTCGTTAAAGCATGTCCGCTGCACGGCATTCCTATTCAAAGTAAAGGACTGCCCTGCCCAACTGCTACAGGCTATTTTAAAACTATTCGACCTTCATTGCAAGCTGTAAACATTAACTTGGGTGGTGAATCTTAGTAAACTTCACAAAACTGCCAACGTATCTAGCGAAAATAAAAATTTTTAAAATAATCTACTATCCTTTTAATCACCTTTGTATAAAATCTGCCAGGTTTGTCCATCCTTTAACTAAGGCAACACCAAAAGTAATCATTTAGGGAGTTGAGGTTATATGAAAATACGTCAGGACGCTTGGACAGATGAAAACGATTTATTGCTTGCAGAGACCGTTTTGCGGCATGTGAGGGAAGGCAGCACACAGTTAAACGCTTTTGAGGAAGTTGGAGACAAGCTGAACCGCACCTCAGCAGCATGCGGATTCCGCTGGAACGCTGTGGTGAGGCACCAGTATGAAAAAGCGCTTCAGTTGGCCAAAAAACAGCGCAAGCAGAGACAAAGAATGCTAGGAAAGGATCAGGGCGGCAAAAAGAAACTCTTATACTCTCCGCCGGTTCCGACGATGCAGGAGGTCTCAGCAGCGCCTGTGCAGACAAATGCGATCGTACCGCCGTCACCGGCAGACTTTTACGAGGAGCGCACAGAGGATGAAGCGCCTGTGCAGACAGAAACGGTTCCATCCTACACCTATTCAGAGCCAGTTTACACGGCACCCGCACAGCTGGATATGGATACCGTTATCGCATACTTGCAAACATTGAATCCTTCTGGAATTCAGGTTGATATACTAAAGAATGAGAATGAAAGATTGAAGCGCGAAAATGCGGATCTCAGAAACCAAAATGAAGAGCTTGAGAGCAAAATCGGCAAGCTGGAGCAGAATACGGTAACCATTCAGGAAGATTACGAGACACTGATGAAAATCATGAACAGAGCCCGCAATTTTGTTCTGTTTGATGAAGAAGAAAGGCCGGCATCCAAGTTCAAAATGGACCGCAACGGCAATTTGGAGAGAGTCGCGGAATAAGAAAAGCGGAAGCGCCTCTTCCACCAAGGCGCTGAAGTTCCCGGCATTGGGAGCAGGAGAAAATGGCAGCAATTCCTTTCAAGGAGGGCCGCAGATCGAGAGTCTTGCGGCTCTTCTTTTATTTATTCGCTGCCAAGCACTTTCTCATTCCGCTCCATAACACGGCGGGAATAGCCTTCAAACAGGCCTGCCTCCTCATTTGTCAGCTGCCCTGCATAAAGGCGGCCGGATTTCTTTTTCAAGGATTGGAGAAAGCGGAGCATCACATCCTGAACCGTCAGCTCTGTTCCCAGCAATTCCGACAGTGATGCCATGACAGCCGGCTGAATTTCAGGGTATTGGAATTTCGTCTGTTCTTCTTTTCTTGCAAGGGAATAGAATTTGCCAATCAGATTGGCCCGCTCACTTCCGCTTCCATCCACACACAGATAGATTTGCACAGCCACGCCATTGCGGAGGCGCCTCTGCGAAATGCCGGCAAACTTCTGTCCCCCGATGCTTAAATCATAGCTTCCCGGGCAATAGGATCCGACAATTTCCCTGGCTTCTATTTCTTTATGAAAATCGGAGAACATCTCCTGAATGAGGAGCCACATCGCATCATAGCCGCGGTTGATATCAATTCCCTTTTCCCTTTCAGGAAAAATCAGCGAAATATTCAGGACTCCCTGATCCAGGACAACAGCCAGGCCGCCGGAGTTTCGGACGATCACTTCATACCCCCGGCTTTTTAAAAAGTCTATGCCCTCATTCAAAAAAGGCAGCTTCGTATCCTGGATGCCAAGCACGATGGTATTATGATGCACCCAAGTCCTCGCGGTCGCTGGCGCCCCGCCGGCACCGACAGACGCACAAAGCGTATCATCCATTCCGAAAGAATGAAGGGCATTTAAGTGGATGCCTGCAGCAGACTGGTCAATGACCCGCCATTCTTCCTGAAAAAGCAAATCTTGTTGCGAATTCATCTTTATTTGATCCCCTTTTGCCGATATTTAGAGTTAATCGGCAGAATTTATCTATTTAATCGCAGTATCCTTTAGATTGATGGCCTAACTGCAGCTTTATCGGTTAATGATCGCTTTATATCGGCCCTATTCCAGCCTTTACCGGCCAATTTTAGTATTTACCGGCCAAACTCGAGCTTTTATCGGCCAAATTTCACTTTTTATCGGCCAAACTTGAATTTTATCGGCCAATGGCCATATCCAGATACATTATAGCAAAAAAGCCAGTCACAAGGGACCGGCTTTTAAAATGCTGTATTATTGATTTAAAGCCTGAGCTGCTGTAATTAAAGCAAGCTTATAGACATCTTCCTCGCTGCAGCCGCGGGACAGGTCATTAACCGGACGGTTCAGGCCTTGAAGGATTGGTCCAACTGCCTCGAAGTTTCCAAGGCGCTGGGCAATTTTGTAGCCGATGTTTCCGGCTTCCAGGCTAGGGAATACAAATACATTGGCATCCCCCTGGATTGGTGAATCCGGAGCTTTTTTCTCTGCCACAGATGGAACAAATGCCGCATCAAATTGGAATTCCCCATCGATAATCAATAGCGGATCGCGAACTTTAGCCGCTTCAAGTGCTGCCGAAACCTTTTCCGTTTCAGGAGACTTGGCAGAGCCCTTTGTAGAGAAGCTCAGCATAGCTACACGCGGTTCGATATCAAACATTCTCGCTGTCTTCGCACTTTCAATCGCAATTTCCGCCAGGTCCTGGCTGTCAGGCGAGATGTTGATGGCACAATCGGCAAAAACATATTTCTCATCATCACGGACCATGATGAAGACACCTGATGTTTTGCGCACGCCTTCTTTTGTTTTAATGATTTGAAGAGCCGGGCGCACCGTTTCAGCTGTCGAATGCGCTGCACCGCTCACTAGGCCGTCTGCTTTATTCGCATAGACAAGCATGGTACCGAAATAGTTTTCATCCAGAAGGATCCTGCGTGCATCTTCTTCTGTTGCTTTGCCTTTGCGTCTTTCAATAAATGCAGCCACAAGCTCATCCATCATTAAAAAGCTGCTTGGGTCATAAATTTCAGCTGAATCCAGGCTGATATCCATGTCCTTTGCCTTTGCTTCAATGTCTGCGATGTTTCCAATCAGGATTGGAGTGATGATTTTTTCCGCTGCCAATCTTCCTGCAGCCGCTAAAATGCGCTCATCCTGTCCTTCCGGAAAAACGATTCGTAAATTCTGCCCTGTTACTTTTTCTTTCAATACTGTGAATAAGTCATTCATGCTAATTCCTCCTACAGCCAAAATTTTTCCGTACAATTAATAGAAATTCTCCTATATACTCCCTTAGAATACTCTTCATCCTAAGAATTTCAAGGAGTTCACCTGCTGTTAGCGTTTCCAAGTAAAATGTTTTTGTTTTCGGTAAATTTCCAATAATAAATATCCTTCTGCTGGCGCAGCTTCATACCTTTTTTAAGATATCCATAATGCCCTCTTTGTAAACGGGTTTTAATGGTGACAGGTACCTATACCAGTTAGGTGAACTGGTATAGGTACCTGTCACCAGCAGGAATTCCAACATTTCAAGTTTTGTACACATGTTAATTGGAGAAACTATGGTATAGTAGGGATGAGAATTTCAGTACATATTAGGAGTGATTATAATGAGTGAAGCAGCAGTAACGCTTGATGGCTGGTATTGTTTACATGACTTCCGCACAGTTGATTGGACAACTTGGAAAATGGCTCCCAGCGAAGAGCGCCAGGCAGCGATCCACGAATTTATGGCCCTAGTGGACAAGTGGAATACAACACAAAGCGAGAAAAACGGCAGCCATGCCCTTTATACAATTGTCGGCCAAAAAGCTGATTTTATGATGATGATCTTAAGACCTACAATGGAAGAGCTCAATGAAATTGAAAACGAATTCAACAAAACCAAGTTAGCTGAATTCACGATTCCGGCTCATTCATATGTGTCTGTTGTCGAGCTGAGCAACTACCTGCCGGCAGGAGAAGATCCATACCAGAATCCGCAGATCCTGGCACGCCTTTACCCTGAACTTCCAAAAGCAAAGCATGTCTGCTTCTATCCGATGGACAAGCGCCGCCAGGGCAATGACAACTGGTACATGCTTCCGATGGAAGACCGCCGCAATATGATGCGCAGCCATGGCATGATCGGCCGCCAGTATGCCGGCAAGGTAAAGCAGATCATCACAGGTTCAGTCGGCTTCGACGATTACGAATGGGGCGTTACCCTTTTCTCTGATGATGTTCTTCAATTCAAAAAGCTTGTTTATGAAATGCGCTTTGATGAAGTAAGTGCCCGCTACGGCGAATTCGGCTCTTTCTTCGTTGGAAACATCCTGGAAGAGGACAAAGTAGAAAAGTTCCTTCACATATAATGATCATAACTCCCGGCTTCGGCTGGGAGTTTTTCTTTTTCTTCCGGTTATAAAAAAACATGCCCCTACATAGTAATGAAATAGTGAGTTTCTATTTTAAATCCAACCCGCAGGAGCCTATTCTCAAAAACGCGGATAGAAAATGCTGATTTTAATACTTAGGAGGGACTAAATTGAGTCAATCAAATTATGGTCAATACCCTTATTATGGTTACCAGCAGCGTTACAGCGACGGCACTCAAATGCCGCAGAACTTTCAGGGCCAGCCGCAGTTTCAGCCGGCGCAAACAGGCGGAGCCATGCCAAATGCGAGCTCGGGCGGAATGTTTCCGGGTGCAGGCGCAAACGGCGGAATGGGCGGCATGGCAGCTGCACCATCTATTCCGGGCATGCTTCCGCTAGAACAATCCTATATCGAAAACATTCTTCGCCTGAACAAAGGGAAACTTGCGACTGTATATGCCACATTTGAGAACAACACGGAATGGAACGCCAAAATATTCAAAGGCCTCATTGAGGCGGCCGGGCGGGATCACCTGATTCTGAGCGATCCTCAAACAGGCCAGCGCATCCTCCTTCCGATGATCTACTTAGACTATGTGACGTTTGATGAGGAGATCGAATATGAATATCCATTTGGCGGAGGACAGGGATTATCGCAGTATTCGCCGAGGTAACAGGAAAGTCCCGGCTTTTGACGGCTGAAAATGCCTGGAACTGGCCAGCTTCCGCAAGAAAAAGGAGCTTTGACCCCAAGTCAAAGCTCCTTCCTTTTACAAGTATTTTACTGCCGCAATGATCAGCAGCACCCAGGCCGCAAGGAATGAGACTCCGCCAAGCGGCGTGATGGCACCGAACACGCTGATTTTCGTTAAAGTCAGCACATATAAGCTTCCTGAGAACAGGATGATGCCGATCACCATCAGCCAGCCTGACCAGGTTAATAAAGATGTTGCCGGCAGCTTGCCAAGCAGAACGCCAATGATCAAAAGGCCTGTTGCATGGAACATCTGGTAGGTTACACCTGTTTGCCATGTTTCCAAATACTTCGGCTCCACTCTTCCTTCGAGTCCATGAGCTCCGAAAGCCCCCAATGCGACTGATAAAAAGGCATTAATAGCCCCAATTATTATAAATAGCTTCATAGTCCCCTGCACCTCTTATCCTTTTATTAAAAATCTAACAATGAATCGCCGTTCGCCTCATCATCCATCTGCATTTTCTTTGGCTGCAGATTCGCTGGCTGAGCTGCCGGCGGCGCACTGTATGTATGGCTAATAGTCGAAACAGCAGCCGCACTTCCTGCATCCGACTCATCCAAAATCAGCTCGCATAACGACTTGATCGCCTGCACTCTTTCCCTGATTCTGGCGTCGGAAGAGCTGCTTTTCGCTTCCAGCAATTCCTTTTCCATCTTCCCTAATAGCTTCTGAACAGAGATATTCACCCTCTACACCTCTTTCTGTAAAAAAGCAGCCCTTGTCCATCCCCGGCACTCGGGGATGGAAACAACCTGCCTAAAAGCGGCCAGAATGACCAGCATATCAAGTTTATCAGGTTTTCTTTTCAAAACGCAAACAGGGATGGCCGGATGCCCGGAAAACTTCGAGTGAGGGCATATGCCTTGTTTTAAACTGAAAGGCCCTGCAGCCTTTTGGATAGTTCCGGTCCCAGGTCACATAGAAATATTTGCATTTAAAACAATCGATTTTCTGTGAACTCATTTGTTTTTCTCCTTTGTGCACAGAGCATATTTCGAGCACTTCTTGCATAAAACGGTATGTTTCACGTGAAACATGGCGAAAAGAATCAGAGATTATGAATCTGCCAGTCAATTGGCTCCTCTCCAAGCTTCTGTAAGATTTCATTCGTCCTTGAAAATGGCCTGCTCCCAAAGAACCCTTTTCTTGCCGAAAACGGGCTGGGATGCGGCGATTTTATGATCAAGTGTCTGGAAGCATCAATCAGCACTTCTTTTTCCTGTGCCGGTTTGCCCCACAATATAAAAATGACGGGCTCTTCCCGCTCATTCAATTTTTGTATAACCGTGTCGGTGAACGCTTCCCACCCTTGCCCTTTATGCGAATGCGCCAGCCCTTTGCGGACGGTCAGAACGGTATTAAGAAGCAGCACCCCTTCTTGAGCCCACTTTAATAGATAGCCATTATCTGGCACTTCAAAGCCCAGATCCTCCTGCATTTCCTTGAATATATTTTTCAGTGAAGGAGGCAGCTTTACATCAGGCTGAACCGAAAAGCTTAATCCATGTGCCTGCCCCGGTCCATGATACGGATCCTGCCCCAATATCACTGCCTTTACATCTTTATAAGCTGTATATTGGAGTGCATTGAATATATCCTCCTGCTTCGGATAAATAGTCTGCTCCTCATATTCCTTTTTCAAAAATTCACGAAGATGAAGATAATAGGGTTTCTCGAACTCCTCTGCCAAAATTTCCTGCCAGTCATTCCTTAAGATACGCTTCATTTGCCAACTCTCCCTCCTTTTATTTGAACTGTTATTCTCATACCCATTGGCTATCATGCCATAATCTATCATTCTTGCCTACATGTTTAAAAAATCTCAGAGAGGATATGTAATATATATAACGGGCAGGAAGAGCTGCCCTTAAAATAAATCTGCAAATCTTTTAAGGAGGATGTTATATC
>NZ_BCUY01000084.1 GCF_001591465.1 Cytobacillus firmus NBRC 15306
TAGAAAAACCAGTGCTCAGAGTCAGAACCAGTGGCAACTTCGGACACAAAAAGCTAAAATCCAATGTTCAAAGTCAGAACCCTGACCTCCTTAAAGGAAATGGCACTTGCAATTTGAAAAAATATGTTTCAACCCGCCTGCTAAGGGTAATTAAACGAGGTCAGCGTATTACAAATATGTTGCAAATAAGAAAAGATTCCCATTAAATCATGAAATATTCTTGATAACAGCATTTGATTGTGATAATCTTTTAACAGAATTACCGTTATGGCGGCCAAAACCCTTATTTTAAAAGGGATTATAATGATTTTTTGATTGAAAAATTTCAATTTATCATTTATTATAAGGCTTGTTAAACAAAAACACGCCATAACGTATAGAATTCAGTAATTTTGTTTACAAATGTATGTAAGGAATCTTATTTTACTGGGTTTTATCCATATTTGGGAGGAGGTGAAAGGCATGAACAAAACAGAACTAATTAACGCAGTTGCTGAGGCTGGCGAACTTTCTAAAAAAGACGCGACTAAAGCAGTTGATGCTGTTTTCGATACAATCCTTGATGCTTTGAAAAATGGTGATAAGGTACAACTAATCGGTTTCGGAAACTTTGAAGTTCGCGAACGTGCTGCCCGCAAAGGACGCAACCCGCAAACTGCACGCATCGAAGTGCTTTCCCAAATGGCTTCTTAATTAAGGAAGACAATGAACGAAAGTACGCGTCCACTAAGGAAAACGATGCATGGAATCGTATGACATAATAGATGGTCATAGGCGAACGACTCACTTTGCGGGGAAACCCAATATAAGGACAACAGTATGTCGTGAAAAGGTTCAAGTCAAGGACTCATAACTTGCGACTGAGAACCAACGCCAAGTTGATATAAGGTTGAATGCTATACTGCGTGAAGAATAGCTCGGTGGCATTGGGTTGGCAGATGGGTTAATGAGATATAGTCCCATTTTCTACTAGGAAAAACTGTACCCGGTTTGGCGGTTTTTCATCTATTCAAAGTAGACACAGACTTAATATAAGTTCAAGAGCGAAAGTTCCAACCGAAAATCAACATTTTCCAAGCCATAGTGGATAACGATGGATTGCCTAAGTTAAGGTGCTTCATCGAATGAAGCTATTAGGAGTGATTTCAAGGGAAACCAAGAAATGCGACCTATGAAAACTTAATATGGCAACAGAATCCCCATAGTAGTCCGAGATAGGGAAAGCCTATTACATGGCGAAGGGGGATAGTTCGAACAGTTCAATACAATTCTAGAAGGAGTGTGTGAGACACTATGAGGAATTCAGAAGACGTATTGAACGGCTTAACTACCCAAGCGATAGATGAAAGTTATAGGTTCGAAAGAATCATCAGGAACCTATATAACGAAGACTTTTACTTGAGGGCTATTGGGAAATTATACGCGAATAGTGGAGCTGGAACTGTCGGTAGTGACGGAACTGCACTCAGCGGGTTCAGTAACAAAGACATCGAAAGAATCATCGAGAAAATTAAAGATGAAACTTACGAACCAACTCCACTACGAAGGGTCTATATTCCTAAGAAAAACGGAAAGAAAAGACCTCTAGGAATGCCGAACTTCAAGGACAAACTAGTTCAAGAAGTAATTAGGCAAGTTCTGGAAGCGATATATGAACCAATATTCAAGAACTCTTCGCATGGATTCAGACCCAAAAGAAGCTGTCACACGGCAATTAGGGAAATTGACATCACGTTTACAGGAGTTAAATGGTTTATAGAAGGAGATATCAAAGGGTGTTTCGATAACATCAGTCATCATATTCTTCTTAAATTACTTGAGAAAAGAATCAAGGATGAAAAATTTCTAAGACTGATTAACAAGTTTCTAAAATGTGGATACATGGAAGATTGGGTATATCACAAGACGTATTCAGGAACTCCGCAAGGAGGGATTATGAGTCCTATTCTGGCAAATATATATTTGCATGAATTGGATAAATATATGGAAAACCTTCGAGATGGCTTTGAAAAAGGCACATATAAGAGGAAAACCAACAAAGAATACCAAAGGATTTCTTCGAAATTACATCGAAGAAGAGTGAAATACAAAAACAATCCAAATGAAGAAACATTAAAGGAAATAAAAACACTAGAACAAGAACTCCTAAAAATACCATATTATGACCCTGAAGATGTGTCGTTCAAAAGACTTAGATACGTGAGATATGCTGATGATTTTCTAATTGGAATAATTGGGTCAAAAGAAGATGCAGAGAGAATAAAAAGAAAAGTCGGCAAATTTCTCAAAACGGAACTAGACTTGGACTTATCGGAAGAAAAGACATTAGTGACTCACATATCCGATAGAGCAAAATTTCTTGGATTTGAAATCACTAAAAGAGTGCCTAAAATCGAAAAGGCAAGTTATAGTCACGGAAGTATGAGAAAAGCCAATGGCAATTTGGAATTTTACATGCCACACGATTACGCAATAAATTGGCTCAAAAATGCCAGAGCAATCGTGTTTAAGAAAGATGGCAGTTGGAAACCAGTTGCACGTTATAGTTTAACTAATCTATCTGATTTGGAGTTACTTCTAACTGTTAATAGTGAGATTAGAGGTATTTACAACTATTTCAAAATAGCGAAAAACATTCACAGACAAATGTCTACGCTAATTTATGCTCTTGAATACAGTTGTCTAGGCACAATTGCCAGAAAACGCAAGTCATCGGTAGGAAAAATTAAGGAATCAATGAGAATTGGGAAACATTGGGGAACTGTCTATGAAACCAAAAAAGGTAAAAAGACAATGCTCTTCTTCCATGACCCCATTAAACGCTCAAAATTGACTCCTAACACTGATGTGAACGTTGACAAGGTATTTAACCTCATGAAATTTAGAGGACGCACAGAGCTTGAAAAAAGGCTATCAGCGTGTGAATGTGAAATTTGCGGAAGCTTCGACATCGATGGTGAATTTCACGTCCACCACGTCAATAAACTAAAGGATTTGAAAAAGAAATCCAAAAAGAGTTATTGGATGGAAGAAATGATAGCACGAAATAGGAAAACCCTAATAGTGTGTAAGGATTGTCATTGGAAAATACACACAGGGTCACTGTAAAATAGTTAAGTTGTTCGGATGGGGAGCCGTATGCTTCGAGAGTTGCACGTACGGTTCTGCGAGAAGTTCAACCAAACCTACTGTGGTAACACAGCAAGGCGGGGGGTTCTTACTCGATGGCGAAGAAATCGAAATCGCTGCAAGCAAAGTTCCTGCTTTCAAACCAGGCAAAGCGCTTAAAGATGCAGTTAAATAATCTACATACAAGTGCTTAAAGCTTATGCTTGAGCTAAAAACCGCGAAATATATTCGCGGTTTTTTCTTTTTGCATTACAGTCCTTCAGAAAGCAGAAGATTCACCCTATTTCAGGCATTTAATTTTACTCATAGAAAGAAGTTTCAGTTTTGCCTGAATGAGGGGGTTATGCTAATATGAACATATTATTACCACAGTGTTAATACATAGGAGGCATAATTATGGCAGAGGTAAATCGCGCCCAGATAGAAGATGCGGTGCGTTTAATATTAGAAGCAATCGGTGAAGACCCGAATCGTGAGGGACTTCTTGATACACCAAAGCGTGTAGCAAAAATGTATGAAGAAGTTTTTATGGGGCTTAACCAGGATCCTAAAGAATACTTTGAAACAGTATTTGGCGAAGACCATGAAGAACTTGTTTTAGTTAAAGATATTCCATTCTACTCTATGTGTGAACATCATCTTGTGCCTTTCTTTGGTGTTGCCCATGTAGCTTACATCCCGCGAAATGGCAGAGTAACAGGTTTAAGCAAACTCGCCAGAGCTGTAGAGGCAGTTGCAAAACGTCCTCAGCTTCAGGAACGCATTACATCTACTGTAGCAAATTCCATCCTGGAAAAGCTTGAACCGCATGGTGTAATGGTTGTTGTCGAAGCAGAACATATGTGCATGACAATGCGCGGAGTTAAAAAGCCCGGTTCAAAAACGGTGACATCAGCAGTTAGAGGCGTGTTTGCAGAAGATGCAAGAGCACGTGCTGAAGTCCTTTCGCTGATAAAATAATAAATATGGACTCTGTTCATGAATGGGTTCAGGCAATAAAAAGGTCAAAGGCTGAAAGATAAAACTTTTAGCCTTTTTTTGTAAATAATTATCAATCACAACATTTAGCAAAGGAAGGTATGAATGGAAAAGAAAAATCCATCAGGAAATGATTATATTGTAATAAAGGCCAAAGAAGACGGTGTTAATGTCATAGGGTTAACAAGAGGCTCTGATACAAGATTCCACCATTCAGAAAAACTTGACCAGGGAGAAGTAATGATTGCGCAATTTACGGAGCATACTTCTGCGATTAAGATCAGGGGGAATGCAAGGATTATGACAAACTATGGAGAACTCGAAAGTGAGGCTAAGAAATAGCTTTCCCCCGGAATAGAAGAGCAGAATATTTTCATAAGATAATGTCCTGACATGTTCCTGTCATTTGTGATATAATTGTCTCTGCTTGATTAATTCTCTTGAATACAAGATACCGGGTAAAAGGTTTTTTTTGCCCGTTTTATATTTAATAGGAAACAATGAATTGGCTAAAAATAGATAAGAATGTGTAAGGTGTTTTGTATCCGTTCTCTTTGTCGCAGTATTCACATGGAGAAATAGTGGTTGAAAATGAAAATTAAGGGGAAACAAGGGTGATGGCATGCATGATGTGAAGATTAAATTAGCAGATGTGAAAGAACAGATTGAAAAAAAAGTTAACCACCCTTATCTACTCAGGTATATTGATTCACCTGTTATTGATGAAGACAAGCTTCTGCTTTTTATCTCTTTACTGGATGATATGGAGATACCTGACTCGAAAGCAGAAAAATATGCAGTAACTGCAATGCTTATCCAAATCGCCCTTGATACCCATGAACTTGTTAAGAACGATGAAACTGAAGACAAAGGTCTTAAACATAGACAGCTTACTGTCCTTGCAGGTGTTTATTACAGCGGATTATATTATAAGATTCTCGCAGCTTTTGATGATATCAAAATGATCAGAGCCTTCGCAGATGGGATCAAAGATGTAAATGAGCATAAAATTTCCCTATATCAGAAATCTCCTGAAGCGGTCGACACTCTGATGAATTCGGTCAGGAAAATAGAGTCGTCACTTTTTGAAAAGCTGGCTGACGCATTCAGCAAAGCAGCATGGAATGACGTTATATCCAATCTTTTATTCATTAAGCGTCTGATTATGGAGAAGCAGCAGTTCATGAAGGATGGCACCTCAGTTGTTTTTGAAGCGCTTAAAAAGCTGACTTTCCCGAAAGTGAAAGAGATGTCTGCTGAGCAGCGGAAATATCTGATTCTCATTTGCGACAGGTATATTGATTTCTCAAAGAATATTGTCGATCAATCACTGCTGGAATTTCCTATGGTAAATGAATTATTAGAAGAGCGTATTCACTGCATTTTCAATAATAATCAGTCTGTGGCTAAAACTTTTGTGGAAGAAGGATAAAATATGCAGCAATCAAAAGAAGAACGTGTCCATAGCGTATTTGAAAAGATTTATGACAACTACGATAAAATGAATTCGGTTATCAGCTTTCAGCAGCATTTAAGATGGCGAAAAGATACAATGAAAAAGATGAATGTTCAAAAAGGTGCAAAAGCTCTTGATGTATGCTGCGGTACAGCCGATTGGTCCATTGCACTCGCTGAAGCGGTAGGTGAAAGCGGTAAAGTGGTAGGCTTGGATTTCAGCAAGAATATGCTGAAAATCGGCGAGGAAAAAATCAAGGATCGGAAACTGAAGCAAGTGGAGCTTGTGCATGGTAATGCAATGGAGCTTCCTTTTGCTGACAATTCTTTTGATTATGTTACAATCGGTTTCGGTCTGCGCAACGTTCCGGATTATCTGCAGGTGTTAAAAGAAATGCACCGTGTTGTAAAGCCGGGCGGTTTAGCGGTGTGTCTGGAGACTTCTCAGCCAACACTGTTTGGATACAAGCAGGCATATTATTTCTACTTCCGTTTTATTATGCCTATGTTCGGAAAGCTTTTTGCCAAAAGCTTTAATGAATATTCCTGGCTGCAGGAATCAGCGAGAGACTTTCCCGGAATGAAAGAACTTGCAGGAATGTTCGAAGAAGCAGGCTTTAAAAACGTTATATTCAAGCCTTATAGCGGCGGAGTGGCTGCCGTACACATTGGAACGAAATAAAAATAATACTTGTTCTGTATGTTTCTCATGGAAGATAGAGAATAGATCAGACGGGATCGATAAGCTGGGTGAGTAAGCGATGAAATTGAAAATGATGTATTCATTTTTAAATTCAGATTTAACTGTTATAGAGAACGAGCTGGAGGAGACGATTAAAGCTGAGTCTCCCCTATTGCATCAGGCTTCCCTGCATCTGCTGCAGGCCGGGGGGAAAAGAATCCGCCCAGTTTTCGTTTTGCTGGCTGCGAAGTTCGGAGAATATGATATTGATAAAATTAAAAACGTAGCTGTATCACTGGAGCTTATCCATATGGCGTCGCTTGTCCATGATGATGTTATTGATGATGCAGAACTGCGCCGGGGACAGCCTACCATTAAAGCAAAATGGGATAATAAGATTGCCATGTATACCGGTGATTATATTTTTGCGCGCGCGCTGGAATTAATAACAAATGTGGAAAATCCGCATGCCCATAAAATTCTCTCTCATACACTTGTTGAGCTGTGTATAGGTGAAATAGAGCAAATTAAAGATAAGTATAACTATGACCAGAATATCAGGACATATTTCCGGAGAATTAAAAGGAAAACAGCCATGCTGATTGCCGTGAGCTGTCAGCTTGGCGGAATTGCGGCAAATGTAGAGGAAGATATACATAAAAAACTTTTTAAATTCGGCTATTTTGTGGGAATGTCCTATCAGATCATTGACGATGTCCTGGATTTTGTCGGTACAGAAAAAGAACTTGGCAAGCCTGCAGGGGGAGATCTCCATCAGGGAAATATTACGCTTCCTGCTTTATTTGCAATGGATGATCATAGCATCTCCGAACAAATCAGGAGAGTTCATGAAGGAACTGAACGAAGTGATATAGAGAACATAATTGCCTTGGTGAAAGACTCTGGTGCAATTGAAAAATCTCTGCAAATTAGTGATAAATATCTGCAGAAAGCCTTAGGGGTACTCGAAGAGCTTCCTCATTCCAGGTCCAAGAAAGCTTTGCGGGATATTGCAAAATTTATAGGCAAAAGAAAATTTTAATTTATTGTACTAATTGCCAGCACTCTTCCAGGTGCCGGCAATTTATGTTTTGTGGAAGTTAAAATTATAAGCGCTTTCAAATTCCTGTTGCTAAATTTTCAAAACAATGTTAATATTTTCGTGGATTAACATTATAACTATACATAAGTTTTAGGAGTGGAATTCAATGGAAAGAACTTTTTTAATGGTTAAACCAGACGGTGTACAGCGCAATCTAATCGGAGAAATCGTTTCCCGTTTCGAAAAGAAAGGCTTTCAGCTAGTAGGCGGCAAGCTAATGAGCATAAGCCAGGAACTTGCTGAAGAGCATTATGGAGAGCATAAAGAGCGTCCGTTCTTTGGAGAGCTTGTTGACTTTATTACATCCGGACCAGTTTTCGCAATGGTATGGGAAGGCGAAAATGTTATCGCAACAGCTCGTCAGATGATGGGTTCAACAAATCCTAAAGATGCTGCTCCTGGAACAATCCGCGGAGATTTCGGCATTACAGTTGGAAAAAATGTAATCCATGGATCCGATTCACCTGTAAGTGCAGAACGTGAAATTGGCCTTTTCTTCAAAGAAGAAGAAAAAGTGGAATACAAAAAATTAATGAATGACTGGATTAACTAATATTCTTAAAAGTACTTGTCCATGACAAGTGCTTTTTTTGTAACCGAATTCATTACTTCAGCTGGATGGGCATAACGATTAAAGACAAAAGCTCACCGGTAAATATCAGAGGGGAAATAGAATGGCAGACGATTATCAGGAATTTATTCAAAATATAAAAAGAAAAACAGGAATTGATCTTTCTCTGTACAAAGAAGCTCAAATGAAGAGAAGGCTTATATCCCTGTATGAGAAAAAAGGTTTTCAATCATTTGGAAATTTTTTTAGCGCGATAGTCAAGGATAGAGAACTGCTGAATGATTTTTTGGATAGGATGACAATAAATGTTTCCGAATTTTACCGGAATGCACAAAGATGGGAGGTGCTCGAAAAAAACATCCTGCCTGGACTATTAGATCAAAATCGGAATCTGAAAATCTGGAGTGCGGCCTGTTCCACTGGTGAAGAGCCTTATACAATTGCTATGATTTTATCAAAAATGCTGCCAATATCCCAAATCAGGATTACTGCAACAGATATTGATGAAAATGCCCTGGCAAGGGCGTGGATGGGTATTTACCCTGAGCGTTCGCTTAATGAAGTTCCTGACAAGATGAGACAAAAATTTTTTAAGCGAGAAGGAAGTTTCTATAAAATATCCGAGGATATAAAACGGACAGTAAGCTTTAAAAAACAAAATCTCCTTTCAGATGATTTTGGCGGTCCGTTTGATCTAATTGTATGCAGGAACGTTCTCATATATTTTACAGAGGAAGCAAAGGATCAGCTTTATCATAAATTCAGCGGCGCATTAAGAAAAGATGGCATATTCTTTGTTGGGAGCACTGAACAGATTTTTAACTCAGGGCGCTATCACCTGGCATCTGCTGAAACTTTCTTTTATAGAAAAGAATGATAACACAAGGGGATGATTTCGGTCATCCTCTTTTCTTTTGCTTTTTTAGTTTGGTAGTAAATAACTATTCGTGTTAAAATGACTCCATTCATAAGAAGAAATAAAATATTATAGGAATTTTCAATTTTATCTATTCTTATATTTATCATTATGTTATATTGATACATAATCCTTTAATGAGTTGAAGGGGGAAAGAGTTTTGAGATATCTTACATCTGGTGAATCTCACGGACCGCAGCTGACCACTATAATAGAAGGGCTGCCAGCAGGAATGCCGCTCGTAGATTCAGATATAAATGAAGAGCTTGCCAGACGCCAGAAAGGCTATGGCAGAGGCAGAAGGATGCAAATTGAAAAAGATACTGTTCAAATAACAGCGGGGATCAGGCATGGATACACACTGGGATCCCCGGTAGCACTTGTTGTTGAGAATAATGATTGGAAGCACTGGACAAAAATTATGGGCCAGGACCCTCTTAATCCTGAGGATGAGGCTGAAGTGAAAAGAAAAATCTCCCGTCCTCGCCCAGGCCATGCTGATTTAAATGGAGCCCTAAAATATGGGCACAGGGATATGAGAAATGTATTAGAGCGATCTTCAGCCAGAGAAACCACAGTGAGAGTGGCTGCCGGTGCAGCTGCAAAAAAACTGCTTTCTCAGCTGGGGATTGAGGTTGCAGCACATGTTATTGAAATTGGCGGGGTTGTTTCAGGCAAAAGAGATTATTCTTCACTTAAGGAGCTAAAGGAAATTACAGAAGAATCGCCTGTTCGCTGTCTGGATCAGGCTGCCGCCCAAAAAATGATGGATGCCATTGATTCCGCCAAGGAAAATGGCGATTCCATTGGCGGAGTAGTGGAGGTTATTGTTGAAGGAATGCCTCCGGGAGTTGGAAGTTATGTACACTATGACCGAAAGCTTGATTCGAAGCTTGCAGGTGCAATGGTGAGCATCAATGCTTTTAAAGGTGTGGAGTTTGGCATAGGTTTTGAAGCCGCAAGGAAGCCTGGAAGTGAAGTTCATGATGAAATCGCATGGGACCCGGATAAAGGCTATTATCGGAAAACGAACCGCCTTGGCGGCTTAGAAGGGGGCATGTCAACGGGAATGCCTATCGTCATCAGAGGAGTAATGAAGCCAATACCGACTCTCTATAAACCGCTGCAAAGTGTCGATATTGAAACAAAGGAACCCTTCTCAGCAAGCATAGAGCGTTCTGACAGCTGTGCAGTACCGGCAGCTGCAGTCGTTGCAGAAAATGTGATTGCCTGGGAATTGGCTTCAGCCATTGTGGATCAGTTCTATTCAGACCGGTTTGAAACATTAAAAGCTTCGGTTGAACAGCAAAGGCAATTTGCGAGGGAGTTTTAATGAAAAGGATTTTAATCAAAACATCTGACAGGACCTATCCGGTTTATATAGGGACTGCAGCGATTGAGGGATTGGGATCATATATTAAAGATACTTTTCCGGCCTTGACGAATATAATGATCATCACGGATGAAACGGTTCGTGACTTACATCTGCCAAAGCTGAAAGCAGCACTTACGGGGATGGAGGCAAAAGTCTGTACAGTGCCGAGCGGCGAGAAAGCTAAAACCTTTGAAGTTTACTACCAATGCTTGTCATTTGCCCTTGAGCATAAACTTGACCGAAAATCTCTTATCCTGGCGTTTGGCGGGGGGGCTGTCGGAGATTTGGCAGGTTTTGCGGCTGCCACATTTATGAGGGGGATACCCTTCATTCAGATTCCTACTACCATATTGGCACATGATAGCGCTGTTGGAGGAAAGGTTGCCATCAACCATCCTTCAGGAAAAAATATGGTGGGGTCTTTTTACCAGCCCCAGGCAGTATTTTATGACCTGGCATTTCTTGACTCTCTGCCTCAAAAAGAGATGCGCTCAGGATTTGCAGAAGTCATTAAGCATAGCCTGATAGATGATATGAACTTTTATTTGAACCTTAAAAACAACATCCATACCCTTGAGAGCCTTCCCTCTGGTGAATTAAGTAAGATGCTTACAAAGGGAATAGAGATCAAAGGCAGGATCGTTGCAGAGGATGAAAAGGAAGCAGGCGTTCGGGCATTTCTGAATTTTGGCCATACCCTGGGCCATGCAATTGAAGCGGAGAAAGGCTATGGAGAATGGACACATGGCGAATCTGTTGCAGTAGGAATGTTATTCGCACTTCAATTAAGTAAAACACTGCTGGATCTTTGCTTTGATGTTAACGAATTCAAGCGCTGGCTTGATCAGCTTGGCTACAAAACAGATCTCCCGGAAGATTTATCACATTCAAAACTGCTGGAGCGTATGAAGCAGGATAAAAAATCAGAAGGCCAGAATGTTCGCTATGTTCTTTTAGAGGAAGTGGGCAAGCCTGTCATATATCAGGTTTCTGATGACCTGATTTTGCGGGAGCTTGCTCTTTTTACAAAATAAATAGGCTTGACTAAATGACTAAGAGATAAAAAGGCTGACAAATCAGCTTTGGGAGGTGCTGCAATTGATCCGAGGGGTGAGGGGAGCCGTCACCGTAGATCAGAATTGTGAGGCAGAGATATTAGAAGCGACTGAGCTGCTGATCAGGCAAATGATTCAGGAGAATAATATTGTATCAGAGGATGTAGCTTCTGTCTTTATATCCGTTACGGAAGAATTAACAGCAGCCTTTCCCGCAAAGGCAATGCGTTCAATAGAGGGCTGGACATATGTTCCGGTCATGTGCATGAGCGAAATACCTGTCGAAGGATCACTCCCTAATTGTATCCGGGTTATGATGCATGTGAATACAGATGCACCTCAGCAGAATATCCGCCATATTTATTTGCGTGGAGCCATCAAGCTTCGGCCAGATCTAAACACCGCGAACTCTCCTTAGTGGAGAGTTTTGTGATAATATAGGAGCAGATCAATAATGCTTTAATACGATAATTAGTGAAAGCGATAAAAAAAGAGGTGGATTTGAATGAAATGGAAGGAACAGCTGTTGAATTTAACTCCTTACCAGCCGGGAAAATCAATTGATCAAGTTAAAAAGGAATATGGCCTGGATCAAATAGTTAAGCTTGCTTCAAATGAAAATCCTTTTGGATGTTCTGAAAAAGTTCTTTTTACTATGAATCAGTCGCCATCATTTTTTGCCCTGTATCCCGATGGCTATGCTTATGAGCTGCGGTCGGTTTTGGCTGGGCACTTAAGCATACAGGAAGATCAGCTGATTTTTGGCAATGGCTCGGATGAAATTATTCAAATGATTTCCAGAGCTTTATTAAGTCCGGAAACCAATACTGTTATGGCGGCGCCAACATTTCCCCAATATAGGCATAATGCTGTGATAGAAGGTGCGGAAATCAGGGAAATTCCATTAGTTGAAGGGGAGCATGATCTTGATGGAATGCTGGCTGCCATCGATGAAAAAACAGCTATAGTATGGGTGTGCAGTCCAAACAATCCGACAGGGAACTATATTAATGAGCCGGCATTACTTTCATTCCTGCAAAAGGTGCCTCAAGATGTATTGGTTGTCCTTGATGAGGCTTATTATGAATATGTCACAGCAGAGGATTACTGCAATACACTGGATTTAATCCCGAATTACGAAAATTTGATTGTCCTGCGTACATTCTCGAAAATTTATGGCTTAGCAAGCCTTCGGGTAGGCTATGGAATTGCAAATCCTCAAACGATCAAAGCCCTCGAACCGGTACGAGAGCCATTTAATGTAAACAAGTTTGCTCAGGCTGCCGCTGCTGCAGCCATAGGGGATCAGAATTTCATTGAAGAGTGCAGACGGAAAAATCGCGAAGGGCTAGAACAATTCTATGCTTTCTGTGAAGAGCATGGACTGGAATATTATCCTTCACAGGGAAATTTCATATTAATCAATTTTAATGCCGATTCGGATGAGGTGTTTCAATTTTTACTTGAAAAAGGGTATATCGTCCGGTCCGGCAAGGCACTTGGCTTTCAGGGCTATGTCCGTGTCACGGTAGGTTCTAAGGAACAGAATGATGGTGTGCTTGCAGCAATGGATCAATATCTTGCAAAGCAGGCTGCAGCATTGTAGGTAATTTATTTGGCTGGCAGTATTATATACTTTTTGATATCCATTCAGAGGCATAATGATGCCTCTGAATTATTTTTAATAAAGGCGGTGAGAGGATGAGAGGGAAGATCTTTATTATTGGCCTTGGTTTGATCGGAGGTTCTTTGGCCTTATCAATTAAAAGAAAACATAGTGAAAGCATGATCATTGGCTTTGATGTAAATAAAGAGCAGGGGCGCCTTGCCCAAATGCTGGGGGCCGCAGATGAAATTTCTGCTACTATTAAAGATGGGGCAAGGGACGCAGATTTAATTTTAATAGCTGCACCTGTACGGGAAACTCAAAAAATTATACATATTTTAAAAGAATGTGAATTGAAAAGCAGCGTCATCATTTCGGATGCAGGCAGCACGAAAAAAGAAATTGTCAGCTGTGCCAAGGTACTAAAGGAAAAAGGAATTACTTTTATCGGAGGGCATCCAATGGCTGGCTCCCATAAGAGCGGTGTCACTGCAGCAAAAGATTTGCTTTTTGAGAATGCCTTTTATCTGCTCACTCCAGAGGAACATATTTCTCCGGCAGAGATTGAAAGGTTAAAAGAATGGCTCTCAGGGACGAAAGCGAAATTTCTTACCATATCTCCCGATGAACATGATTATATAACCGGGATCGTCAGCCATTTTCCGCATATGATAGCTGCTTCCCTTGTCCATCAGGCAGAAAAAACAAGCCGTTCGCACAAGCTGATTCCGAGACTGGCAGCTGGAGGCTTTAGGGATATTACCAGGATTGCCTCCAGCAGCCCTGCTATGTGGAGGGATATTCTTCTTCAGAATAAAGAAGTGCTGCTTAAGTTAATGGAGGATTGGCAGGGTGAAATGGAGATAGTAAAATCTATCCTCAAACAGGAAAACAGTGAGGGTATATTTGAATATTTTTCCCATGCAAAAATGTTCAGGGATGAACTGCCGCGAAAAGAAAAAGGGGCTATTCCGTCATTTTATGATCTGTTCGTGGATGTACCGGACTACCCTGGTGTCATTTCAGAAATCACTGGATATTTGGCTAAGGAAGAAATCAGCATAACGAATATTCGAATCCTGGAGACAAGAGAAGAAATTTATGGAGTTCTGGTAATAAGCTTTCAAACGGAAGAGGACCGGGAACGAGCCATTAATTGCTTAGAACAATATACAAGCTATGAAACAACCATCGGTCTATAGTGCAGGAGGAAAGACCTTTATAAACCAGCAAAGGGTGATTAATATGATTCCGGCAAATTTAAGGACAAATCTTAAAGGATTAAGCGGAGAAATTGCGGTACCAGGTGATAAATCCATATCTCATCGATCTGTGATGTTTGGATCAATTGCAAAGGGAAAGACTGTTGTAACCAATTTCCTGCTCGGTGAGGACTGCCTAAGCACGATAGCATGCTTCCGCAAGCTGGGTGTAACTATTGAACAGGAAGGCAATAAAGTTACAATTTTGGGGCAGGGAATGGATGGATTACAGGAACCTGCAGGTATTCTGGACGTTGGCAATTCCGGTACAACGATACGCCTTATGATGGGGATTCTGGCTGGCCGTCCGTTCCATTCAGTCCTTATCGGTGATGAATCAATCGCAAAAAGGCCGATGACAAGAGTGACCGCGCCACTAAGTTTATTTGGTGCGAAGATTCATGGCAGGAAGAATGGAGAATTTACCCCTTTATCAGTCATTGGCGGCCCTTTGTCAGGAATAACATATGAGCTTCCTGTCGCCAGTGCACAGGTTAAATCAGCCCTGCTCTTTGCCGGCCTGCAGGCCAGCGGGGAAACAATCATTATTGAACCTGTGAAGACACGTGATCATACGGAAAGAATGATCACACAATTTGGCGGGCAAGTTGAAGCAGACGGGCAAATCATTCGGGTTAAAGGAGGCCAAACACTGACAGGGACAGAAATTCATGTTCCCGGTGACATATCTTCTGCTGCCTTCTTTCTGGCTGCAGGAGCCATTGTGCCTAATAGTGAAATTACATTAAAAAACGTTGGACTGAATCCTACAAGAACCGGCATCCTTGAAGTGCTGAAACAGATGAGTGCAGATTTCAGCATTAAGCCGTATGAAAATGGATCAGCCGAGCCTGCAGGGGATATTACCATCAGAACTTCTAATCTTAAAGGAACCGTTATAGAAGGGGCACTCATTCCCCGGCTGATCGATGAAATTCCTATTATTGCCCTTCTCGCAACACAAGCAGAGGGAGAAACAGTAATTAAGGATGCAGAGGAACTTAAGGTCAAGGAAACGAATCGCATTGATACGGTTGTCAATGAACTCTCCGAGCTTGGAGCCGTGATTACTGCTACAGAAGATGGAATGGTAATCAGGGGAAAATCATCTCTTTCAGGAGGAACTGTCTCAAGTCATGGAGACCATCGGATCGGCATGATGCTGGCAGTTGCTGCTGCCATTTCAAAGGGCGAAGTTCAGCTTCATCAGAAAGAAGCTATTTCTGTATCCTATCCATCGTTTTTTGACCATTTAGATAGCCTTATTTCAGATTGAAATACCTTTATTGAAAAAAGGCTGTTTTAGCAAGGTTCGGTACATTTTGTGTTTTATTTACTGAGTTGATTGGAGCGGAAGGTGCGAGACTCCTGCGGGAGTAGCGGGACAGGTGAGACCCCGCAGACGCGCAGTGTC
>NZ_BCUY01000085.1 GCF_001591465.1 Cytobacillus firmus NBRC 15306
CCTCTGAGTCTTGAAGTGGGGATCTTACTGCCCGTTAGACTGCGATAAAAAGGAGGTCCACATGCCGAAGCAAATGAGCCAGGATACCATTCCCGTTAGAAAAGGAGAGCAATTGAACACGGATGAATTGGAAAAATTCCTGCGGACTGAAATCGGGAATCTTCCAAATGAACCGCTCGATATCCTGCAGTTCTCTGCAGGTCACTCCAATCTGACATATCAGCTGAAAATAGGAGATTGGGAAGCCGTGCTCCGCCGGCCGCCGCTTGGGCCGGTCGCTCCGAAAGCTCATGACATGGAGAGGGAATTCAGAGTGATTTCTGAAATCCACCCTTTTTTCAAGGAAGCCCCTAAGCCGCTCCTATTTACGAAGAATAGTGAAATCACAGGGGCACCGTTTTTCATTATGGAAAGGCGGCATGGAGTTGTTTTAGATACCTCCTTCCCTGAAGGAATGGAACCGGACGAGGGAGTATGCAGCAGGCTGTCCGAAGTTATGGTTGATAAACTTGCCGAACTTCATTCCATTGACTATAAGAAAACCGGATTAGCCGAAATCAGCAATCCTGATGGATTTATGGATAGGCAGGTGCATGGCTGGATCGGCCGGTATGATCGGGCAAAAACGGATGAAGTTTCTGATGCGGATATGCTGAAAAAGTGGCTGATCGGCCATATCCCGGTAAGTCCCGATCCTTCCATCATTCATTATGATTACAAGCTGAACAATGCAATGTTCAATGAGGATTTTACAGAAATGACAGGCCTTTTCGATTGGGAAATGGCCACGGCAGGCGATCCGCTTGCAGACCTTGGTGCAGCGATGAGCTATTGGATTCAGGGAGACGATCCCGATCTGCTCAAGTTTGGTTTAGGAAAACCCCCGGTAACCGTTCTTAGCGGTTTTTACTCCCGCAGAGAATTTATGGAGGCCTATGCGAAAAAGACCGGGCGTGATCTCGGCAGCATGAATTTTTATTTAACATTTGCTTACTTCAAGCTGGCCGTCATTTGCCAGCAAATCTATTATCGCTACAAGAAAGGCCAAACATCTGATCCTCGATTTTCACAATTCAATAGATTCGTTAAAGTACTCCTGAAACATGCTGTACAGGCTGCAGATGAGAAAATTTGAGATGAATAGATGCAAGGAGAGTGAATCCGTATATGGAAAAAGTAAACACAGCCAATCGCGGTGCGAGTTTTTTGTTCGCAAAGCTTAATCCTGAAACACTTTTCACACCCGAAGATTTTACAGATGAGCATATCTTAATCGGAAAAACGGCTAAACAATTTACTGAAAAAGTGGTTCACCCTGAAAAGGAACGGATCGAAAACCAGAATTTTGAGCTGGTTACGGATTTACTGAGGAAGGCGGGCGGACTTGGTCTGCTTGGCCATAGCATTCCCGAAAGATACGGCGGTCTGGGCCTGGATAAAATCAGCAAGGGGATCGTCGGTGAAAACATTGCCTCATCAGGCGGTTACGGGGTAGCCCACTCCAACCATACCTGCATTGCGACCCTGCCGATTACTTACTTCGGAACGACTGAGCAAAAAGAAAGGTATTTGCCGAAGCTTGCCTCTGGGGAGTACATTGGCGCTTACTGCCTGACAGAACCTAACGCAGGATCTGATGCTCTTTCCTCACAGACTACGGCCGTTCTGAATGAAGAAGGAACCCATTATATTTTAAATGGCACCAAAATTTATATTACGAACGCTGTATTTTCTGATACATTCATTGTTTATGCCAAAGTGGACAGCCGGCATTTTACCGCATTTATCGTCGAACGGAACACTCCGGGGCTATCCCTTGGCCCGGAAGAAAATAAGATGGGCATCAAAGGATCTTCAACCAGGTCGGTCATTTTTGAAGATTGTCCTGTGCCAGCAGAAAATTTGCTTGGGGAAGTGGGCAAGGGCCACATCATTGCTTTGAACGTCTTGAATTTGGGCCGTTTCAATTTAGGTTCTGCCTGCATGGGCGCAGCCAAAACCGGCTTGAAGAAAGCCCTCCAATTCACAGGTGAAAGAAAGCAATTTGGGAAATCGATCGCAGATTTTCCGGCTACCAAAGAAAAAACGGCGAAGATGGCAGCCAGAATTTATGCCTCTGAATCACTGCAATACCGCACCGCAAGCCTGCTGGAAGAATCACTGGGAGATTTATACGATTCATCTGATTTAAAGCTTATTGGAAAAAGAATGAGCGAATATGCCACAGAATGTGCGATCTGTAAGGTGTTTGGCTCGGAAACACTGGATTATACGGCAGATGAAGCACTGCAGCTTCATGGCGGTGCGGGATTCATCAAGGAATACGGTGTGGAACAAATGTATCGGGATTCCCGCATTAACCGTATTTTTGAGGGAACAAATGAGATTAATAGACTGCTGATCCCTACACACCTTTTCCGTAAAGCGCTGAAGGGTGAAATCGATTTGTCCGCCAGAGTGGAGGAAGCGATTGTTCAGTTGAGTAAACCGGATCCAATTAGGCAGGCGATTTTTGAGAAAGAGAGAGCAGCGGTTGATACGATAAGAAACCTATTCCTGCTGAATGCCGGACTCGCTTATGAAGCATTTGGCAGCACACTTGTTCATGAACAGGAAGCCCTAATGAAGCTTGCGGATCTCGCCATTGCCCTGTATGCAGCAGAATCAGCTGTCTATCGGACTTACAAAACCATTCTGAAAAATGGCGAAGAAAAAGAAGAATTGAAAATTCAGCTGTCCAGGACTTTTCTGGAAGGGGCAATTTGGGAAGCTGAAAGGCTATCCCGCCAGCTGGTGTCAGAATTGGCTTCAGATGAGAAAAGAGATGCGCTGATCGGAGTAGTCATCCGGGAATGCAGCAGGTTCAGCTCCTTTGGGAAAGAAAGTGCGAGGAACCGCAGAATAGCTGAGCTTGTTTATGAAAAAGGCGAATATTGCTGCTAGAAATATAGAGAAGGAGTGTTTGAAAATGAAAGCCATTCAATTCAAAGAATATGGGGGACCTGAAGTTCTTAACGTAATCGAAATGGACCGGCCGCAGCCGACCGGACGGGATGTTTTAATCGAAGTGCATGCCATCGGAGTGAACTATGCCGATACCGCAAGAAGAGAAGGGCAGTATGTGGTGCCGACTCCTCTGCCGTTCATTCCGGGTGCAGAGGTGGCAGGTGTTGTCGCAGCAGCAGGTGAAGAGGCGAGTATTCCGGTTGGCACTAGAGTCGTGACGCTAATTGAATCAGGCGGCTACTCGGAATATGTTACAGCCGATGAAAGGGGTCTGATTCCGCTGCCGGAAGGACTGGATTTCAATCTTGCTGCGGCACTGCCCCTGCAAGGACTGAGTGCCTATCATATTTTAAAAACGATGGGCCGGCTTGAAGCGGGTGAAACCGTCCTAGTCCATGCAGCCGCAGGAGGGGTGGGAACACTTGCCGTTCAGCTTGCAAAATTATTCGGGGCCGGAACTGTCATTGCTACTGCCAGCACAGATGAAAAACTGCAGCTTGCAAAAGAAATGGGGGCAGATGTTCTCGTCAACTACACAAATGACGGCTGGGAAAATGAAGTACTCGAAGCAACTGGCGGAAAAGGTGTGAATGTGGCACTCGAAATGGCAGGCGGGGAAATTTTTAATAAAACCCTGAAATGCCTTGCCACCTTTGGCCGCCTGGTCATTTATGGTGTGGCAAGCGGGGAGCAGAGCCGGTTTTATCCTTCTTCCTTAATGGGGCGGAACCAATCAGTCATCGGATTTTTCCTGCCGCAGATTATGAGGAAACCGGAATTGCTGCATCCGAGCATGAAGGAATTATTATCTTACGCAGGCCAGGGAAAGCTGAAGCTGACCATTGGGGAGGTCCATCCGCTTGAGGACGCTGCCAGGGTACATGAGCGGATGCAGTCGAGGCAAACAAAAGGAAAGCTTATTCTTGTACCTGCAAGATAAAAGGAAGCCTGCCATTTCACCAAGTGGCAGGCTATTTTTCAATTAATCAGACAGGATTATAGGGATTTGTATAGAAAATAAGTAGTAGATACGAATTTTTGATGGTGGTGATTATATATGGAAAAGGATGAGATCAAGAAAAAGGTACAAAATACTTTCGGTAAAAACGCTGAAAAATATGTAACAAGCAAAATTCATGGAGATGCCGCTGAATTAGATCAGCTCGTTCAAACCCTGAATCCGCAGAAGGATTGGGTGGTGCTGGATATCGCGACAGGCGGCGGGCATGTGGCCAAAAGTCTGGCACCCTTCGTTTCCCAGGTCTTCGCAGCTGATTTGACAAAAGAAATGCTGGCCAATACCGCACGCCACCTGGAAAGCTATAAAAATATCTGGTATATCATTGCAGATGCGGAAGCTCTGCCATTTCTGGATGAGTCCTTTGATGCTGTCACCTGCCGGATTGCTCCCCACCATTTTCCCCATCCGGAAAAGTTCATTGCTGAAGCTGGCAGGGTTTTAAAGCCGGGGGGAAGCTTTCTGTTAGTCGATAATGTATCACCAGATGAAAAAGAGCTCGCAGACTATATGAACACTGTTGAAAAATTGCGGGATGACAGTCATTGCCGCTGTTTGTCTGCGGCAGAGTGGAGAAAGCTATTTGCTGCTTCGGGACTAAATGAAACGAACACGAAAAGCAGGAAGAAAACCTTTGAATTCCCTTCCTGGGTGAGGCGGACGGCTGAAAGTGATGAACAGATCAGTGCAGTCGAAGAGTATATTCTGCAGGCTGATCAGGCTGCGGCGGATTATTTTCAAATTGAACTTCATGAAGGCAAGGTCCAATCCTTTAAAGTGGATGAATGGATGGCTCTTTATGTAAAACAATAGGAGGAAATTGAGATGGATTTAAACCTGAAAAATAAAAAAGCGCTTGTCGTGGCATCAAGCCAGGGCCTCGGAAAAGCAATTGCAGCACAGCTTGCAAAAGAAGGCACCAATGTAATGATAACAAGCAGGGACGAAGCAAAACTGAAGAGTGTTCAAAAGGAATTCCGTGAACAATTCAATGCCGATGTTGAGTATTACCGCGCAGATGTAACGAACCCTGAGGATATTAAAAGCTTGATTAAGCATACAGCTGAAACCCTTGGGGGAATTGATATTTTAATCAACAATGCCGGAGGGCCTCCTGGGGGGACGTTTGAAAACCTAACAGATGAAGACTGGGAAAAAGCGTTTCAGCTAAATCTATTAAGCCATGTCAGACTGATCCGTGAAGCACTTCCTGAATTAAAGAAAAATGGCGGCAGGATCATTAATATAGCATCATCAAGCATTAAGCAGCCGATACCGGGCCTGCTCTTATCGAATACATTCCGGCTTGGGATTGTCGGACTGACCAAAACACTCTCAGAGGAATTGGGAGCTTATAATATCTTAATAAATACAGTAGCTCCGGGAAGAATTGCGACCGACCGCGTTGATTATCTGGATCAGCATAACGCGGACCGGCAGAATATCACCAAAGAAGAAGTGGCGGAAAGAGCCAAAAGCAAAATTCCGCTGGGCAGATACGGAACACCGGAAGAATTTGCGAACGTCGTCACTTTCCTTGCCTCCGAAGCCAGCAGCTACGTGACGGGAAGCTCTATTTTAGTAGATGGCGGGATGGTGAAAGCTTTATAGGAGGGGGATGTTGGGGTAGTTATCGTGTCAAGATCAAATTCGGACAGAGAAGTAGGAAAACCTAGAGTTAGAGTCCGAACCTGTCTCAACTTCGGACACAGACCGCGAAAATCCCAAGCTCAAAGTCCGAACCGAGCACACCTCCTGAAAAACTCAGCTAAAATAAAAAGACGATTTTCCACATCTCCTCACTGGAAAATCGTCTTTCTCATTAACCTCGTTTTGTTATCAGGATACAGATATACAGGAGAATTGAAATCACTACCGATCCGGCTGCTGTCAAATAAATCGTGCTGTACCCAAACAAATGAGCGATCTGCCCAAACACGATGGCGCCAATTCCAACTCCCAGGTCAAAAAAGGAGAAGAACGTTGCATTGGCCATCCCCCGCCGATTGGCAGGCGCTTCTTTTACAGACCAGGCTTGAAGGGCCGGCTGGACTGATCCGAATCCGAGACCATAAAGGATTGCAGCTGTATACATAATCATGCTGCTGGGAAGCCATGCCAGCAGGAACATGGCTGCCAAAATCAGCACCGCTCCTGGTAAAAATACAGCCTGGTGGCCTCTTTGATCATATAATCTGCCTGCAAAAGTCCGGGAAATCATTAATGCTATGGCAAACAGCAGGAAGTACCAGTGGATGCCGCCTATCCCTTTTTGGGCTGAGTATATAGGAAGAAATGATGCGATGCCCCCGAAGGTGACGGTGATGAAAAATAAAAGAAATGAAGGCCTTAAAGCACTTTTTTCATAGATGTCCCACCGCTTCAGGGGAACAGTTTGTTTTTCAGCCTGCTTATAGTTGATCCTCGATGACAATACAAGTGCGGCTAAACCCATCAGGGCACAAATTAAAAATAAGAGTTTGAAAGAGATAACTCCGGCGAGCGCCAGTCCGAGGGTGGGGCCGAATGCCAGGGCAATGTTCCCGGAAAGCCCGAAGTAACCCATTCCTTCCCCGCGCCGCTTGGCAGGAATTAAATCAGTGGCAATGGTTCCCGAGGCTGTAGTTGAAAAACCCCAGCCAAATCCCTGGATAATCCTTAATACAAATAAGAAGACTAAACTATTAATAAAACCGAATGAACCAACTGAGAGCACGAAAATTGCAATGCCTGTTAAATAGACAAAGCGCCTGCCCCTCGTCTCCAACATATGCCCTGCATAAGGACGCAATAACAGAGCAGAAAATGTAAAGATCCCAACCACTATACCGATCAGCTGGTCATTCCCGCCCAATTTTTCCACAAAAAGAGGGATCGTGGGCAATGTCATTTGAAATCCGAGAAAAATAAAAAAATTGGACATTAATATAAGCACAAAATCTCTGGTCCAAATCTTCTCAGAGACTGCATTCTGTTTTTTTGCTATAGTTTGAGCCATATAAATCCTCCCAAGAACGATGTAAAATGATTAGGTAATCTAAATAT
Organism: Cytobacillus firmus NBRC 15306; assembly: GCF_001591465.1. GTDB lineage: Bacteria > Bacillota > Bacilli > Bacillales > Cytobacillaceae > Cytobacillus > Cytobacillus firmus. The sequence goes on from NZ_BCUY01000085.1 coordinate 7,070, forward strand.
TTTTCTATTATAAATGAAAACAAATGGAAATTCTAATGAATGCCACTTTAAGGAGGAGCCAAATGAAGATTAGAGAAAGAGGAGTAATAATTGGGAAACTCCAGACCGGCAAAAAAAATTGCATTACTGATGTAGAAGGGGTCATGGTAGGGCAAATCACTCTGGACTATCCTATCAATGATAATGAGCAATATGCCTGTACTGGTGTAACCGCAGTTTTGCCTCATGGAAGAAATTTATTCCGTGAAAAGGTCCCGGCAGCAAGCTATGTCATCAATGGCTTTGGAAAAACGACTGGTCTGGTTCAGGTAGAAGAATTAGGACTGATTGAATCTCCCATTATGCTGACAAACACATTTGGAGTTCCGTCGGTCACACAAGGAACGCTGGAATACTTGCTGCGAACCACTCCTGAAATTGGAGACACAACTGGAACGGTCAATATTGTCGTGGGAGAATGCAATGATGGGTACCTAAATTCCATTCGGGCACTTCCTGTGAAACCGCAACATGCAATAGCAGCCATTGAAAATGCCAATCAGGAAAAAGCTGAGGAAGGTGCGGTCGGAGCAGGGAAAGGCATGGTGTGTTTCGGATATAAGGGCGGAGTAGGAGCGTCATCACGAGTCATCAGCGAAGAACAAAGTTCAAAAGACTACATAATCGGGTGCCTGGTGGTCAGCAATTTTGGCAATAAAGATGAATTCCGATTCAGCAAATACGGACTGTCAGAAATTCGGCAGGAAAAAAAGGACACGCCTGATGGCTCGATTATGATTATTTTGGCCACGGACACACCCCTCAGTGACAGGCAGCTGAAAAGGCTTGCGAAGAGAAGCGGCATAGGCCTGGGACGGACAGGAAGCCATTTCAGCAACGGCAGCGGTGACATTGTTATAGCTTTTTCCACCGCTAACAAAATACTTCATGGAAGCAGCAATATGATCGAAACTGCCCAGTTTATCAGAGATGATCACCCTTTAATGAATCAGCTATTTCAAGGTGCAGCCGAGGCGGCGGAGGAAGCGATCCTTAATTCTCTGTCACAGGCAAGGACCACAAAAGGGCGGAAGGGAAGAGTGGTGGAGGGGATGTTTTCCCAATAATTGTTTAAACTATCTCTTGATCGGGTACATTGTATGTAACAAGCTTAGCAGCTGCTGACAAAATTTCCAGCAAATAATGATTTGAATAATCTGAAAACTTCTGTTACAATAGAAAAAAGGTCAAGGGGTTGATTGCAAATGGAAAAACGTCTACTTAACTCGCCGCAACAGTCTGAGGAAAACGTGTCATTGTTAGCAGAACAAGTCCTAAATCAAGCTCTTAAGGAATACCGAATTGAAAAGCTTCGCGAAAAAATTGATGAAGCTCTCACTAGCCGAAACCAAGAAGAATTCATGCGCCTTACGGATGAATTAAAGAAAATCTCTTAAGCAAAGCACATAATTACTAATGTTAAAAAGGCAGCCTGTTCGAAAGAATGGGGCTGCCTTTTGTTGTTTTTAAGCCCAAAATCCGAAGCAGAGAAGGAAAACGGTCATCATACCCGCTCCATACACAGCTTTCTACTGTCCCACCCCAGCCTGTTCCACCAAACTGTTCCAAATCGTTCCAAAACGAAACACTGAAACAATCCCCAAACACATCATGCCTTAGTACAAAGGGCATTCCACATTGGCACAATAATTGCAACAAAAATAACTAAGCAAAAATGAAATAAGAAGCGCAAAGGGGAGGAAGCTATGTTTGATGAGAAATTGGATTTAAGATTGCCTGGGCCGGTGCAGGTTCCGAAAGAAATACAGCGTGCCATGCTGAGAAGTTTTGATCATCCCATGATGGATTACTGGAATCCAGCCTTCCAGGTTGTGCTGCAGGAAACCACTGAAAAGTCCAAAATGATATTCCAGACTGAAAACCTGGTGATCCTAAAACCTGGATGTCCAGAAAAAAGAATGAGCTAAAGACAAAGGATTTCCGGCAGCTTCCGGGGAAGTCTATATTGTCTCTAGCTCTATTTTAATTCAAGGATAGAAGGAGGGTACTAAAATGAGCCATGGGGAATCGAAAAATATCATATCACTGGATAAGATTAGCTGGAAAAGAAATAGGAAGCAGATACTGGACAATGTTTCATGGAAGGTACGGGAAGGAGAGCATTGGGCCCTTTTAGGCTTGAATGGATCAGGGAAAACCACAATTCTGCAAATGATTACCGGCTACCTGTGGCCTAATGGCGGACAGGTGTCCGTTTTAGGAAATCTTTATGGGAAGACCAACATCCCGGAGCTTCGAAAATCCATTGGCTGGGTGAGCACCTCGCTTGACGATAAGTTTCAATATCGGCCATCCGATTCCGCCCTTGAAATTGTTCTGAGCGGAAAATTTGCGTCAATCGGTCTCTATCAGGAAATAACGCAGCAGGACCTGGATCAGGCTAAGGACTTAATGCGGCAGTTCAATATTAGCCATACTGAGAATCAGACTCTCACATCCCTCTCACAGGGGGAGAAACGAAAAGCGATGATTGCAAGAGCGCTAATGGCTTCACCTAAGCTGCTGATTCTCGATGAACCATGCAATGGGCTGGATATCTATTCGAAGGAAGTATTGCTGGCCTCCATTGAAAAAATGGCTGCACAGCCCGATGGTCCCACGATTCTTTACGTTACCCATCATATCGAGGAAATTGTTCCGTCTATCTCCCACACCATGCTGTTGAAGGATGGAAAGGTCATCGCACAAGGGAGTAAGCATCATACATTGACCGATCAGCTGCTTGAAGAAACATTTCGTGTACCAATCTCGGTAGAATGGGAAAACGGCCGTCCCTGGGTGCGGGTAAAACCTTTGTCCAGCCTGACAGAACCTTTCATAATGGCAAATGATTGATTTTTGTCAAATTGTCCTTCATTATATGAAGATATCTTATACATACAAAATGGAGGAATGAAATTGGTTCGTTTCGGAATAGTAGGCACTAACTGGATTACAGAAAGATTTTTAAAAGCGGCACTGCAGGCTGAAGATTTTCAGCTGACAGCTGTTTATTCCCGCACTGAGGAAAAAGCAAAAAAATTTGCAGGCAATTATGGTGTGGAGAGGACTTTTACTGATTTACAGACAATGGCCGCAAGCGGCGAAATCGACGCTGTTTATATTGCAAGCCCGAATTCCCTGCATGCAGAGCAGGCTATTATTTTTATGAAACACAATGTTCATGTTTTATGCGAAAAGCCGATCGCCTCGAATATAAAGGAATTGCAGACGATGATCGCAGCAGCAAGGGAAAACAACGTTCTGCTCATGGAAGCCTTAAAGTCTACCTTTATGCCTAATTTTTTGGCCGTAAAAGAAAACCTTCATAAAATCGGACAGGTTCGCAGGTATTTTGCAAGTTATTGCCAATATTCTTCCCGTTATGATGCCTACAGGCAGGGGACTGTGCTGAATGCATTCAACCCGGAATTTTCGAATGGTTCAATAATGGATATTGGGATTTATTGCATATATCCGCTTGTAGCGTTATTCGGTAAACCAGAAGAGATTAAAGCAGCAGGCTATAAGCTGGAATCCGGTGTTGATGGGGAAGGCAGCATTGTCCTGAAATATCCGGACATGGATGCAGTCATTATGTACAGCAAAATAACCAATTCAAGTCTGCCCGCTGAAATTCAAGGTGAAGAGGGTAATATTGTTATAGATAAAATAAGTACGCCTGAAAAGGTTGAATTGCATTATCGGAACGGAGAGAAAGAGGATCTCACTCAGGACCAATTAAGTGATTCTATGTATTACGAAGCCAAGGAATTCATCCGTTTGGTTCAGGCTGGAAAGACTGAATCTGATATCAACTCCTTTGCAAACTCCATGATAACGATGGAGATAATCGAAGAAGCCCGAAGGCAAATTGGTGTTGTCTACCCGGCAGATCGAAATTAAAGGGAAGGACCTGACATTCTATTGTTCGGTTTTTTTAGTTCTTTTTACATAATAAATAAAAGGGTTTTTTTGGGGTATTAACACACAAGCTTCTGGGACACGCTGCCTGAACAGACAACAAGACAAAACGAAGAAGCAGACGAATAAAATTTTCTGCATCCCCGGTAATCATGCCGGGGGTGTTTTTTGTGCTGAAAAACCTACGTTGGATGTCGTATCTCTGGACAAAGCAATAGCAACCATTGTCAACCTATAGCATTTATACAAGAGTTAAAACAAGCTGCCATATTTCGCCTGATAGACACCACTTATTCAGCAAAAGGTGAAATAAGCTGCCTCCATCCGCAAGATAGACACCACTTATTCAGCCAAAGTCCAAAAAGCTGCATCAATCCCCGGATAAGCAAATGCGAATGGTATATACAAGCTGGTACTATATTAACGGTTTTCAGTGAAGAAAAGCCCATTTATCAGATTTTTATAATTTTCTTTAAATAAGTTGTTGACAATTCCTATTGGTATGGTAGGATTAATCTCAACATCACTAAAAACAAACTAAAAAACGTATCCTTTCCTCAACCCAAAAAAGGAGGCGAGCCTCACTGAAACAGGCAGACTGGGAAGAGTTATCTGCTCATTTGAAGCAGATGCTTCAGAGCATTAAATTCGGATTGATCACGCTGGTCGTCCAGGATGGCAAGGTCATACAACTTGAGAAGAACGAAAAGGTTCGTCTTCAACCAAATAAGCGCGCTGACTAGACAAACTAGAGGCGGTTTTTCCAACAGATGTTATTTTTCAGGCGGGAAGACTGCCTTTTTGATTTTAAAAGATTTCTGGAAAATGAAAGGAGTACTGCAAGATGAGCACTGCAGTAACATATGAAAATTGGAATCAAATCTCAGATGCATTCCCTATTGATGACAAATTAAAAGGCGCAAGCACTGTATTGAAATGGGCTTATGAACATTATCCTGAAGATAAAATTGTCTATGCATCGAGCTTCGGAGCGGAAGCCATCGTGCTGATTGACCTCATCCAGGAAATTAAGCCAGATGCCCATATTGTATTTCTGGACACCGGGCTTCATTTTCCGGAAACCTATGAAGTGATTGATAAAATGGAAGCCCGCTTTCCAAGCCTCAGGATTGAGCGGAAAGAGCCCAAGCTGACACTGGACCAGCAGGCTGCAGAATTCGGTTCAGCCCTTTGGAAGAGGGAGCCGAATTCATGCTGCCAGATCCGCAAAGTGATTCCTTTAAGAGAAGCGTTAACACCAAAGCAAGCCTGGATCTCCGGCCTTCGCCGGGAGCAGTCGCCGACAAGAGCGAATACTCAATTCCTAAACAGGGATGAAAAATTCAAGAATATCAAGATCTGCCCGCTGATTCACTGGACATGGGATGAAGTTTGGTCCTACATCAGGGAAAAAGACCTGCCCTACAACACATTGCATGACCATGGCTATCCTAGCATCGGCTGCTTTCCCTGTACACAGGCAGTCGATGAAAATGGCGATTCCCGTGCGGGCCGATGGTCTGGCACAGGCAAAACTGAATGCGGCCTTCATACGAGCTAAAAGGAGGGTGATACCATGCTTACGATCATAGCGGTCACTGTCGGTTTATTTTTCGCCATGAATATCGGGGCAAGCGGAGCAGCAGCATCCATGGGGATCGCGTATGGTTCAGGTGTCCTGAAAAACCGCATGTTAGCTCTTATTCTTTGCGGCTTGGCCGTATTCTTCGGAGCATGGCTTGGCGGAGGAGAAGTGGTAAAGACGATGGGAAGCGGTATTGTTCCTAAAGAGACATTCACGGTTGCCATTGCGCTGATTGTGATTGCATCTGCTGCATTATCGCTGTTTCTGGCCAATGTATTCGGCATCCCGCTTTCAACCAGTGAGGTGACGGTCGGTTCAGTTGTTGGTGCCGGAATCGTCTACCAATCCGTATTTGCCGGAAAGCTTGCCTGGATCGTTATGTTCTGGCTGCTTACTCCTTTTGCCGCTTTTTTAATTGCCATAGCGGCAGCCGCTTTTTTAAAGAGAAGCTACGTTCAGAACCTGATTAAAAAGCCAAAAGCAACTCCGATTTTAGCCATACTCGTCGTTTTCATGGGCGTGTTTGAAGCATTCTCGGCAGGCATGAACAATGTTGCCAATGCAGTCGGGCCGCTGGTTGGTGCAGGCATTATGAGCACAGGCAGCGGAATCTTCTGGGGCGGGATGTTTGTCGCTTTTGGAGCCGTTCTGCTGGGAAAAAAAGTCCTCGAGACGAATGGTAAAAAGATTACCAAAATCCGTCTTGAAGAAGGCTGTGTCATTTCAGGAACAGGAGCAGGTATTGTTACGATTGCTTCCGTTTTTGGAATCCCTGTCCCTTTAACGCAAATCACCACTTCCTCCATCATCGGAATCGGATTTGTAAACCAGGGACGATCAGTCTTCAAGAAAGACATTGTCGTGCAGCTATTAGTCGTATGGGTCGTCTCACCTGTTTTATCGATGGTCCTATCCTATACGCTTATCCAGCTGCTCATTGAACAAAATGTATATCCGGTGATTGCGATGGCCGGTGTCCTTATCTCCGTTTTCGGAGTGAAATTCTTAATGAATCAGGCACCAGCCAGTGTAAGGCCGATAACTGAAAAAAAGTAAATCCGAAAAAGAAAGGTTGATGAAAAATGGCTCTGCCGAAACCTCATGGAGGAAAATTAATTCAAAGCTATAATCCAAATTATGACCTGACAGGAATTGAAAAAGAAATTTTAATAGATGCCATCGCACTGAGTGATCTGGAACTTATAGGTGTCGGCTTATTCAGTCCTCTGAAAGGTTTCCTAGCTAAAGCAGACTATGAATCTGTTGTTGAAAAGATGAGACTGGCAGACGGAACCATTTGGTCCATTCCGGTTACACTGCCGGTGTCAGCTGAAAAAGCGAAAGAGCTTACAGCTGGTGAAAAGTTTAAGCTGATTCACGAAGGTGAAGTATACGGAGTCATCACGGTATCAGAATGGTATGAGCCGGACCTGAGCAAAGAGGCACGTGAAGTCTACAAAACGGAGGAACTGGCACATCCCGGCGTAAAAAGGCTTTTTGAACGCGGCCCGGTTTATGCTGCCGGCGAGGTAACGCTGATTAAAAAACCTGGCAAAGGCGTAGCAGAGGATGTATGGTTCGAGCCTAAAGATACAAGGGCACTGTTTGAAGAAAAAGGCTGGAAAACAGTAGTTGGCTTCCAGACAAGAAACCCTGTGCACAGAGCACACGAATACATCCAAAAAGCTGCTTTGGAAACGGTGGATGGACTGTTTTTGAACCCGCTTGTGGGTGAAACAAAATCAGATGATATCCCTGCTGATGTCCGTCTAAAGAGCTACCGGGTTCTCCTGGAAAATTACTATCCAAAAGAGCGCACACAGCTGGCTGTCTATCCCGCAGCAATGAGATATGCGGGGCCGCGCGAAGCGATCTTCCATGCCATTGCAAGGAAAAACTTCGGCTGCACACACTTCATTGTCGGAAGAGACCATGCCGGTGTCGGCAATTATTACGGCACATATGATGCGCAGCATATTTTCAGCCATTTTACAGAAGAAGAGCTTGGCATCAAACCGCTGTTCTTTGAGCACAGCTTCTATTGCAATAGATGTGAAGGCATGGCATCTGATAAAACGTGCCCGCACAGCAAAGAAGACCGTGTCATTCTATCCGGCACAAAGGTAAGGGAAATGCTCCGGAACGGAGAGCTGCCGCCATCGACTTTCAGCCGCAAAGAGGTTGTCGAGGTGTTAATAGAAGGCATGAGAGAAAAAGAAACGGTATAAGGGGCGGTTAACATGACAAAGGCTACAAACATCACCTGGCATGAAGCGGCAATTACGAAGGAAGACAGACGGGCACAGAACGGCCACGGAAGTGTGGTCCTCTGGTTTACCGGCTTATCTGGCTCCGGCAAATCCACGATTGCCAATGCTGTATCCCACGAGCTTTTCCGCCAGGGCATCAATGAATATGTCCTCGACGGCGACAATGTCAGACACGGCTTGAATAAAGACCTTGGCTTTTCAGAGGCAGACAGAAATGAAAATATCAGGCGCATTGGGGAAGTCGCGAAGCTGTTTGTGGACAGCGGCAAGATCGTCACAACAGCGTTCATTTCTCCTTTCCGGTCGGACAGGGAAACAGTCAGGGCGCTGTTTGAAGAAGGGGAATTTATTGAAGTCTTCATCGACTGTCCGCTCGAAGAATGCGAACGGCGGGATCCAAAGCAATTATACGCAAAAGCCAGACGCGGGGAAATTAAGGATTTTACAGGAATCGATTCCCCGTACGAAGCACCTGAAAGCCCTGAAATTACGGTCCGATCTGACCGGTACACAGTAGAAGAAGCAGTCGGGCAGATATTAACACATTTGCGTGAAAAGAATATTTTATAAAGTGAAACTTCAATCAGTGGGGGTTTT
>NZ_BCUY01000086.1 GCF_001591465.1 Cytobacillus firmus NBRC 15306
CCTCTAAGTCTTGAAGTGGGGGTCTTACTGCCCGTTAGACTGCGATAGAAATTCTGCACCGAAGAGAATTGCTCTTCGGTGTTTTTAATAATGGGCTTCTTTGTTCTCCTACTTTAGTCGCAGGCTGTTTCATCCGAAATGCCAAGGAAGTAAGGGAAAATAAGTTATATAATAAAAGTACATATATGACAGTTCTAGGGGGATCCGTGTGTTAGGGGAAAAAAGACAATCAGAAATCGGAATATTAAAAGAAATAGCAGAGCTATTGAATGAAGGAACAGAAATAGATTCGCTTCTTAAAGAGGTGCTGCAGAAACTGCTTCACATCACGGGTCTGGAAACGGGCTGGGTATTTTTGATCGACAGCCAGGGGGAGTTCCGCCTGGCAGCAGAAGAGAAACTGCCCCCTGCCCTTTCCGCGGATAACTGCAGGCCGATGTGCAAGGGAGATTGCTGGTGTATTGACCGCTATAATGACGGCAGATTAAACAAAGCTTCAAATATAATTGAATGCAAAAGAATAGAAGATGCGATTGCAGAGCAAAGAAAAGAAACCAACGGGCTAACTCATCATGCCTCCGTACCGCTGAGAGCGGGAGAGGAAAAGTTTGGTGTTCTTAATATTGGTTCACCTGCTAAAACCCATTTTTCACCGGAAGAATTGGCTTTGCTGGAATCTGTTGCTTTCCAAATCGGAACGGCTATAAAACGGATCAAGCTGACACAGCTCGAACATGAGACGGCACTTGCTGCGGAAAGAAACCGGCTGGCAAGGGACCTGCATGATTCTGTCAACCAGCTTTTGTTCTCTTTAAGCCTGACGGCGAGAGGAGGAGCGGAAATGACTGATAATCTGGAAATGAAAGAAACCTTTACCTACATGCAGGATCTCGCGCAGGAAGCCTTAAGCGAGATGAGAGCGCTTATCTGGCAGCTCAAACCCCGCGGACTGGAAAATGGAATTATATGTGCTATGCAGACTTACAGTCAAATGCTAGGCCTGAAGCTAAACTCAAAAGTTAAGGGTGTAATCTGCCTTCCGGGGAAGGTTGAAGAAACACTTTGGAGAATTGGCCAGGAAGCTCTGGCTAATTGCAAGAAACACTCCGGTGAATCAACAGCTGATGTAGAACTGACTGTGGATGAAAGAACAGTTACCATGGTGATTTCCGATTGCGGCAGAGGGTTTCATTACCGTGAAAACGATATCCCTTCTCTCGGCCTCAAAAGCATGAAGAAAAGGACGGAAGCACTGAATGGATTATTCAAATTAATAACAGAGCCAACAAAAGGAACGAATATTGAAGTTGTCATTCCTTTGGAAAAGGGAGGGAAATAAATGGCCATCAAGGTTTTAATAGCGGATGATCATCATGTTGTTAGAAGGGGACTTGTATTTTTTCTCAAAACTCAGCCGGAAATCGAAATTATCGGGGAGGCAAAAAACGGCCTTGAAGCTGTTGAGATCATGCAAACACACCAGCCTGATGTTGTATTAATGGACCTGGATATGCCTGTAATGAATGGGATTGAAGCCACACGGCAGATTAAACTGAATTATCCTGATGTAAAAATCATGATACTCACAAGTTTTTCAGACCAGGATCATGTAATACCCGCTATTGAGGCGGGAGCATCAGGATATCAGCTGAAGGATATTGAGCCGGATATCCTTGTTCAGGCAATAATCCAGCTGATGAAAGGAGAGAATCAGCTTCATCCAAAAGCCACCTCCCATCTGCTTACACATTTAACGAATAAAAACAGTACGGAAAGAAAGCCGCTTGAAGAGCTGACAAAGAGAGAGCTCGAGGTACTGAGAGAGATCGCAAAAGGAAAAAGCAATAAAGAAATAGCTTCATCTCTTTTTATCACAGAAAAGACAGTCAAAACCCATGTTTCCAACCTGCTTTCCAAGTTAGAGCTGGCAGACAGGACACAGGCAGCACTTTATGCCGTGCGTCATGGGATTGCCGAGACAAAATAAAAACTCATCCAAAAGTCTGAGGAATTATTTACTGAATTAGTACTAAAACAAGCTTTATAAAACTCAGCCATCCTGACGATGTGTAAAATCGCATGTTTCTATATACTAAATAATATAGGATCTTAAAGGAGAGTTTATAATGAAGCTTACAATTATTAATGGAAGTCCGCGAATGAAGGGACGCACGGGAATAGCCTCCCGTTATATTGCAAGAAAATATAATGCTGAACTGATCGACTTAAGCTTCGGAGAAATTCCCTTATACAATGGAACAGAAGAACAATATGGGCTGCCTGCTGTTAAAAAACTGCGCCAGCAGATTGCTGACTCTGATGGAGTTATTCTGGCATCCCCTGAGTACCACAGTGCCATGAGCGGAGCATTAAAGAATGCGCTGGATTTCCTGGGGAGTGAGCAATTTGCCCATAAGCCAGTGGGCCTGCTGGTTGTGGCAGGCGGCGGTAAAGGCGGAATCAATGCGCTGAATAATTTAAGAATTGCCGGCAGAGGTGTATATGCCAATGTTATACCTAAACAGCTTGTCCTGGACCCGCATTGTTTTGATTATGAAAATGATGGCCTTTTTGAGGAACCAGCCAAACTGGTAGATGGTTTAATGAATGAACTTCAGGTATATATGAAGGCATATGGTCAAATTAAGCAGGAATTAAAACAATAAAAAAACAAAAACACGGACCAAAAAATCCGTGTTTTATTATTGGTGGAATTCCTTATTTAGGTTAGGTCATAAAATACAGTGTTTGGCAGCTGTTTTTCCGATAATTCATTGGCGTGGTCAATATATCTAAGCAGTGAGTATAAATGTTTCTCAATGACAGAATAGTCTTTTTCGAAATTGTAGGCATGAAGAAAATGTTCGATTTTCTTCGAAAGAAATTGGTCTTCTGTCCTGACCATCAGGATGAGCAGGTTATCCCATTCAGACCGGTGTGTATAATATAACGCACGGTCATAATCCACTTTATTCATTTGTCCTCTCCTCCTCTTCCAGGAGTTGATTATAGTTTATGATGATGCGGCATTTTATTTCAAAGTAAATCTTGGACTTGTTGATATACATGGGTTTTCATCATTTACCTGTATATATTGGCCACATTTATTTATAGGAAATTCGGTTACATAAAATCAAAGCCTGGGTCAAAAATATAAGTAACGACATATGCTTTGGAGGGAAAAATGAAAAAGTATTTATCCATCTTTATATTGATTTGTTTATTAGCCGGGGGAGGTTCGTTGGCAGGAGCTGTACAGAAACCGGATTATGAAAAGTATGGGAGAATTGCCATTGCAGTTGTAAAAGAAGACTACCCTGGGGAAGAAGTAGTGGATTATCAGTATGGAGGAAGAAAGAAAGTTACTGAAACAGATGTAACAGACACCTTCACATTTACAGTAAAAGAAAACGGGAATCCAGTAACCGTATTGGTGATGGTCACGCATAACCTAAAGGATAACAAAGCGGTTAGCCTATCTGTAGAGAGAAAAACTCAGTAAGCTCCTTCGGGGGCTTTTTTCATTGTCTCCTTATTGAAAATAATGATAAAAACATATCTTTCTGATAACCTTGGATTATGAATATAACTGTCAAATATGGGGAGTGAGTTTTTTGAGGGAATCAATTCTTGTTGCGGAGGATGAAGCTAAAATCGCCAGGCTTCTGGAAATTGAGCTTGAATTTGAGGGCTACCAAGTAACAAAGGCAATGGATGGTTTTCATGCAATGGAGTTATACCGGACTGGTAGCTGGGACCTGATCATTCTGGATATCATGCTTCCAGGTTTTAGCGGAATTGAAATTCTGCGAAGAATTCGCAGTAAGGATAAACAGACCCCCATTTTGCTGCTGACGGCAAAAAGCTCAGTGGAAGATAAAGTATCTGGTTTAGACCTGGGGGCGAACGATTACATAACAAAACCTTTTCAGATTGAGGAACTGCTTGCGAGGATTCGGGCTGCACTAAGGGTTAAAACAGCAGCTGCAGAAGAAACTCCGGCTATTGACTGCCTTGAAGTGTCAGATTTAAAGCTCAATGAGAAAACAAGGGAAGTCAGCCGGGGAGATCAGTCCATAGAACTGACGCCCAGAGAATTTGCTTTACTGGTTTATTTAATGACAAATAAAAAACAGGTCCTAAACAGGGAACAAATTTTGGAGGCTGTCTGGGGATATGACTTTTTGGGTGACACAAATGTTGTTGATGTCTACATCAGGTATTTGCGAAAAAAAATAGACTTGCCTGAGATGCCTTCTCTTATTCACACCATCCGCGGAGTAGGGTATGTATTAAAGGAGACAAAATGAATCTTAGGAAGAAAATTTATTTGTATACAACCGTTCTCTTTGCCGTACTGCTGCTAATCATGAATATCACTGTGTATGCTGTTTTCAGCAAATTAATTTATGAAAACGAGCAGGCAGCCATTTCAAATGAAATGGCTAATATGACAAAGATTGCCCAGAAATCAATCGGGAATGTTCCAGAAGCTGAACTGCTTAGGGCGTTTGTTCCTTCAAATGGAATGGTAAGACTTGTTCATCCAGATAAAAAGGCAGTAACCTCCACATCGCCGGATGAAAAGGCGCTTAGTGAAATCTCTGCAGAGTACATCAGCAGTGAATTAATAAAAACAATGGAACGTGATAATAGGGTTTATATGTTTGCATCTGCACCTGTGATTCTGCCAGATGGTGAAATAGGAAGTTTTCAGCTGACCAGAAGCATGGAAGGTGCGGAAAAAATATTAAAGACTCTTCGCTTCGTACTGGGGATTGTCACAGTCGTGGCAATGATTCCGGTTTTGATTTCCAGTGCGATCCTTAGCAAGTTTATTACAAGGCCTGTAGCGACTATGACAGCCACAATGAAAGAAATTAGAAAAAGCGGCCAATTCAAGCGTCTTAAGCTGGAAGGGAAATCTCATGATGAGCTGCAGCAAATGGGTGAAACCTTCAACCATATGATAGATATTCTTGAATCCAATTATGAGAAGCAAAAACTTTTTATTTCAAATGCTTCCCATGAATTAAAAACTCCATTAACTGTTATAGAAAGTTATTCAAGCCTGCTTAAGAGAAGGGGGCTGAAAGAACCTGAATTATTTAATGAATCCATAGAAGCCATTCACTCAGAGGCGTTAAGAATGAAGGAGATGACAGAACAGCTTCTTTTGCTTGCACGGCATGATGACCACTGGATGATTGATTTGAAATTGGTGGAACTAAAAAGTTTTTTAACCCAAGTCACACGGACATATGAAGATGCTTTTAATAGGACTGTGCATTTGGATTCGGCTTTGTCTGAAAATACATTTATTCAAACTGATGAAAATAAATTAAAGCAGCTCCTGTTTATATTTCTGGATAATGCCAGGAAATACAGTGATGATGTCATAAAAGTTACTGCTGAAACAGAGAAACAAGAAGTCTATATCCGGGTTGAAGATCGCGGCATGGGTATACCTATGAAGGATCTGCCAAGAGTATTTGATCGTTTTTACCGGGTTGATGAGGCTAGAAATAGAAAAACAGGGGGATCAGGACTGGGACTGTCACTTGCTAAAGAAATAGCAGATGCACTAGGAGTTGAAATCAGGCTCGAAAGTACTGAAGGAGTAGGAACTGCAGCATCCGTCATATTCAAAGTGACATAACCATTCTCATCTATTTCTCATTTTATTAATAGATAATGGAGAAATAAGCTAAGTGGGAGGTGTAAGGAATGAAGCATAATCTTATAATTGCAGCTTCGGGGCTTCTGCTGGCTGCGCTCCTTGTATTTGCTGCAATACAATTCACTAATGTCTCTGCTTCTGAATCAATTACTGAAGGTGAAGCCAGGGAATTAATAAAAGACCGATATCAGGGAGAAATTCTGAATGTGAAAAAAGTAAATACCACTTATTTGATAGAAATGAAAAAAGACGAAGCGTTTTATCAAATAAAAATGAGTGAAAACGGAGGAGAAATTCTTTCTTTGAAAAAAAAGGAACAGATTCCTAACGGTGAACAGAAGCAGCTTGATGAAGAAAAAATAAAGGAAATTATTCGGGAAGAAGAATCTGGTGAATTACTCTCCATGAAAAAAGTGACTTATAAAGAAAAACCAGCCTTTGAGGCAATCGTTCAGGAAGATGAAGCGAAGATAAAGATTACTGTTGATGCCCTGACTGGAGATGTACTATCCCGTTTTGCTGAGGAAACAAAGGTCCCTGTTAAAAATCTAACCGAAGAGGAAGCTATTCAAATTGCTCTAAAAAATGAACCTGGGGAGGTGGATGATATCAGCTTTGAGGAAACAGACAGCGGATCTTATTATCTTGTTGAGATAGAAAAGAATGACGGCAGGGAGGCCGCTGTCCAAATCCATGCTATTACAGGAACAGTAATGTCGGTTACATGGGATGATTAATTCCTTTCTCATCAAATTTTAATTTTCTCCTTTTTCTCTCATTTTCACCGGTTATATTGAACATGTAGAAAAGAAAAAGGAGGAAAATTATAATGAACAAAAAATTTACAGTTATTTCATTGGCAGGAGCTTTATTGCTGGGGGGTGCTGTTGCAGCAGGTGCCGCAGATACGAATGAAAAAGGAAGTGCTGGGAGTAAGAAAGAAGCTGCGAAGGATTTTATTACTGTTGAAGAGGCGAAGAAGATTGCTCTTTCTGAAGCAGAGGGAAGCGTAGAGAGCATTGAATTGGAAAGAGTAAAAGGCAATCAGTATTATGAAATTGATATTGATAACGGGAAAGAAGATTTCGATATTAAAATTAGCGCCTTAGATGGAAAAGTCATTTCAATTAATAAAGAGCGGGATGACGATGATGACAATGATCAGTCAGAAAAAGAGATTAATGGGGAAAATATAATTTCCGAACAAAAAGCTATTGAGATAGCTGAAAAAGAAGTTAATGGAACGATAAAAGAAATTGAAATAGATGAAGACGATGGACAAATCCTATATGAAGTTGAACTGCAGACAAATAAAGGCGAAGCAGATGTTGATATTGACGCTGAAACAGGTAAAGTAGTAAAAGTTGAATTGGATGACTAATACCATATGGAGAGCGGGGCGAAATGCTCCGCTTTTTGCTGTAATTTGTTACAAGCTTATGAAGAGACTACTCATCAATCCTCTTGTTGGTTCATAGATTATGGTAAGGACTAAAAGGGGGAGTGGCAATGCGGGAGGAAGATAATAAATCATTGGAATATGCCATTCAGGAAATTACTGAAATTGCAAATGGGTTTGGCTTGGATTATTACCCTATGAGGTATGAGATTTGCCCTGCAGAAATCATTTATACATTTGGCGCTTATGGCATGCCGACCAGGTTTTCGCATTGGAGCTTTGGAAAACAGTTTCATAAAATGAAGCTGCATTATGATTTAGGTTTATCAAAAATTTATGAGCTTGTAATTAACTCGGATCCCTGCTATGCGTTTCTGCTTGATTCCAATACCCTTATCCAAAACAAATTAATTGTGGCGCATGTTTTAGCACACTGCGATTTCTTTAAAAATAATGTCCGGTTTCAAAACACAAAGAGGGACATGGTAGAGAGCATGGCTGCCACCGCTGAAAGAATAAGGCGGTATGAAATTGAGTTTGGGAAAAAGGAAGTGGAAACTTTCCTTGATGCGGTGCTGGCAATTGAAGAACATATTGATCCGTCTCTAATGAGGCCGAAGCTAGCCTGGAGTACGGATGATGAATATGAAAGCAGCGGTGATACAGCAGCGGCCAGCCCTTATGATGATTTATGGGATTTGGATGAAAGAAACAAGAAGCATGAACCAAAGAAGAAAAATAAGAAATTCCCTCCGAAACCAGAAAAAGATTTACTGCTGTTTATAGAGAGCTACAGCAGGGAGCTAACCGACTGGCAGCGGGATATATTAACGATGATGCGGGAAGAAATGCTCTATTTTTGGCCGCAGCTGGAAACTAAAATTATGAACGAAGGCTGGGCATCGTATTGGCATCAGCGCATCTTAAGGGAAATGGATTTGACATCTGCTGAAGCGCTGGAATTTGCAAAGTTGAATGCAGGGGTTGTGCAGCCGTCCAGAACCGGAATCAATCCATATTATCTGGGTCTGAAGATTTTTGAAGATATTGAAGAACGATATAACAATCCGACTGAGGAAATGAAGAGGCGCGGTGCAGTGCCAAATTCAGGCCGGGAAAAAATGTTCGAGGTTCGTGAAATCGAGTCAGATATATCATTTTTAAGAAATTATTTAACAAAAGACCTTGTAATGAGAGAAGATATGTATCTGTTCCAAAAACAGGGTAAGGATTATAAAGTAGTGGATAAACAGTGGGAGCACGTGCGCGATCAGCTTGTCAGCATGCGTGTAAATGGAGGATTCCCATATTTGACGGTTAATGACGGCGATTATATGAAGAATGGGGAACTGTACTTAAAGCACTGGTTTGAAGGTGTGGAGCTTGATCTTAAATATCTTGAAAAAGTACTCCCATATGTACACCAGCTTTGGGGCAGGGGCGTCCATATGGAAACCATTGTTGAAGGCAAGAACATGCTTTTCACTTACGATGGAAAGAGCATCCACAGAAAATATTTATAAAAATGACGGACGAACCAAAGTATGTTTTGGTTCGTCTTTTTTTGGCTGGGCTGCAAACATGTTTTTTTAAATGGGCAGAATAAAACTAAATACTTTCCTTCTCAAGGAGTATTGAAGTAATATTAACGTGTACAGGCGGGGGTATAGAAAGGTAACTAAATGCCTCCCTGATATTAATATTTTCTTTACAGCCATTGATAAACTGAGGAAAGGATGATGATCTTGAAAATTACGGATTCAGCCCGGGATCTATTGAAAAAGATTCTTCAAGAGAAAAATACTGGCGGCATTAGAGTTTTTTTTTGCAGGCTTTGGCTGAGGAGGCCCTCAAATTGGACTGGCTCTGGATGAGCCGGAAGCAGATGATATAATCGAAACTATAAATGAAATACAGGTGGCGATCGACCCGGAAATCAAGCCGCATACGGAAAGTATGATTCTTGATCATGATCAGGATAATGAAAGACTGGTCCTGTTAGGCAATGAAAGCGACTGCTGCTAATAGTTAAAATTAAAACACCCGCTTGGGTGTTTTTCTATTATTAAAACTAAGGTGTTGACAATATACCCATAAGGGTATATTGTCAATTGTAATTAAATTATTAAGAATTACATTAATTCGGAGGTAAGCAAATGACTATTGCAAATGGAATTATGATGGAGAATATTAAATGAAAACAATGACTGTCAAAGAAGTAGAGCAGCAGCTTGCTGCCGGAGTAAAATTAAATATCATTGATGTGCGGGAAGCAGATGAAGTAAAAGAAGCAAAGATAGCTTCAGCTACTCATATTCCGCTTGGACTAATTGAATTTCGTATGCATGAGCTGGATAAGAATCAGGAATATGTTATGGTTTGCCGATCAGGCAACCGCAGCGGATTAGCTGTACGATTTCTTGAAGGACAGGGGTTTAGTGTCATTAACATGCTTGGCGGTATGATGAACTGGGAAGGACCATTATAGTATTGATCTGCAAACGGCCAATAACAGGTGTTGACAGAAAGTCAAATTTACTCTAGTATATACCCTGTAAGGTATTTGGATTCGTTTTAAAAGCTTATAACAAATAAATAAATTTTTTTGATTATAAAAATACCCAATAGGGTAAAGGGAGGATAAAAGATTGGAAAAGAAAAAAACAACAATCGTTCTATTCAGCGGAGATTATGACAAGGTGATGGCGGCTTATATCATTGCAAACGGTGCAGCTGCTTACGATCATGAGGTAACCATCTTTCACACATTCTGGGGACTGAATGCTCTTAGAAAAGATGAGCCAATTCAAGTCAAAAAAACTTTTATGGAAAAAATGTTTGGCAAAATGATGCCTAGAGGTCCGGAAAAAATGGGCTTATCGAAAATGAATATGGCTGGAATGGGTCCTAAGATGATCAAAGATATTATGAAAAAGCACAACACTATGCCAGTTAAAGACTTGATTGAATTAGCAAAAGAACAGGGTGTTAAGCTGGTAGCCTGTCAAATGACTGTCGATCTTCTTGGATTTAAACAGGAAGAAATCATTGATGGTGTGGAATATGCCGGTGTAGCTGCTTATCTTGCAGATGCAGAAGACGGTAATGTCAACTTATTTATCTAAAGTTATAAGGAGGAATATTAAATGGAAACTTTAAAAACAAACTCTTCAGTAGATGCAAAGGGGCTTGCCTGCCCAATGCCGATTGTAAAAACGAAAAAGGCAATCACTAATCTGAATCCGGGTGAAGTACTTGAGGTACTTGCAACAGATAAAGGTTCAAAAGCAGATATTCAGGCCTGGGCAAAAAGCTCTGGACATCAATATCTTGGCACAATGGAAGAAGGCGAAGTGCTTAAGCATTATATACGAAAAGCAGGTGAAAATGAAGAGCGCGAAGCTGCAACTTTTGAGCCTGTTGCCTCTAACGATGATCTTTTAAAAGAGATGGATTCTAATGATGATCTTGTTGTTCTCGATGTCAGGGAACCTGCTGAATATGCATTCGGCCATATTCCCAATGCTATTTCGATTCCCTTCGGAGAATTGGAAGAGAGAATTAGCGAGCTGAACCAGGATAAAAAGATTTTTGTAGTATGCCGTACAGGGAGCCGAAGTGATATGGCATCCCAGGTATTAGCTGAAAAAGGCTTCTCAAATGTAATTAATGTAGTTCCGGGAATGTCCGAATGGAATGGACCGACAGAAACGAAGCTTAACTAAAATTTTTTAAACTAAATTATACATCAGGGGGTATTTAAACGATGAAAGCAATAACTGCTAGTGAAGTAACAAAAAAGGTTATTCATAATGAAGAATTATTTATACTTGATGTACGTAATGAAACCGACTTTAACGATTGGAAGATTGAAGGCAAAAACTTTGAATACTTGAATGTTCCATACTTCGACCTTCTTGATGGAGTGGAACCTATTCTTGATAAAATTCCGGCTGATAAAGAGCTTTTAGTAGTGTGTGCAAAAGAAGGTTCTTCTGTCATGGTCGCAGAAATGCTTGAAGAAGCAGGACGAGATGCTTCCTACCTCGCAGGCGGGATGAAATCATGGAGTGAACACCTTGAGCCTGTTAAAGTGGGAGATTTAAAGGATGGCGGAGAAATGTATCAATTCGTCCGCATTGGAAAAGGCTGCCTTTCCTACATGGTGATTTCAAACGGTGAAGCTGCAATCGTCGATGCAACAAGAATGACAGACGTATTTACTGATTTTGCTGCTGAAAAGAATGCAGAGATCAAGCATGTCTTTGATACACATCTGCATGCAGATCATATTTCTGGCGGACGCAAAATTGCTGAAAAAACGGGTGCTTCCTACTGGCTTCCACCTAAAGATGCAGAAGAAGTAACATTTGAATACAGCCGTCTTGAAGATGGAAACGAAGTCATGATTGGTTCTACTAAAATCAGCATTCAAGCTATTTACTCACCAGGCCATACAATTGGTTCAACATCTTTTGTAGTGGACGATCAATACCTTCTTTCAGGTGATATCCTATTCATCGATTCTATCGGACGTCCTGACCTCGCCGGTAAAGCCGGGGATTGGGCTGGTGATTTAAGAGAAACACTTTATAAGCGCTATAAGGACCTCTCAGGCGAATTAGTTGTTATGCCTGCACACTTCATGATTATTGAAGAATTAAATGAGGATGGCAGCGTATCCGAAAAACTTGGCACATTATTTGCTGAAAATCACGGACTGAACATCGAAGACGAAGGAGAGTTCAGAAAATTAGTTTCTGAAAATCTTCCTCCTCAGCCAAATGCTTATCAGGAAATCCGCGAAACAAATATGGGGAAAATCAGCCCGGACGAAGAAAAACAGCGTGAGATGGAAATCGGTCCAAATCGCTGTGCTGTAAGATAATATTTTAGTAAGGATTTATCAAAAACTAATAATAAAAAATTGGAGGAATGAAATATGAACGCAGCAAAAGTACTGGATGCAAAGGGTTTAGCTTGTCCAATGCCTATCGTAAAAACGAAGAAAGCAATAGGTGAAATCGAATCAGGGCAAGTGCTTGAAGTTCATACAACCGACAAAGGAGCAGTTAAAGATTTGGCTGCCTGGACAGAGTCAACAGGACATGAGCTTTTAAAACATGAGGATGACAATGGAGTGTTAAAGTTCTGGATAAAAAAAGGCTGATCTATTGAAAAGATAAAAGGGGGTCTGCGCTCCCTTTTATTGCTTAAAAGGAGGGGATGGCCACATGGATTTTACTTTTTTGATCGTTATATTTTTAATTGGTTTTATCGGGTCTTATATTTCCGGAATGGTGGGAATTGGCGGCTCAATCATTAAATACCCAATGCTATTATACATTCCGCCGTTATTTGGATTAGCTGCTTTTTCTGCTCATGAAGTATCCGGAATCAGTGCAGTACAGGTCTTCTTTGCTACAATCGGAGGTGTATGGGCCTACAGGAAAGGCGGATATCTGAATAAGACACTAATTATTTATATGGGTTCAGCCATACTGGCCGGAAGTTTAATCGGAAGCTATGGTTCAAGGTTTATGACTGAAGGCGGCATTAACCTTGTATACGGTGTTTTAGCTTTGATTGCTGCAATCATGATGTTTGTGCCGAAAAAAGGCTTGGATGATATCCCTTTGGATCGAGTAAAGTTCAATAAATGGCTTGCAGCCTTCTTTGCTTTGATTGTCGGCATCGGGGCTGGTATCGTCGGTGCAGCAGGTGCCTTTTTACTGGTTCCTATTATGCTGGTTGTATTGAAGATTCCTACAAGGATGACGATTGCGACATCACTGGCAATCACATTTATTTCATCGATTGGATCTACAGCTGGTAAATTGGCAACCGGACAGGTAGACTATGTTCCTGCAGCCGTTATGATTATTGCCAGCTTAATTGCTTCTCCATTAGGAGCTGCTTCAGGAAAGAAGGTAAATACAAAAATTCTTCAAATTATTTTGGCTGTACTAATTCTGGCTACATCCATTAAAATCTGGATGGATATATTATAATTCTGGGGAGGGGGCAGCGGGTGCTGTTCCCTTTTTGATCTTTATTTTATTACTAATATATTTATTTGTTATTTTGATTTAACTGGCACATCCATGTTTTTTATAAACTAGCTTAATGAATGGCTTTCTTTTTAAATCTTCCGCCCCTGACTTCCGCAATATCAGCAACTGCCAGAAACGCACTGGGATCTATTTCTTCAACTATGGCTTTTAACTTTGCCTCTTCCAGTCTGGTGATGACACAAAAGATTACTTTTTTATCATCCCCTGTGTAAGCACCTTCCCCATTTAAGTAGGTAACTCCTCTTCCCAGCCGTGCAAGAATCGCTTCGCCGATTACCTTGTGCTGCTCACTGATGATCCAGGCTGATTTTGATTCATCCAGCCCGCTGATCACCACATCAATTGTTTTGAAAGCAATGAAATAAGCGAGGATTGAATACATAGCCCGGTTCCAGCCGAAAACAAAGCCTGCTGTAGCAAAAATGAAGATATTAAAAAACATAATAATTTCCCCGACAGAGAACGGAAGTTTTTTATTTACCAGAATGGCCAGAATCTCAGTTCCATCTAAGGATCCTCCATACCTTATCACCATGCCGACCCCAACACCAAGAACAATGCCGCCAAATACCGTTGCTAACAGCAAGTCCTCAGTAAAAACAGGAACGTCATGCAAAAGGAGGGTGGTTGCTGATAATACGGCAATCCCGAGCAGCGTAGACAATGCAAAGGTTTTCCCTATCTGTTTGTAACCTATGTAAAAAAATGGAATATTAAGGATGAAAATAAACCAGCCCAGTTTCCAGCCGGACAGGTGAGAGAGGATAATGGAGATCCCTACTATTCCGCCATCCAGAACTTTATTGGGCACAAGGAACTCTTCGATCCCGACGCCCATAAGTATGGCTCCAACTATGATGAAGAAAACCCTTTTTGCAAGCTTTCCTTTAGTCAATCCTTTATGTACATTTGCTTCAACAGCAGTTTCGAGTGAAACGTTCATAAATGACCCCCATTTTTATAAGATACCCGAGCATCTTTATGAGCTAATAACATAATATGATAGGTTGTGCCATTTTAGCTCAAATTAATGATTCGGCAAGTCTGATAAACACTATATCTAATTATAACATTTCTTATTTTAGATGAGGGATTCCTGGGTTAAATAATAAGCTTAGCACTGTACCCCTTTGTAAGGATCATATCTTTTTACCAGCCTGATTGAATATTTTATGAAAATACGATTAGTTCAAAGCTCTTCGGGGAAATAAACACATACAAGCAAATTAGCTTATAAGGGAGGGGAAGTTACATGCAGAAGGTTATTCAATTTGGCAAGAAGCTCGGAAAGGAGTTTAAGAATGATCGGGCAACCGGGCTTGCAGCCGAACAAGCCTATTATTATATGCTCTCCGTTTTTCCTTTATTGATCCTGCTAATCTCCATTGTTCCATATCTATCTCTGGATCCTCAAAAAGCATTAACATATCTGCAGAGTGTAATGCCGTCTGATTCGTTTAGTGTGATCGAGGATAATGTGATAGATATCATTACGAAGCCGAACGGCGGTCTGCTGACTTTTGGTATTATAGGTACTTTATGGTCGGCTTCCAATGGAATGCAGGCTTTCATAAGGGCCATGAATGATGCTTTTGATGTAGAGGAATCCAGATCATTTATAAAATCCAGACTGGTTTCCATAGGCTTAACACTGGGACTGCTTGCAGCATTCATTGTTGCCATGGTTCTTCCCGTATTCGGAAAAGTTATCTTGAACTTTATTGGGAATTTTATAAATATATCTGATGGGATGCAAATTCTGATCAATGTATTGAGATGGGCCGTTGCTTTTGTGATCATGGTTACAGTCCTGGCTATTCTTTATAAGGTCGCACCGAATAAACATTTTCCTTTCAAACAGGTATTGCCGGGTGCAATAGCCGCAACTGTTATGTGGCAGCTCATATCCTTTGGCTTATCGTTTTACGTAAGCAATTTTGGAAATTATTCAGCCACATATGGAAGCCTTGGCGGAGTAATTGTATTAATGCTTTGGTTCTTTTTAACCGGCCTTGCGCTTGTTATTGGCGGAGAAATAAGTGCCCTCTATCACAGAGATAGTACATTTAAACCGGGCAGCGGGAAGAAAGATGATAAAAAAGATCCCAAAGTGCAAACCGATGGAGAAGCGTATCGTACACTTTCAATTAAATAGGGCAAAATAAAACGAGGGCTCAGCCCTCGTTTTATTTTATCGCAGTCTAACTGCCCGTAAAGG
>NZ_BCUY01000087.1 GCF_001591465.1 Cytobacillus firmus NBRC 15306
CCGCTGTCCCTATATTAGCAGTAATCAAGTACGGAGATGTGATGGACTTTTCGGCTGCCAGTTCTCCGTGGCTGGGGACGTATGCATAGTCGCAGTACTTTAAAAAGTCATGATCAAGCATGGAATCTCCTGCCCCAAAAACTATGTTTATATCTTCCCGTTCCTGAATGAATTTCACTGCCTCGCCCTTACAGATTGGATTTGGCATAAAATACAGCTTTCTTCCCTGATGGGATATCCTCCATCCAAAAGATTCTGCCAGTTCAGCAATTGTATTTTTGGCTTCAGCTGTTAATTTTTCTTCAAGAATATAATAAAAGAAAAGATTTTCAGCCATTTTTATTTTCCCATTCAGTTCCAGGCTTTGTGATCTGTCCATCATTTCCTCAAGTAAAGCACACTCTGCCTTCAGCCGCTTCCGGACTATGCCGGACCACTCTTCAAGAGGTGTTCCATGATAATGAATATTCGCACCATTCGATGTGACAGTGTATGGAATGTTAAGGACATCCTGAAAAATGAAAATACGCTTATATTGTTCATAAGTTCTCGTTGTGACAGGCACAAAGAGCATTTGAGCAGATACCTCTTTCAATAATCTTTGAGATTCGTTTGTCATAAAGGCAATTTCCCTGCCATCTTTACGCTCAACACCTAATAAACCTTCTCCTGACTGCCCGAAATCAGCAAGTGCTTTATTTGAGTAGATCAGTGTCCTGTCCAAATCTGACGCAAACATCTTCATGATTTTTCTCCCGTCTTTTTAATTAATCCGCAGCAGGTATAACTCATATCGGGATAATGAATAACCTCAACATTCCGCTCACGTGCCAGCATAACAATATGGCCAACATATGGACTTTCCGGATCTTTCATCAGAATTTTCCATGGAAGCCTTCTCAGAAGAACTCTGGTTGTTTCGCCGACTCCCGGCTTTACAAAGTTAATAGATTCAATATTAAATTCCTCTTGTATTCTCTGAATCTCTTCCATGCCCTTAAAACTTGCTTCCCCCGGGTTTTCCATAATCCTTTTCGCAAGTTCAGCAGCTTCCTGCTTAATAGCCGGGAACTCCTCTGCTACAGCTGAGAGATATGGGTTTGAAACATCTGCTTCTTCCAGCTCACTATAATATTTGGCGCCATGAAAATCTTCCGGCCCAATTAAGGATTTATTTAATACTGTTCTGCTGACCAATCCTGAAACAGTTGAATTGAGACAGGCACTTGGAATCAGAAAGTCTTCCCTCGTTCCATATAAAGTTGTGCAATACCCAGGATCAGCAAGAACGGCCAAGGTATCATCTAGAATAACACCATAAGTTTCATGGAATTGTCTGCAAGCCCTTGTTAACTCAATGGAAATAGCCCCTTTTCCTGTCCAGCCATCCACAAATTGAATTTTGCAGCCGGGATGTGAGTTTAAAATATGCTTTATCGCATTCTCGTCAATCCCCCGATCCCTGATAATGGAAATGCTGTAATGCGGCAAACTTACACCATAAACTTCAAAAAGATACCTCTTTATCAGGATTCCAACAGGTGTTCCGGCCCTCGCGAGGGAAACCAGCACTGTCTTTTTGCCTTTTTGCTTCCAAATTTGCTCAGAAACTGCTCCTGTAGACAATGCTGTTTTCCTTTTATAAACTTCAAGTGTTTCCCAAAACAGGGAAAGATATTTTTCAGGCGGCTGATACTCAATAGGAAGTGTTTCACTGTAATGCTGACCGGACTGAATGTTTTTTTCTCTTTGTTCAATGGATCCTTCAAGTGAATATCCGCTTAAATCCTTCAATAAAAAGATAACATCATCTTTACTATATGAACCAAATTTATCTGCTGTTTTATTCATTTTTTCCACCTCCGTTAAAGTAGACTACTTTTACATTTTTAATATATTTTTTTAATTGATTGATAAAAGGCATAAGGAAATCTTTTTCCGGTTCTCTTTCAAAAAACAGGAACACTTCATCATAACAACCGTCTGGAATGTTATAAACATATTGTGCCATTTCAGGGTCTTCAGGATTTTCAAAGGAAATGCCGTACTGTGCTCCATAGTCTTTATCATTTCTTACAAAGATGGGACTGCGTGTTGTTGAGTGGAACTTTACGCTTTCCCCCATTAAGGAGGCAAGCTTCATAGGGATATACATGAACTCCCCGGTTCCGAGACATAATGTATTTCTTCCATCCCGTTTTCGGGATAAGGATTGGCCAATCTCTGTTAATGACACACTTAATCCGGCCTGGCGTTTTGCATCCAGCCCGAAACGGCCCGAATCTTTTAAATAGGGAATACTTCTGATTTCACCGTTTAAAGTAACTGATGGTTCATTCGTCCGGCTTAATATTTCGGGGAATTCTTTACTTATATCAATATAGGAAATCTGTGCAGTTTGTCCTGACAGCTCGCCTGCTGACTGACCTTTATTCACTTCAGGAGTTCCATTTACATCGATCTCCCCTTTTAGAAGAGACACATTGTTAATAATAATGCCCAGCTCTTTTTCCAAATCATCAAACAGGATTTGATCTTTTGGGGAACGCCAGTCCAGGATGGAGACGACTGTATACATCTTTCTCGGGAAGCGTTCATGAATGGAGCGGATGATATTAATAGCTGTTTTTCCTGTAGTCATTTCATCATCGACAAGTATGATCTCTCTCTTATTATTCAAAAGATCTGCATCTGCATAGCATCTGTGTGAAGTAGCATGAGAATGTTCTTCTTCAAATGTTATGACTGATTTCTGATTTGCCAGCTGATCCCTTGTTGTATGAAAGTAATCGGCACGTTTAAATGATTGAAAGAAAGCATGTCCAAGTGCCGTTGCTGTCTCGGCAAATCCAATAATAACCGGGTTATGGTCTTTATCAATAAAAGGACTGCTGTTCAAGAAATCTGTACCGTTTTTAATAGCGGATAAAAGCTCTGCGGCCTTTCCGGTCTCCACCTTCTTCACCTTCTCCATATAACGGCTGGCGAGCAATTCTCCTGTCAGAAGTCCGATCTTCGGGTCTATCGGTATATGCTTCCCGAGTACTTTGCTGACAAATAAGAAAGATCTTTTCTTATTTATTCTTGCTGCCATGACAAATAAATCTTCAGGGAGCAGCTCATAAGGGTTCTCGGTTATATGAATATCAACGGTTAATGAGTTGAGTATCTGAATTGAATGTTTCATTTTTGAGTAGGTCAATGTATGTGATTTCATCCTGCAGCACCCCGTATACTTCTGATTTTAATAATATTTTTTTAGCCCAAAATAAATGGGGTTTAATTTCATTCATTTTGTTTTGGTAATCGCTTTTCATAACCCCTATTTTCCCGCCAGCCTGATCGGCAATGCTCTGTGCATCCAGGTACTCTTCAAGTGTTACCGTATTCAATGCCTGTACAGGCCTAATATGGGTTGGATGAATAATGGTTTTCCCTGTTAAACCATTTGAAATATCCATTGCGATTTCTCTTATTAAACCATCCATATGCCGATCAATTAAGTCCGTTCTCATTTTCAGTCCATCCTGTCCAAGACGTTCCATGAATGGTGTTTGCCTGATTTGAGGTTTTAGAAGACGCTCTTTTGAGGAAAAATATTCCCAGACCGGACCTGAAATGACATATGGCTGGTCCGCACGCAGGAAAATATTAATAATATCTGATATGCAATCTCTAATTACAGCAATATCGTAAACTGTCGTATCAGAATTTCTTCGTATTCCATAGAGTCCGCTAAAATCCGTAGCTCCAATTCTCACATTTAAAATCAGCTCAAAATATTGGTCCAGCACTTTCTTAATGCCGATCAACTCTTCAAGCCTTGTCTCTTTTTGAATAATTTCTTTCGTCTCCAGAATCGGCATAGCATATAAACAATACCCATGAGAATTAAGCTCTTTTATTTCAGTTAAAATTTTGTGTCCTTCAGCTGGTGAAAACTTAGGCAAGACAAAGCCGGTCAGGAGATGCATTCCATTTGGAATTCTGCTCTTGAGTCTCATAAGCTGCTCATAGCTTCTGATTCGCACGAAGATCAAAGGGAGATCTTCTTCTTCACAAAGACCTTTCACAAGGTCTGAACTCAAATTTTCCAATTCCGAACAAAGCAGATTTTCCGCCAATTCCACTTCATCATCACCAATTGCATCTTCAAGGCATATGACCATAGATGAAAGACCAGCATGCTTTTTTGACAGCAGATCCTGGTGAATATTAGGCCTTGTCGCGGGCATATATAAAGTTGCCCCAAGAGCATATGATAATAGCTCCCTGTCAGATCTCTTGTTAAAATAGCCAGGCTTTTTATAAAACATTTTATTTATTTTTTCTCCCGGAAGATCTGAAAATAGTCTCATTTTCGCAGCTCCATTCTTTTACTAAAATACTACTTTCTTCCTTTTTCATTCAAAAAAAATAAAAATAAAAGGGAGCGGACAAGTGTCTGTTCCCTTTCTAAATCTATGAAATTACATATTTAGTTTGATCCCTGATCTGCTGCTTCTTTTTTTGTATTCCTTGCATGTATGACAAAAGTAACGGCAAATACGATAATTAAAACTATAAAGAAGTAAATATGGTCTATATGAATACCAGCAGCACTTGCCAGCATCTTAGCAGATATGAGCAGGATTAGAATATATGAGCTTGTTTCCAGTTCAGGCACCCTGTCAATCAGCTTCAAAAATACTCCAGCTACACCACGCATCATGATGATACCAAGCATCCCTCCAATTAACAGCACCCAAACTTCTTCACTTACTCCAAGCGCAGCCAATATACTATCAATAGAGAAGGCAATATCCATTAATTCAACTGCAATGACAGTTCCCCAGAAAGTACCAAAAAGGCGAATTAATAACCCCCGCTGGTTAATCCCTTCTATTGCCTCTTCATCACCGGCTTGCTCGGCTTTCCGCTTGTCTATAAAATACTTGATAGCAAGCCAGGCTAAATAAGCTGCACCCAATACCTTAATATACCAGAACTTTATTAAGAATACACCGACTCCAATTGCGAGAAACCTGAAGAAATAAGCACCTAACAGACCGTAAAATAGTGCCTTCTTACGCTGTTTTTCTGGTAAGTGTTTTACCATTACAGCTAGTACTAGGGCATTATCAGCAGATAATAAGCCTTCCAGAATCACAAGTGTCCCTATTAATGCCCAGCTTTCCGGTTTTGATAAAGCCTCAACCCACATTTCCCAATGAAAAAACTTGGAATAAGTATTAAGAATTGCCTCTAAAACTTCCATTCTTTTAAAAATCCCCCAGCTATTCATGTAATTTGTCCGTATAAAAGACCCGGCATTGCCGAGCCTCATTAAGCAAATATACCTCTTATTTATCCAACCTGTAAACCAAAATCTTTTGCCAGTGCAGCAAGTCCGCCCTGATATCCGCTTCCAATTGCACTGAATTTCCATTCTCCATTATGTCTGTACAATTCCCCAACTACAAGAGCAGTTTCAATTGAGAAGTCTTCACCCAGGTCATAGCGGATCAATTCTTCGCCTGTATCTTCATTCAAAATTCTTGCATAGGCATTTGATACCTGTCCAAAGTTCTGATTGCGGGCTTCCCCGTCATGGATGGTGATTGTGAATGTAATGCGCTGAACGTTAGCCGGGACATTAGCCAGGTCAATTTTCACCTGTTCATCATCGCCGTCCCCTTCACCTGTACGGTTATCTCCAGTATGTACAACTGAACCATTAGCGCCTGATGTATTGTTGTAGAAAACAAAGTCGCTTTCAGAAGTTACTTTTCCAGTATCTCCAAGCAGAAATACGGAAGAATCCAAATCAAAGTCATTTCCGCCATCATATTTGTTCGTGTCCCATCCAAGTCCTACTATTACCTTACTCATTCCTGGATTTGTTTTTGTTAAGTCCACTTTTTGTCCTTTTGATAAGCTTACTGCCATTTCAACTCAAACCTCCATTATGTAGAATAAATGTATTTACGGTATAAATCATGAAAAGTTTCATAATCCATACAAATATTTTTTCATATTCCAGAGTTTATTTCAATATTTTAACTCATCCATTTTGGCGGAGTATTTTTGTTCCAGTAAATTGACCCGAGTTCATGGTGGGCCTGAAATTGATCATGGTGTGTATGGTAGTGAAAATTAAACCAGTAGCCCTGCTGAGGAGGATGGTCCCTTCTTACATGGAAGCGAATGACATCTTCATCAGTCCTGCTGTTGGTTATGTGGAAGATTTTTTCCGATAATCCGCCCCCCGGAGTTTCTGTAACCTTTAACTCTGCAAGGCTTTCTTCCGGAAATTGTACTGCGACCTCCTGGATGGCTTTCTCAATTTCCGGAAGAATGACATCGTTAAATTCATCTTCAATAACAGGGCCTATCTTTGTCCCAAACTTTTCATATGATTGTGCCTCAGCTTCTATAAGCATTTGCCTGACAAAGTCCTCTTTATCAAAATTACTATTTTCCTCTTCAGCAAGTTCTGCGCCCTTCTCTGAGCTTTCCACATCAGAAGCTCTGGATGCTTTTAGCTGGTTCGTATTTTCATAAAGAAATGCCTGAGAAGGTGTGACAAGGCCAAACGTTAAAATGGTAACAAGTACAACAAAGGATTTTCTCAGCCAATTCGGCATGTTATTCGCCCTTCCTTTCCCCTAAGCAAGGATTTTTTTAAATATGCCGCTGCCTTCAATTTTAAGGGCAGCTTGCCTTAATACATCTTCGGGCTGTACAAGAGCAATCCGAACGTATCCCTCACCCCACCTGCCAAATGCACTTCCAGGAGTAACAACTACACCGGCCCGGTTAATTAAGTCAATCGCAAAATCCTTGGAGCAGCTGTATCCGGAAGGGACCTCGGCCCACAAGAACATTGACCCCTCAGGCCTGCTGATATCCCACCCGATAGTTTTAAGATCTTTTATTAATACATCTCTTCTTTTTCTATATGTCTCTCTCAAGTCCTGCAAAAAACAAGACTGATCATTCAATGCTTTCACCGAAGCTGCCTGTACCGGCAGGAATACCCCATAATCCAAATTGGATTTGAAATTGGCCAGCAGCGAAATAAGCTGCTGATTACCTGCGGCATATGCCACCCTGCAGCCAGCCATATTAAAGCTTTTTGATAGTGAATTCATTTCAATCCCTACATCAGCGGCCCCTTCAACAGACAAAAAACTCAAAGGTTTCTTTTCATAATAAAGTTCCGAATAAGCAAAATCATGCAATACAGCAAAACCGTATTTCTTTGCAAGCCGGATCGCTTGAAGAAAAAGATCCTCTGTTGCCATCGCCGGAACGGGATTGCCAGGGAAGTTCAATATCATTAATTTCGTGTTTGCAAGGATTTCTTCAGGAATCTCATTAAAATCAGGAAGGAAGCTGTTCTCCTTTTTTAAAGGCATTCCGTACATTTGGGCACCAGCCATTGCTGCACCTGCAGCATATGCAGTGTATCCGGGGTCAGGAACAAGGATATAATCTCCCGGATCACATAGAATCATCGGCAAATGTACCAGCCCATCCTGGGATCCCATTAAAAGCAGCACCTCTGAAGCTGGATCGACATCCACTTCGAAATTTCGTTTATAATAGCCGCTGACTGCGGTATGAAATTCATTTGTACCTGTTAACGAGTACCCGTATAGTTCTTGATCACGGGCACCTCTTGCCAATTCCTCCATAACAAAAGCGGGAGGGGACATATCAGGACTGCCAATGCTCAAATCAATCACCGAAAGCCCGTCTGAAAGTTTCGAATTCTTAATTTGGGCCAATTCAGTAAACACGCTCTCTGTAAAAGAAGCCATTCTTTTTGAAATAGGAAATTCCATCGTATCCTTCCTCGCTATGTATCTCGATTCTATTTTTCTATTATACTTCTTTTTGAACCAAATTTAAATTGATTTCATGCATCGGCAAAAAGAAGAATAGAAATATAGTAATACCTTAATTGACGGATTAACAAACAGCAAAGCGGGGAATAATAAAACAAATCATGTTCTTCAAGTCCAGAAGAATGAATAAGGGGGAAATGATCATGGATTGGTCTGTATTCTTTGTCATTGCAAGTCTTTTACTTATGGCTTACTTTGTTTATCTGGCTATTGCAGATTAAATAAGCAGGTGCCTGTTAACTGGCACCTTTTCTTATTTTTCAATTATGCCAAAATGAAATTTAGATGACCTTCTTTCAATTACTTTGAAACCATATTGAGCAAACCTGGAACTTCTAAAGTGGTCTTTCAGGACCACCCTTTGCCTCGCAGCTCTTTTTGCATGAAATATAACTTCCTCTGATAGATCTTCATAAACAGCAAAGTTCCTTAAAGCTTTAATCCCTTCTGACTCAAAAATTTCTTCTTCAAACATTGGATCAAAATAGACAATATCGTAACTGTCCGAAGGCAGTTTTTTTAAATATGGAAGGGCCATTGTTGCCTCAACATTTATTCTTCCCATGGCCTGATTCATACTCTCAAGCCCGGAGTCCCACTGCCTTAGCCCGTTCGCAACGAGAAAGGAAAGGTATTTATTTCCTTCAAGCCCTGTAACTTTACCTTTATTGCCCGCAGCAAAACTGGCTATTATGCTGTCAGATGCCAGACCAAGAGTACAATCGAGAATACTGCTGCCTTCTTTAAGACCGGCAGCCTCAAGAAAAGGATCACTCTCTCCTTTAAGGAGGCGCTTCACTCTGAACATTGCTGAACTGGGATGAAAGAAGAACGGCTGGTTTTCTCCAATCGGATAAAGATCCAGCCGCTCTTTTCCAACTACTATGCAGTCTTCAGGAACTTGTTTTTGAATCGCTCTTACAGACCTTTTATTCCTGTCGATGTACTCTGCTCCCAATTGTTCTGCAATGTTTTTGGCTTTTTCTTTCAATGCTTCATTGGTGCGTCCGGAAGTTGAAATTATCATATATGTTCACCTGATTCCTAAAATTGCTATTAAAAAAGGGTGCCTGCAGACACCCCGTTTTGTTTAAGCTTGATATTCTCAGCAATTCGCCTCAAAAGCTGCTAGAAGATTCTCCATGATTGATTCCATGGAATGATCTTCAATATCATGGCGGTGAATGAAGTGCACAACTTCCTTCCCTCTTAAAATAGCCATAGAAGGTGATGAAGGCTCATAACCATCAAAGTACTCGCGCATTTTAGCTGTTGCTTCTTTGTCCTGTCCTGCAAAAACCGTCACCAGATGATCAGGTTTTTTGTTACTTCTCAAAACAGCCTGTGTTGCTGCAGGGCGGGCAAGACCAGCGGCACAGCCGCAAACTGAATTCACTACAACAAGAGCTGTTCCTTCAAGGTTTTCCATGAATTGCTCTACATCTTCTGAATCCGTAAGCTCTTTAAAGCCTGCCTGTATAAGCTCCTCGCGCATCGGCTTCACCATTTGTTTCATATATTCTTCATATGCCATTGACATAAGATTTGCATCCTCCTTAACGTGCAGTTTGTAAAGTAAGCATACTATATCGTATGATCTTAATGCAATTTTTCTATGCCGGTTCTCGTCATAACGCAGCTAATTCAAAGAAAGCCGGTCCTAAAAGACCGGCATCCTAAATATATTTAGATTTTCATAACGCCGCCTGTGCTGGCATTGGTGACAAGCTTCGAATAGCGGGCAAGATATCCTTTTTTGACCTTTGGCTCAAAGCCCTTCCAATTAGCTTTGCGCTTTTCGAATTCTTCATCTGAAATTTCCAGATTTATTGTACGATTATTCAGATCCAATTCAATGATGTCTCCATTTTCCACAAATGCAATAGGTCCGCCTTCAGCAGCTTCCGGTGAGATGTGCCCAATGCTGATGCCGCGGGAAGCACCCGAGAAACGGCCATCTGTAATCAGGCCGACTTTTGCACCTAAACCACGGCCAACAATCTGTGAAGTCGGTGCAAGCATTTCCGGCATTCCTGGGCCTCCTTTAGGACCCTCATAACGAATGACAACAACATGGCCTTCCTTCACCTTGCCGGTAATGATTCCGGATAGTGCCTCTTCCTGCGAATCAAAGCAGATAGCTGGTCCTCTATGGTATCCGCCTACTGACTCATCAACAGCACCGACTTTTATAATTGAGCCTTCAGGAGCAAGATTCCCAAACAAAACTGCCAGCCCTCCGCGTTCAGAGTGCGGATTCTCCAAGGTTCGAATTACATTTTTATCCAGAATCTCACTGCCTGCTGCATTCTCCCTTAGCGGCTTTCCGGTAACTGTCATACAGTCTCCATTCAGGGCGTCCGGCTTTTTAAGCAATTCATTGATGATTGCACTGACTCCACCCGCATTATGAACATCTTCAATATGATAATCTGACGCAGGAGCGATCTTGGCTAAATGCGGAACCCGGTTGGCAATCTCATTGATTCGTTCAATCGGATATTCAATTTCAGCTTCGTGAGCAAGCGCCAATGTGTGAAGAACTGTGTTGGTTGACCCGCCCATTGCCATATCCAGGGCAAATGCATTGTCAATGGCATCAATGGTAACAATATCACGCGGTTTGATGTCTTTTTTGATTAATTCCATCAGCTGCTTGGCTGAACGTTTAACAAATTCCTTTCTTTCTTCTGATACGGCCAGAATCGTGCCATTGCCAGGCAGTGCAAGGCCCAGTCCTTCTGCAAGGCAGTTCATGGAATTTGCAGTGAACATCCCGGAGCAGGAACCGCAGGTCGGACATGCTACCTGCTCGATTTCCAGGAGCTTTTGTTCATCTATCTGGCCGGATTCGAAGGCACCTACTCCCTCAAATACCGAACTTAAGGATAATGGCTTTCCGCTTGAATCTACGCCGGCTTTCATCGGGCCTCCGCTGACAAAAAGGGTTGGAATATTAACCCTCAATGCGCCCATCATCATTCCGGGTGTGATTTTATCGCAGTTCGGGATACAGACCATTCCGTCAAACCAGTGGGCAGAAACCACCGTTTCAAGTGAATCTGCAATGATCTCACGGCTTGGCAGAGAATAGCGCATGCCGATGTGGCCCATGGCAATGCCATCATCCACTCCAATGGTATTAAATTCAAATGGAACACCGCCTGCTTCACGGATTGCCTCTTTAACAATTTTACCAAATTCCTGCAAATGGACATGGCCAGGAACGATATCAATGTAGGAATTGCACACAGCAATAAATGGTTTTCCGAAATCTTCTTCCTTTACACCGGCAGCACGCAGCAGGCTGCGGTGCGGAGCCCGGTCTGTCCCTTTTTTGATCATATCACTTCTCATCTGTGAGCCAGTCATAGTATGTACCTCCCGTTTTACCCTAGATTCATAATCTTTTATTCTATGGAAATAAATTAACTAACCTCCCGCCCCCCAAATATTTCTTTTCAATATAGACCCTTTTTCGGATAATTTCAATAATTATTGCAAATTTAATTTAATTTTTCGCTTTAAATGAATGAAACTGTAATGCGTGTAAGTTTTAAATTAATCAATTTCAATAAAAGAACCGCTGCAGATCCTAAAATCTGAGCGGTTTTATTAAAATTATTTCTCACCTTTATTCCGGGATTCAGTCATTTGTTTCCATACTGAACCCTTTGCTTCTTCTCCATGCTCAATTCTCTCAATAGCCAGTTTGATCTGCAGACTGACTTCGAATTCCGGGTCGTCTTCTGCAGCCTTTAGAGCAGGCAGCGCACTTTCATCACCCACTTCGTAAAGGAACATGGCCGCACGCCAGCGTACAAGCTTACTATCATCCTGCAGGGCTTCCTTCATGGCATCCATTGCTTCTGCAAACCCTAAGTCTGATAAACAGTCTCCGGCTGTACGCCTTACAGTGACCGTTTTATCCTTCAATGCTCTGTACAGAAGCGGCAGGACCTTTTTATCTTCAATCATTCCAAGATAAACTGTCGCAAGTCTCCTAATTGAAGCCTTCTCATCATTGAGAGCTTTTTCAAGAACAGGCAGATCCTCAAGTTCCGGATTATCCATCTGCTCGAGTTTTTGATAGCGCTCCCGCCAATCAGGAGAATCCAAATCTTCGACTGAAAGTTTAAGAAGAGATCGCACATGCTTATCCTCTGTGTTATCCGGGCTTTTAGCTGTTTTCACTAGGGTCTGGAGTCGTCCCTCCGGATAGGCAGCCATTAGTTCCTCAACAATCTCATGGCCAACTTGGTCAAAGTCTCCGTAGCGGACCCCGAATTCCTTCCACTTGCGGACCATGACAACATTATCAGCAGGATCCTGTGCTTTTGCAACAGCTTTAATAAAGTTTTCAGGAAGTCCGAAGCGCTTTTCTTCTGTGCCGTCAGTCAGCTTCACCTGCATCGGAATTCCTTTGTACATTTGGACTAATACCTGCACCTCACCAAAATGTTCATCCATGCCGTTTTCTTCAGAACCGTCATTTTCCACGTCCTCGCCAAATGCAGATCGAACTTGAGGAAGCAGCTCTTTCCAGTCATATTTGGCATTTCTTTCTACTGCCAGGAAATCAGCAACATGGTAAACCCCTTTTATGCCTTCGATCTCAAGAATATCAAGGATGATCCTTGGAGCTCCTTCTTTTTTATCTTTTTTATAATTATTGGCTTTCCCCATTGGAAGCTCTTCATCAAGAATAACCTTCATTGTATTCGGACTTGGTGTTGGTTCGATTGCTTTTATTTTCAAAAGTATCACCCTTTTTTATATATTCACGCTGGTAACTGATTTTATTTTAACATAAGGAGAATTCCGAGGCATTTTAGCTGTTTTAACTATAAAAAATAACCCGGAGATTCCCCCGGGCATCATATTATTCGTTTTCTGCTGCTTCTGAAAGATAGCTCCATCTCTCTATCAGATATTCAAGTTCTTCATTCAGTTTCGATTCTTCATCTACTAATGCCTGGCCCTTTTCAAAATCACTGCCAATGGTGGCCATTTCTGAGGAAATCGCTTCGAGACGGGCTTCAGCAGCCTCAATCTTTCCCTCTATTTCTTCCCATTCTTTCTTCTCTTTGTAGCTCATTCTCTTCTTTTTCGGTTTTGTTTCCCTCGTTTTTTTAGGGGCATGGTCCATTTCCTGAACCGGTTTGGCATTTTCACTTTCAAGAAATTCACTGTAATTTCCATAGTAGGATTCAATTTTGCCCTCTCCTTTTAACACAAGCAGCTGCTCAGCCACTTTATCCAGGAAGTAGCGGTCATGTGAAACAGTAATGACTACGCCGGGAAAATCATCTAGGTAATCCTCGAGAACCGTCAGGGTTTGGGTATCAAGGTTATTGGTCGGCTCGTCAAGAAGAAGAACATTAGGCTCTGACATTAAAATTTTCAGTAAATAAAGCCTTCGTTTTTCCCCTCCTGAAAGCTTGCGGATTGGAGTGCCATGAGTATATGGCGGAAAAAGGAAACGCTCCAGCATTTGAGCCGCAGAAATGGTTTTTCCATCTGAAGTTTCAACTACTTCAGATGTTTCTTTGAGATATTCTATCATGCGTTTACTTTCATCCATATCTTCGCTTTCCTGTGTATAGTAAGCAATTTTTACTGTCTGCCCAATAATGCGCCCACCTGAGTCAAGCGGAATCCTGCCTGCCAGTATGTTAAGGAAAGTTGATTTCCCTGTCCCATTTCTTCCAATAATCCCTATTCTGTCCCCTGGTTTTACGAGAAGATCAAAATGATCCAGAATTGTCTGGGAGCTATATTTTTTTGATGCAGCTTCAAGTTCAAATACCTGTTTTCCGAGGCGGCTGCCGCTTAGGGACATGTCCAATTTTTCGGAGGATTTAACTGAAGCAAGCTGGCTGTCAAGAGTTTCGAACCGCTGGATCCTGGCTTTTTGCTTGGTGGTACGGGCTTTTGCACCTCTTCTGATCCATTCGAGTTCTCTTCTGAACAGATTTTTCTGCTTTTCTATTGTGGCTGCTTCATTTTCCTCTCTTATTGCTTTGGCTTCAAGGAATGCAGCATAATTCCCTTTATAGCTGTAAAGATTTCCGCCCTCAAGCTCAAACATTTTGTTTGTAACCCGGTCAAGGAAATAACGGTCATGTGTCACAAGAAGCAGTGCGCCCCTATATCTGCCCAGATATTCTTCCAGCCATTTAACCGATTCAAAATCAAGATGATTTGTCGGCTCGTCAAGAATCAGCAAGTCTGGTGACTGGATTAAAGCTTGAGCAAGCGCAACCCGCTTTTTCTGTCCGCCTGAAAGCTCGCCAATTTTTCTGCTGAAATCCTCAATGCCCAGTTTAGTGAGAATCGTTTTGGCATCGGTATTTACTTCCCAGGCATTAAGTGTATCCATTCTTTTTTGAAGTTCGAAAAGGCTATCCTGGATTGCTGGATCTTCAGGGTTCCGGCTAAGCTCCAGAAGAGCTTGTTCATATTCTCTCTGCAGGATAAGTATTGGCGCATCTCCTGCAAATACCTGCTCGAGAACGGTCAAATCATAATTCAGGTCAGGCTGCTGTGCTGAATATGAAATGGTGTAATCTCTCGGTTTGACTATTTCGCCGGAATCCGGCAGGTCAACCCCCGCGATCACCTTCAGCAGGGAGGATTTTCCTGTACCGTTTACACCGATCAGTCCTGCCCTTTCTTTTTCGGCTATTGTAAATGATATATTGTTAAAGAGTTCTTTCTCACCATAGGTTTTTGTCACATTTTCCACAGAAATCATCTTCATGCTTGACCATTCCATTCTTTAAAAAATTGATGCAGAAACTGTTCCATAAGCTCATGTCTCTCTTCTGCCATTTCCATAGCAGTGTCAGTATTCAGCAGATCTTTCAGCTTCAAAAGCTTTTCGTAAAAATGATTGATGGATGACGTCCTGCCATTCCGGTATTCATCTTCAGTCATTTCTCTTCTGATATCAAGGGCAGGATCATAAATCAGCTGTCCTTTTTTGCCTCCGTAGGCAAATGCTCTCGCAATTCCCACGGCGCCAATCGCATCCAATCTGTCCGCATCCTGGACAATTTTGGCTTCTTCACTTAAGATCCTGGTGTTATGACCGCCTTTAAAGGAAACTGAATCAATTATTGCGTTTATGGAGCTGGATGCTTCCTCTGTGATTTCAAGTTCCTGCAGAAAGTCAGACAGTTTCCTGTCCCCTGCTTCTCTGGAAGTGTTCAGCTTCGCATCAGGTATATCATGAAGCAAGGCTGCCATTTCAATGAAAAAAGGATCTCCTTTTTGTTCCCTTTTAGCTATGTAAAGGGCATTTTTTCGCACCCGCTCAATATGATGCCAGTCATGCCCGGTTGAATCATCCCCGAGTGTATCCCGGACAAATTTTTCTGTTATATGTATTATATTTTCATTCATTATTTCACCCGCTTTCAAACTCCACTGTCCATTTTAACATTAGTCCTAAAAAGA
>NZ_BCUY01000088.1 GCF_001591465.1 Cytobacillus firmus NBRC 15306
CCCGTTTGGTTCAACTAACAATCAGTGGGGGATAAGGAAAACCCCCACTGATTGAAGTTTCACTTTATTTGCCGGCAGCCTTAATAAATTGACTCAGTTATTGAATAAAAAGCCAGGGACTACAAATAATAGGGTCAATGATAAAAGATTGACTTTTGGAGGTTATAATCCATGAAAAAGAAATTTATGGCGGGAAAGGTTCTGCTCATAATCTCCCTTTGTGTTCTGGGAATTCCATTGAGCGGGAATATGGAAAAAGCCAATGCCTTTTCAAATCAGGTGATTCAGCACGGGGCTGTAGGTGACGATGTTATCGAACTCCAATCCCGTCTGCAGTATTTAGGCTTTTACAACGGGAAGATCGATGGAGTCTTTGGATGGGGAACCTATTGGGCACTAAGGAACTTTCAATATGAATTTGGACTTCCCATTGACGGGCTTGCAGGCCAGGAAACAAAAAACAAGCTCGCGAAAGCATCTAAATATAATGAACAATATGTGAAAGAACAAATTAATAAGGGCAATAAATTTACCCATTACGGCGGGGTGGAAACTGACAAGCAGACTAAGCCTCAGCAAGGGTCCACAAGAGGAACGGCACAGCAGCAGGAAGCTCCCAAACAGCCTTCTGCTTCAAATGTCCCTAATGGATTCTCGGAAAATGATATCCAGCTAATGGCCAATGCGGTCTATGGAGAATCAAGAGGGGAACCGTATACAGGGCAGGTGGCAGTTGCTGCAGTCATTTTAAACCGCGTAAATAGTGCCTCATTCCCAAACACTGTTTCTGGTGTCATTTTTGAGCCTCGTGCTTTTACTGCCGTAGCCGATGGACAGATATGGCTAACACCGAATGATACGGCAAAAAAAGCAGTCCTTGATGCGATTAATGGATGGGACCCGACAGGAGAGGCACTGTATTACTTTAATCCGGATACCGCTACAAGCGGATGGATTTGGACACGGCCGCAGATCAAGCGGATTGGAAAACATATATTCTGTAAATAGAGGGGTGAATATCATGCTTAGAGGAATTCTTATAGGAGTACTTGCGCTGGGTGTTGCCGGTACAGCGTTTTGGGGTTATCAGGAACACCGGGAGAAAAATGCAATCCTCATTAATGCTGAAAATAATTATCAAAGGGCATTTCATGATTTAACTTATCAAGTCGACCTGTTGCATGACAAAATCGGAACAACTTTAGCGATGAATTCGAGAGCTTCACTATCACCTGAATTGGCAGAAGTATGGAGATTGACATCAGAAGCCCACTCGGATGTGGGCCAGCTGCCTCTCACACTTCTTCCGTTCAATAAAACCGAAGAGTTTCTATCCAATATCGGAGATTTCAGTTATCGGACGGCAGTAAGAGATTTAGAGAAGGAACCATTATCGGAAAAGGAATACCAAACGCTCAAACAGCTTTATAAGCAATCTGCGGATGTTCAGCAGGATTTACGTAAAGTACAGCACATGGTGCTTGAAAAGAACTTAAGATGGATGGATGTGGAAATGGCTCTCGCTTCCAATAAAGAGCCTGCAGATAATACAATCATAGATGGCTTCAAAACAGTGGAAAAAACAGTTGAAGGCTATGGAGAGACAGACTTTGGGCCTGCATTTGTAAATATGCAGAAAAAGGATGAAAACTACAAATATCTGAAGGGCAAAGAAATAACAGAAAAAGAAGCTGCACGTATTGGTCAGCATTATGCAGGTCTGGGAAAGAATGTGAATATCAGAGTAACGGAAAACGGCAAGGGATCGGACTACGGGTTTTTCAGTGTGAGTATCCAAAACAAGAAAACAAATGAAGAAGCAAACATGGATATTACCAAAAAAGGCGGTTACCCAATCTGGTTTATCCTGGATCGGAAAGTGGCAAAACAAAAAGTAAGCCTTAATGAAGCAAGCAATAATGCGGTTGAATTTCTAAAGGACAATGGCTTTAAAGACTTGGATTTATTCGAGAGTGCCCAATATGACAATTTAGGTGTTTTCACCTTCGTGTCCAATCAGGATGGTGTAAGAATTTATCCGGACTCCATTCGTGTGAAAATTGCGCTTGACAATGGCAGGATGACAGCTTTTTCTGCCGAGGATTATTTAAAATCTCATCACCGGCGAGAAATTCCTGAGCCTGCGATTACTGCAGAAGAGGCAAGATCCAAGGTGAATCCGCAGCTGAAAGTCATGGAAGACAGGCGTGCAATAATCATTAACGATTTGAATCAGGAAGTTTCCTGTTATGAAT
The DNA here is from genome assembly GCF_001591465.1 of Cytobacillus firmus NBRC 15306. Lineage (GTDB taxonomy): Bacteria > Bacillota > Bacilli > Bacillales > Cytobacillaceae > Cytobacillus > Cytobacillus firmus. The sequence continues at coordinate 2,256 of NZ_BCUY01000088.1, forward strand.
TTCTGGGCACATTGGGTGAAGATACCTACAGGATTTATATAAATGCAGAAACAGGACAGGAAGAAAAAGTAGAAAAGCTTAAGAATGCAGAACCAGTATTTGAAGATGTAGTGTAGAGAAAGCCGGACAGGCTTTCTTTTTTTTTTAGGTCTTTATGCCTAAGCAAAATAAAAATGGTATTGCAGGATTCTTATATAGCGTTCATAATTAAATGACAAGATTATCCTTTTATTATGGGGAAGTGTAGAAATGTGATAAATATTGGTGAAGCATTGATGCTAGAATTGACGTACTCTGAAAAACCTGAGAAGTATAAATGCAAGCTTGCCGAAAGAGAAGGAAATAACTTATATATTGATTATCCAATAAATCAGGAAACGAATAAAACTGCATTCCTGGTCGATGGTACTCAGCTGAAGGCTACCTTTTTGGCTGATGATGGAACAGTATACCTTTTCGAAAGCGAGGTTCTTGGAAGAGTTAAGCAAAATATCCCGATGATGATTTTATCGTATCCCGGGGATGAACATTTAGTGAAAATTCAAAGGCGGCAGTTTGTCCGGGTTGAAACACCGGTTGATGTTGCAATCCATGCGGAAAATAATGAGTTTTCTCCTTTTGTGTCCGTTACGGACGATATAAGTGCAGGCGGGGCTGCAATCATCGCTAAGATGGACAATTCCTTAAAAGCCAATATGCAAATACTTACTTATTTCGTTTTAGCCATGCAAAACGGTGTAAATTATTATTTGAAGCTTAAAAGTAAAGTAATAAGAGTATCTGAACCAAGAAATGGTATATCGCATATTTCTGTACAATTCATAGATATAACCCCGCTGGACAGGCAATTGCTTCTGCGCTTTTGTTTCGACAGGCAATTGGCCATGAAGAAAAAAGGCCTGGAAAGATGAATAAAGGAATAATTTATATATATCTCTCTCATAATAGATGATGAAGTCTATTGGCTTAATTTTATATTTCCAGTTGGAGAGATGGCAATGATGAAAACGGTGGAGAGAATTATTCTTAAGTTAATAATTTTGCAATTTGTTTTCCTGCTGATCACTCAATTTTTCTTTCATCATATGGATGCTTTTCCGGAATTAAAGCAGCTGACACAGTATGAAGGTGTCACAGATCAGAATTTTACTGAGCTGCTTGAAACTTTCAGGAAAAATAATTAGCAGGCAGGCGCCTGCTTATTTTTTGTGGTGAATTTTTTAGGACTATTTTTAAAAATTTGCAAGACTTAAAAAACAGCTTATTTATGCACTGAGGCAGACTTATTATGTTAAAATAAAGCGGAATGAACCTGGGGGAAAAGCGGCCAGGGTTACAGGAGGAACTATGAGTAAACGTATATCAATTGCAATTGACGGCCCTGCTGCTGCAGGGAAAAGTACAGTAGCAAAGATCGTGGCAGAAAAATTATCTTACATATATATTGATACTGGTGCCATGTATCGCGCCTTGACTTATAAAGCGATTCAGAAAAATGCAAACCTTGAAGATGAAGCTTCTCTTATAGAGATATTAAACAATACAGTTATTGAACTGCAGCCAGGCGAAAAAGGGCAATTAATTTATATGGACGGCCAGGATGTGACAAATGAAATCAGGACTTCCGAAGTGACAAATTCTGTTTCTGTTGTTTCCATGCATAAGCAGGTTAGGGAAGAAATGGTTTCGCGCCAGCAAAGCTTTGCTTTAAATGGAGGAGTGGTAATGGATGGCCGGGATATCGGAACCCATGTCCTGCCCCATGCAGAAGTGAAAATTTTCCTTCTGGCCTCTGTCGATGAAAGAGCTATAAGGCGGCATAACGAAAATATCCAAAAGGGATATTCATCTGACCTGGGCAAGCTGAAGGAGGAAATCTCCCATAGGGACAAGCTGGACTCTGAACGTGAAATAGCTCCATTAAGAAAAGCGGCAGATGCAAAGGAGATTGATACCACATCTTTGTCAATTGGGCAGGTAGTCGACAGAATAATGGATCTGGCTATTGAAAGGATTGGTTCTAAGTGAATCTCTACGCTTTTGCCAAAGCGGCAGTCTATGGAGTACTAAAACCCATTTACAGATTTGAAGTAATCGGAAAGGAGAACATTCCAGCAGAAGGCGGAGTTCTTCTATGCTCCAATCATATAGATAATCTGGATCCTCCCGTAGTCGGCATAAATGCTCCAAGGCCAGTATATTTTATGGCCAAAGAGGAGCTTTTTAATGTTCCGGTCCTCGGGAAAATTGTTCCCCATTTAAACGCTTTTCCTGTCAAAAGAGGAATGAGTGACAGGGAAGCATTAAGAAAAGGGCTTGGAATTTTAAAAGAAGGAAATGTTTTAGGGCTGTTTCCGGAGGGTACTAGGAGTAAAACGGGACAGCTGGGAAAAGGGCTTGCCGGAGCAGGTTTTTTTGCTCTCAGGTCGGAAGCGCATGTCGTTCCCTGCGCCATTATTGGTCCTTATAAAGCTTTTTCAAAGTTAAAAGTTGTTTACGGGAAACCAATTGATATGAAAGAGCTAAGAGAAAGAAAGGCTTCGGCGGAGGAAACCACCGATAAGATTATGTCTGAGATCCGTAAATTAATTGAAGATTACTCATAAACCTTCTTGCTTGACAAAAAACTTCTTTTGTAAGAAGTTAGTAAAAAGGCATTTTTTTAAAAGGCGAAAATATTCGAAAAATAAGGCTGTCCTTACTGAACAATTTCATAATCAGAAACAGTTGAAAAACAGCCTGCAAATAATTAGCCATTCGAGTATTTCTGCTGCTGACACAGGGTTCTTGCCTGGATGGCAGGCAGTTGAATACAGATTAAAAATTTGAAAGCAGCCATTGGATTAAGGAGGAATACATATGTCAGAGGAAATGAATCAAGTAGAAGTTAAAAATTTTGAGGTGGGTGACAAGGTAAAAGGCCAAGTTACCAAGGTTGAAGAAAAGCAAGTCATTGTTGACCTTGCTGACAGCAAACTGGATGGAATTATCCCAATCAGCGAGCTTTCAAGCCTGCATATTGAAAAAGCTGGCGATGCGGTATCAGAAGGAGATGAACTCGAGCTTGAGGTTTTAAAAGTCGAGGAAGATGCTCTTATTCTTTCAAAACGTAAAGTTGATGCCGGTAAATCATGGGAAACACTCGAAAAGAAATTCAATGAGGGTGAAGTTTTTGAAGCAGAAATAAAAGATGTAGTTAAAGGCGGTTTAGTAGTAGATCTTGGTGTTCGCGGATTTGTTCCTGCTTCCCTGGTTGAGGCTCATTTTGTTGAAGATTTTACTGATTATAAAGGCAAAACGATGACATTTAAAATTGTTGAGCTTGATAAAGATAAAAATCGCCTGATTCTTTCCCATCGTGCTGTAATAGAGGAAGAAAAAGGCAAGCAGAAACATCAAGTGCTGGAGTCCCTTCAGGCAGGTCAGGTTCTGGATGGAACAGTTCAAAGAATTACTGACTTTGGAGCATTTGTTGATATCGGCGGAATCGATGGACTTGTCCATATTTCCCAGCTATCCTATGAGCATGTGGAAAAGCCTTCAGATGTTGTCGAGGAAGGCCAAAAGGTGAAAGTGAAAGTATTAAGCGTTGACCGTGACAATGAACGCATTTCTCTATCCATTAAGGAGACTCTGCCTGGACCATGGGATAATATCAGCGAGAAGGCTCCTAAAGGCAGCACTCTTGATGGAACTGTAAGAAGACTTGTTTCCTACGGAGCATTCGTTGAAGTGTTCCCTGGTGTTGAAGGCCTTGTCCATATTTCTCAAATTGCGCATAAGCATATCGGAACTCCTCATGAAGTTCTAAGCGAAGGACAGGAAGTGAAGGTGAAGGTTCTTGATGTGAACGAACAGGATCAGCGCCTGTCATTGAGCATAAAAGATCTTCTTGAAAAAGACCAGGAAGAAGTGACTGACTATGAACTTCCTGAAGAAACTAAAGGCTTCTCGCTTGGTGATATGATTGGCGACCAGCTGAAGAATTTAAAAAAGTAATGGTGATAAATTGTGTCCAGATCAAAACGTAAATGGGATCATATCCAGCATGCTTTAGCAACAGGCCAAAGCAGCAATACCGGTTTAGCGGATATTGTTTTTCTACATCAAAGCCTTCCTGATGCGTTTCTTGATCAGGCAGATTTAGGCACTTCAATTGGCGAACTTTCATTAAGTTCGCCAATTTTTATAAATGCCATGACAGGAGGCGGAGGAGAAAGAACGGTTCAAATTAACCGGGATCTCGCCCTGGCTGCCAAATCAACAGGCCTTGCTATGGCAGTAGGGTCTCAGATGTCTGCACTCAAGGATCCAAGTGAAGCAGAATCCTACAGGGTTGTCAGGAAAGAAAACCCCCGAGGAATTATTTTTGGCAACTTAGGAAGCGAAGCTACAATCGATCAGGCAAAAGCAGCAGTTGATATGATTGAAGCAGATGCACTGCAAATTCACTTAAATGCTGTCCAGGAATTGACCATGCCGGAAGGGGACCGGGATTTTCGCGGTGCATTAAAAAGAATTGAAAATATCGTCTCCCATTCCGGAGTTCCAGTAGTAGTAAAGGAAGTCGGGTTTGGCATAAATAAAGAAACAGCTTCAATGCTTGCTTCAGCCGGCGTTACAGCAATTGATATCGGCGGATTCGGCGGAACAAATTTCTCCCGCATTGAAAATGCAAGAAGAGATAGACTGTTATCGTTTTTCGATGAGTGGGGAATCCCGACAGCTGTCTCCATTGCAGAAGCTGCATCTTTGGAAGCAGGCATTGATGTCATTGCTTCCGGCGGCATCCGGACAAGCCATGAAATAGCAAAGGCAATTGCTCTTGGTGCAGGGGCTGCTGGTATGGCTGGATTCTTTTTAAAGGTTCTAATGAAAGAAGGACTTGAGGCACTTACTGAAGAGATTAACAATATTCATTCTGAATTGAAGATGATCATGACTGCCTTGGGGGCAGAAAGCATTGCCGGACTCCAGCAGTCTCCTATTATCATATCTGGAAGGACCCATCATTGGCTGAATGAACGCGGCATTGATACAAAAGCATATTCCAGGAGGACCATCAAAAAATAGCTCTAGTCATTTGACGAGAGCTATTTTTTTCATTCTGGCTGCAGTGCATAGCAAGGCACAGCAGCTTTTCTTAACTGTATTTCGAATCATTCAGAGATCTGGCTTCTTCGGGACTCTGCATCTTGGAAGCTCCAGGATAATGGAGTGCCTGGTCGCGATCGGATTCGACTTTTCCGCTGTTCTTCAGCTTTTTTTCCTGCCTGTCTTTTCCCATATTAAACACCTCCATGTTATTAAGATGAAGTGACCGCAAGAGAATTATACAAAAAGACATCTGGGATTCCATTGGCATAATGCTTTTGAACTTGCAGGGTTAATTTACATACGAAGTAGCCATAATGGAAATGATAGGAGGTAGAGGATGGAAGGATTAATTTTCTATTGGATTTCCTGGATGGTTTGGATTATGGCGACTTTCTTTATGGATCGAACTAATAAATTCAGGTTTTTATTGTCTGCCTGGATATTACTCTTCATTATGCTGTCACCCTGGACACTTAATATCTTCAATTTTGAAACTGGTATTGCTGGCCTTTTTCTGCTTGTATCCCTATATATTTTTGCCGGGAGACTAAAAAAACTGAGCAAACTTTATTTCCTTTTTTGCACATTCATCCTTATGATGGCCTATGTCACATTTCACCTTTTTGAACTGTTTGATCCTGTTTGGGTGATACTCTCCCGTAAATGGATGCTCTCAGTCCTTCTGGTTTATCTGGCTGTACTCCTGCAAAAAAACAGAATGCTCAGACTGCCGTTAATATTACTCGGGGGCATCCAGGGAGAAGTTCTGTATGCAATTATCCTTAAACCATTTTCCTTTCCGTATACGATTGGTTCATTGGCGTTTCTGGATATCATGGCCATTTCAATATCCATATCGGCTTTATGGATTGCAGTGCATTGGGCGGTCAAATATATAGAAGCCAACTTTAAACATTTTGAAAGGGAGAAACAAAAATTATCATGAGTGAATATACGTACCCGATACTTTTTGGTCTGGCAGCTGGAACCTTGACCCGTATTTATATGCTTCGGACTGATTACCGGCAATACCCTACATATTTGCATGGAAAAATTATACACGTTGCACTGGGATTCATTGCTGCTGGCCTTGGAACGGTGGCTATTCCTTCAATTATGGAGGAAGACTTCACAGCCATCACCTTTTTGACTCTTGCTGCATCCCAGTTTAGAGAAGTCAGAAATATGGAGAGAAACACACTTACTGAACTGGATAGCTATGAAATGGTTCCGAGAGGCAAAACATATATAGAAGGTGTAGCAATAGCCTTTGAAAGCAGGAATTATCTTGTAATATTCACATCATTGCTTAGTACGTTAGGCTATCTGCTGTTTAATATATGGGGAGGGCTTGCAGCAGCCGTTCTTGCCATTCTGATTTCCACGAAATTAATGTCAGGTGGAAGGCTGAAGGATATTGTTGATGTTGAGTTTGTGGAACCGCGTTTTGATGGAGCGGGCCTTTATGTGGACAATATTTACATTATGAATATAGGCTTGCCCGAAAGACAAGAGGAAGTGCTCCGATATGGGATGGGTTTTATTTTAAATCCCAAAAATTTCAATGCCCGATCCACTATTGCCAATCTGGGACAAAGGCAGGCTATATTGCATGATGTTTCTACTGCTTTGGGTGTTTACAGGGATTCCGGGACTCCTGCGCTTGTTCCGCTGGCGAAAAGGGATCTGGATGATGGGCGTGTTGGGGTATTTGTATTGCCGCAGGAAAAGGATATTAATAAAGCTCTAAAAGTCATCGAAGCGGTCCCGACACTCGAAAATGCGATTAGGATGCCTTCTGAACGGCAAACGAATGGGAAAGGAAGTTAGCTTATGGTGCTTGAAAAATACATACTGGCTGCAATTACAACAAATCCATCCAAGATACCTTCAGGAACTGCCGTTTTCCATTGTGAAGATAAAAAAGAAATGGAAATCATCGCAGCCAATCTTGAAGCAATTCTAGACGGAATTGCCCATGCCTTAACAGAAGAACTATATGTAATTGTTAAGCATTAAGGGACGTTTCCAAGTTTTTCATTGCCGTGAAGGTTTCTCTTTGTTAAAATATCTAAGTTAGACCCTTCTATCTTTGAGAAGGGTTTATTTTATAAATGTAAAGCGGTTTGGATGGTTTTAACATCAATGCAGTGTTATTGTGGACAGCTATCTGCATGCTTACTCAAGGTAAAGGCATTTCTGGAACATAGATGGGATGTTTAAACAATTTAAATAAAGAATTGAAAGGGTGATGTTCATGGCAAAACCAGTGGTGGCTATTGTCGGGCGTCCTAACGTTGGAAAATCAACGATATTTAACAGAATTGTAGGAGAACGGATATCAATTGTCGAAGATATTCCGGGAGTGACCAGGGACAGAATTTATAGTTCTGCAGAATGGCTGACGCATGATTTTAATATTATTGATACAGGCGGAATTGATATTGGGGACGAGCCATTTTTAGAGCAAATTCGCCTTCAGGCAGAAATTGCGATAGATGAAGCAGATGTCATTATTTTTCTTGTAAACGGAAGAGAGGGTGTCACAAGCGCAGATGAGGAAGTTGCAAAAATATTATATAAAGCCAAAAAGCCTGTAGTTCTGGGTGTGAATAAAATTGATAACCCTGAGATGCGGGATTTGATTTATGACTTTTATGCACTTGGCTTTGGTGAGCCATTTCCGATTTCAGGTTCCCATGGTCTTGGTCTTGGAGACTTGCTTGATGAAGCTGCCAAGCATTTCCCGAAACATGGCCAAAGTGAATATGGAGAAGATGTCATTAAGTTTTCATTAATTGGGCGCCCGAATGTCGGGAAATCCTCTCTTGTAAACGCAATGCTTGGCGAAGAACGGGTTATTGTCAGTAATATCGCAGGCACCACAAGAGATGCAATCGACTCAAAGGTCAAAGTGGATGGACAGGAATATGTCATCATCGATACTGCGGGTATGCGAAAAAAAGGGAAAGTTTATGAAACAACAGAAAAATATAGTGTACTAAGAGCTTTGAGGGCAATTGAACGTTCCGATGTTGTCCTGGTGGTCATTGATGGGGAAGAAGGAATCATTGAACAGGACAAGCGCATTGCCGGTTATGCTCATGAAGCAGGCAGAGCTGTTGTTATCGTTGTCAATAAGTGGGATGCAGTTGAAAAAGATGAGAGAACAATGAAGGCATTTGAACAAAATATTCGTGAGCATTTTCAATTCCTGGATTATGCACCTGTTGTTTTCCTTTCTGCCAAAACGAAAAAGCGTATTCATACACTTATCCCAATGATTAACACAGCCAGTGAAAATCATTCTTTGCGTGTTGAAACAAGCGTCTTGAATGATGTTGTCATGGATGCTGTTGCGATGAATCCGACACCAACAGATAAAGGAAGACGCCTCAGAATTTATTACACCACACAGGTTGCCGTAAAGCCGCCGACATTTGTTGTGTTTGTCAATGATCCTGAACTTCTTCATTTTTCATATGAACGGTTCCTGGAAAACAGAATCAGGGACGCTTTTGGGTTTGAAGGCACACCTATTAAGATATTTGCAAGGGAAAGAAAATGATGCGATGACTCCGGCCGGATAGCTTTATTATGTGCCTGGCCGGCAGAAATCTGATGAATTCTTGATGCATCCAAATACATTAAAAGGCAGTGATCAAATGGAGCGGAAAAAAGAAAGCGTAGCTGTAGCTGGTGCCGGCAGCTGGGGTACTGCCCTGGCGATGGTGCTTGCAGATAATGGGCATGATGTCAGACTTTGGGGCCATAATCCTGATCAGATAGAGGAAATTAATAAGCACCATACTAATCAAAAATATTTATCAGGGATACAGCTGCCTGCAGAAATCAAAGGATACACATCGCTTGAAGACGCTTTAAACGGGACAGACACTTTGATTTTGGCAGTGCCTACAAAGGCCATTCGTGAAGTGATGGGGAAGATCAAAGGAATTAGAAAAGAGCCCCTAACCATTGTACACGTAAGTAAAGGAATTGAGCCTGATTCACTTCTCAGGATTTCTGAAATGATTGAAGAGGAAATGCCCGGAGACCTTCTGCACAGTGTAGTTGTGCTATCTGGCCCAAGCCATGCAGAAGAAGTTAGTCTCAGACATCCGACAACTGTTACGGTATCATCAAAAAATATGGACGCTGCCGAAAAAATTCAGGATTTGTTTATCAATAACAATTTCAGAGTATACACCAACCCTGATATCATTGGAGTGGAAATTGGCGGTGCTTTAAAAAATATCATTGCCCTTGCTGCCGGAATTACAGATGGCTTAGGTTATGGAGACAATGCAAAGGCAGCCCTTATAACGAGAGGTCTTGCTGAAATTGCCCGTCTTGGGATGAAGATGGGGGCAAGCCCGCTTACTTTCTCAGGATTAGCAGGAATCGGGGATTTGATCGTTACATGTACTTCTGTCCATTCACGCAATTGGAGAGCAGGAAACCTTCTTGGCAAGGGACATAATCTGCAGGAAGTCCTGGTTAATATGGGCATGGTCGTAGAGGGTGTCAGAACAACAAAAGCAGCGTATCAGCTTGCTCAAAAATATGACGTGAAAATGCCAATTACCACTGTTCTGTATGATGTCCTTTTTAATAATGTTAATGCGAAGGATGCTGTTGATCTTCTGATGGCAAGAGGAAAAACACATGAGATGGAAGACCTTGCGAACGTTTTGGAAGATCAAAGCGGGAATAAAAAGTGCTGATATCTATATAATTTTTAAAATATAGGCATTAGATGATGCGAGACAGCAGGTTCCTGCATACAATGCAACGAAGCAAACTAGTGTAATGAACAGGGTGCTGGGTTATTTAGTCAAATGGCTGAGGTAAAGAATTGCCCCTTCTTTGCCTCAGTTTTTTTGTCTTCATTTTTTTCGTGATGAAAAGCTTTTAGATTTATCCCTTTAATATGTTATAATACTTTTCGGAAAAGGGAGTTGATTTTGTATGTCGCCGGCTTTAATGAAAATGTGGATATCCCTTGCTTCTATGGGATTTATGTTTTTATCTATAATATTAATTTATCTTAGCCGCTACAAGCTGAAAGCTGGAGTTTTTAGGGCTATAACAGCTATAGTTGCCTACTTATTAATGATAATAAGCGGAATTATTATAGTGATTGTCGTGTTCAGCGGTCCGACAAGCAGCTAGCACTTTTACATAAAGGGTTGATTACATGAAAAAAGCTTTTAACATGTTTTTGCTTTTACTAAGCGGTGCTTTGATTCTGACAGGCTGTATGTATCCTGAAGAAAAATTATCTCAAAACCAGATTGCCTATAAGGATCAGATTCAGTCTGTCCAGTCTGCAGTGGACCAATATAAGGAAGCAAATGGAGGTCTCCTGCCAATTAAAACCAAGGGCCAGACAACCCCTATCTATCAAAAATATCCAATTGACTTTAAGAAAATTGCTCCGGAATACATGGCTGAACCGCCTGGAAATGCCTTTGAATCCGGCGGAGTTTTTCAATATGTGATTGTTGACGCAGAAACAGATCCGAAAGTGAAAATTTTTGATTTGAGAATTGCTGAAACAATCAGGGATATTAACCTGAGGGTTAAGGCACATGGATTCCCGCCATATAAAGAGCAAATTGCTGAAAATGTTTTTACAATGGATTTTAAAAAATTAGGATTTAAGGAAGAGCCAAAAGCCCTCAGTCCGTATAGCGGCCAGAGCCTTCCATATGTCGTTACCGGCAATGCAGAAGTATATGTAGATTATCGCGTTGATTTGTATCAGGCATTGAAGAATAAGGAAAACAAACCTGAACCTGGAAAGGATATTAGAAATATTCTTGTGGAAGATTCTGATTTTGTTCCCGCCTATTCACTGCCTTATACAATTGATCCCGGCACAAATGATCCAATCTTTTTGGTGAAATAGTCATAACCCTTCTCCTGCAAAATATATTGTAGGAGAAGGGTTATTTTTTTATATACTTTTATAACCACTCTTCAACTAATGACTAAAAGCATAAAGGCAAAGAAATAAAGGAGCAGGGGAGTTTGTAAATAAAAAAGGAAATTTGGAATGGCCTGCTGTCCATTTCAGACTGTCATAGGGTTGGGGATTTCCAGCTGGACTGACAGGTGCAGTGCACTTTCCATATAGGGGGGTAAAAAAGAAAAAAACTGTCATAACAATGTAGGACAACATCATACACATATAATGTCCAAACATAATAGATAGGATAATATTATCCCATTAACTCAAGATTTCAGGAGGGGATCACTTGGAAAAGGTTGATATTTTTAAAGATATTGCCGAAAGAACTGGCGGCGATATATATTTTGGAGTAGTTGGCGCAGTTCGTACCGGCAAATCTACATTTATAAAAAAGTTTATGGAATTGGTTGTACTGCCAAATATGAAGAACGAAGCAGAACGTGCCCGCACACAGGATGAGCTTCCGCAAAGTGCTGCAGGCAAGACAATTATGACCACAGAACCGAAATTTGTTCCTAACCAGGCTGCTACAGTTCATGTAGCAGAAGGGCTGGATGTAAATATCAGGCTTGTGGACTGTGTGGGATATACAGTGCCGGGAGCGAAGGGGTATGAAGACGAAAACGGCCCGAGAATGATCAATACACCTTGGTATGAAGAGCCGATTCCTTTTCATGAAGCTGCCGAGATAGGAACAAGAAAGGTGATTCAGGAGCATTCGACAATCGGAGTTGTCATAACAACCGATGGTACGATTGGAGAAATTCCGCGTGCAAACTATATTGAGGCAGAAGAAAGAGTTATTGAGGAATTAAAAGAAGTCGGCAAGCCGTTTATCATGATCATTAACAGCGTCCAGCCTCACCACCCAAATACGGATGCCCTTAGAAATGATCTCGCTGAAAAATATGATATCCCTGTCCTGGCCATGAGTGTAGAGGGCATGAGGGAATCGGATGTATTAAATGTTATGCGCGAAGCTCTTTACGAGTTCCCGGTACTGGAAGTCAATGTGAATCTTCCGAGCTGGGTGATGGTGCTGCATGAAGATCACTGGCTTCGTGAAAGCTATCAGGAAGCAGTCAAAGAAACGGTTAAGGATATAAAGAGACTGAGAGATGTTGACCGTGTGGTCCATCAATTCAGCGACTTTGAATTCATTGACCGGGCAGGCCTTGCTGGAATTGAAATGGGGCAGGGTGTAGCCGAAATTGACTTATATGCTCCGGACGATCTTTATGATGAGGTCCTGAAAGAGATAGTTGGTGTTGAAATCCGCGGAAAAGACCACTTGCTTGAGCTAATGCAGGAATTTGCTCATGCTAAAGCTGAGTATGACCAAATTTCCGATGCATTGAGAATGGTAAAGCAAACCGGCTACGGCATTGCTGCTCCTTCGCTGGCTGATATGAGCCTCGATGAACCGGAAATTACACGCCATGGATCACGCTTTGGTGTAAGGCTTAAAGCCGTTGCTCCATCCATTCATATGATAAAAGTAGATGTGGAATCTGAATTCTCTCCTATCATCGGAACAGAAAAGCAAAGCGAAGAACTCGTCCGCTACCTGATGCAGGACTTTGAAGACGATCCGCTTTCAATCTGGAACTCCGACATTTTTGGACGCAGCCTCAGCTCTATTGTAAGAGAAGGAATTCAGGCAAAATTGTCCCTGATGCCTGAAAATGCAAGATATAAACTCAAAGAGACTTTAGAAAGAATCATCAACGAAGGCTCTGGCGGATTAATTGCGATAATCCTTTAATGAAGGCTCCTTTTGGAGTCTTTTTTTTATTGCCGGCGAAATGAGTCGGAATCCGGGTCACCTTCAGACACAGCAGGGGAAAATCCAGTGCCCCGAGTCAGAACCAGTGGCAACTTCGGACACAAAAGGAGGAAATCCAGTGCCCCGAGTCAGAACCAGGGCCATCTTCGGACACAGGAGGAGAAAAAC
>NZ_BCUY01000089.1 GCF_001591465.1 Cytobacillus firmus NBRC 15306
TAAAAAGAAACGATGACAAGGTCAAGCTATATTTATATTTGAAGACAAAAAAAGTGCAAAAAACCAGTAATTGATTTCCTGCACCAGAGCTTATATTAAGTTATTCCAGGCCATTCAGCCAGCTGATGCCGAGTGTATGCCCTCCTGCGTGGACGCCAATAGTGGCTCCTAAGGAATAGCACCCAAATTCAATTCCCGTAAATTCTTCCTGAAGTTCCTTCTTCCATAGCTCGGCTTCTTCCGGATGCAAACCGTACAGAATGAATACTTCTTTCAGCGGGTTTCTCTCGTGAGCACTCCTCAGAAGCTTCACAATCTTATCTTTTGCCTTTCTCTCGCTCCTGGCCTTCTCCCTGACACTTAATTCTCCATCATGTACTGAGATAATCGGCTTTACATTAAGCATGCTTCCCAGGAAAAATTGAACTCCGGACATCCTGCCGCTTCGATGAAGCTGTTCAAGACTGCCGATGAGGACATATGTTTCGCCCGTATCGCGAAGCGTCTTAAGCTCGCTGATAATGTCTTTACTATCCAATCCCGCCTCTGCCAATTCCATCCCCTTAAGGATTAATCTTGTTAAAGGATATGATAATATCTTGGAGTCCAGGCTGTATACCGGAATGTCAACCAGCTGGGCTGCCTGTTCACTGGAAGAAACAGTACCGCTAAGCTTTGCCGATACGAGCACAGCGATGATACAGTCATAATCCTTCTGCAGATTTTCGTATAAATCCCTGAAAGCGCCGATGGATGGCTGGGAAGTTTTAGCCGGGGTATCCAGAGTTTTTAATCTCGCATAAAGTTCTTCAGGTGATAAATCAACACCATCCGTATACTCTCTGCCATCCATAATGATAGTCATTGGGATCTGGTACAGGTCAGGGTGGTTTCTTAACTCATTATTTAAAAAAGCCGTGCTGTCTGTTACCCATGCAACTTTAACCACTAAAGACGCCCCCTTTTAAGATATTTATACGTATATGTATGTAAATAAGACTATTTGAAGGGCTGGAATTGAAAGATTTCTCTCCCAGCCCCTGGTTCTATGGCAGAAAAGGCTTGATTTTAGGAAAAACCTTTATAGCGGTATTATAGAAAACATTCTCATGATGCTCTTCAGGTATGAGCTCTTTTATAAATTCGATATAAGGGCCCACAGGCGCAAGCGGCCAATCGGTTCCAAAAAGCAATTTTTCGTAAGAATCTGCAAACACTAAAGCATGCCTAAGATGATCCAAAAATCTTCCTTCACTGTGTTTCTTCAATTCTTTTTCTGTTCCAACAATAAGGCCTGAAAGATCGGCATAGACATTCGGATTTTTGTATATGATTTCAGCTCCGGTAAGCGTCCACGGATCTCCAAAATGAGCCATCATGAAATTGATATTCCGGTGCTTAACTGCAACCTCGTCAATAGCCAGGGGATGAGAATACTTAAGCAATCCCCTTTCGGAATAAGTATCCCCTGTATGAAATACAACAGGAACTCCATATTTTTCAGCGAGTGCATACACAGGTTCGTATACTTCATCGTAGGCGTAGAAAGGATAATACCCCAGGTAAATCTTAATGCCCACAACAGCAGGCTTTTGCAGATCTTCTTCGAGCCTTTCTAATGCCTCTTCATTGAGATCATATGGATTGATGCCGGCACAGTAAACAATATTAGCCGGGACCTTGACTTCCAAGTCAATCCCCATCGGTGTTCTTGCTTCATAATCAGGAAAGCCCATATTATCTGTTTCTGTAAGTCCCATTGCGATGCTCAGAACTACATTGGCATTTTGAAACTCCTTCTGGTGCCCATCATATGAATAATCTACAAATGAGAGTTCCTCGGCAGTATGATGAAATGATTTTATATCAGAAAAATGAATATGTGCATCTATTACTTTCATAATTTCTCCTTTAACGGAATTCCAGATAATGCAGTTTATTAAGTAATCGGGCATCGAAGCTTCTTTCATCAAATGTGATAAATCCCGGTTTGGCCAACGGGCACGCCTTCCTTTCGGAAATAACTTCGAAGGCTTCTTTATTCATATATGCCCCCAGGAATTCAGTATCTTTGCTTTTCATTACATACATTTTTTCAGGAGAGAGGGAGCTGCTGATACGGGATCCATCAATATTAACAAATGATTGTTCCTCGACTCCTGCCTGGTAGGCTGATTCAGCACCTTTGTCACTTAGTGTAAGTGTAAGATCCTTTAATGACCCTCCGGATAAAAATATATCTGTGATCCATTTTTCGTTTAACAGATACTTCCCGCCTGCATTGATCACTTTTACCCAATGAGCAAGGATTGGCACTCCCGGCAATAACGCGAAATACTGTGTATACTCAAGACCTTTCCAGGTGGAGTGCTGGACTGCTTTCGTATGAATGGCCAATACAGACCATTCATTTTCATACGAATCTTTAACATTGAGAAATTCAGCAGAAGATTTCTCCTTCAATAGCGAAAACACACTCATTTGCGATGGAGCAGTTTTCATGCCGCCAGCCCACGGATTCCACCATCCCCTGGCAACCGGTTCAGGAAAAGAGGGATATACAGTGATCCCGTATCCTCTTTATATTCCGATAGCCCGCAATAGCCTGCAACCTCTTCACCATCAAGGGCTAAGTATAAAGTAATATTGCCGTTATTCTCTTCCTTCGTTTTCACTTGCTCTTCAGTCATTACACTGGTATCTCCGCCCCAGCTGTCTCTGCTTAAGTTCCACATTTTTGCGATTCCTGCAGCTAAGTCCTCATGATACTCTGCAATGATTAATTTGTCTGTACCTTGAATCATTCCTTTGTCCTCCTGACTAGGTTACGTCTTGTCTACCCTTCTCCAAATCTTTTTTCGCAATGATTACCTTAATCATTTGCCTCTCCTCCTTTTGATCGTATTCGGAATGTTTTTCCATTCCTTCTTAATCGTATTATCAGAGCATTGGATTGTAAATATAATTTTGAATTTTCCGTAAAAATTCTATATAAAAAACGCCTTGCTTTTACTGGCAAGGCGAGTTTGTGTTAAAATTGAATTTTTCTCAAAGCATCCATAGAAGCAGTCATATAAGCAATCATTTCATTCAGGTCATCTATCTGCTCTTCCTGGACGAGGCGGTTAAAAGAAATGATGGTTTCGGTTTCGGCCAGCCCCTGCCTATTTTCAGTGCTGTATTTCACAGTCTGTTCGATATTCCGTCCGCTGCCCCACCTTAGCCGCAGGACTTCTCGGATTTCCTGAAATTTTTTGTGATCATGCTGATGTTTAATTGTAAAATTCACCGAAATCCGGCATCCGGCCAGGATTTTAGATTTCCCTTGAGGCAATAGCTCAGCTGCAAGATTATCAAGTCCCGCTTCCATTATAAAGGTACAGAGAATCTCAGCCATGCCTTCAGCAAGATCTGTGAAAGTAATGTCATATCTGCGGCACATTTTCGCTGTGTTTATAATATCATTCCGGTCAACTATTCTTATTTCTCCGCTCAGATCCCGGTCATAGAATCCGCCTTCCATTACAACCTTCATATTTTCAAAGGCCGTTGGATCAAACATGGTTATCCCCCTTAAAATAGGCCGACTGCATTTCCATCTTCATCTACATCCATGTTCATGGCTGAAGGGGCTTTAGGCAAGCCCGGCATAGTCATCACATCACCGGTGAGTGCTACAATGAATCCTGCACCAATGGATGGCTTCAGTTCACGGATTGTAACGGTAAAATCAGATGGCCTTCCCAGTTTTGAAGGATCATCAGATAAAGAATATTGTGTTTTAGCCATACAAACCGGCAGGACACCCCAGCCAAAGCTTTCAAAGTCATTAATCTGCTTTTTGGCTTTGGTTGAGTATTCAACATTATCTGCGCCATAAACCTTCTGAGCCACTGTTAGAATTTTTTCTTCAAGAGGCAGTGATAAATCATACAGATGATTGAACTTCGCTGCGTTTTGGTCCAAAATTTCCAGCAGCTTCTCTGCCAGCTCAATTCCGCCCTGGCCGCCTTTTTCCCAAACCTCTGTCAGGGCTACTGGCATGCCTGCCTCACTGCAAAGATCTGTAAGGGTTGCAATTTCATTCTCGCTATCGGAAATAAACCGGTTAATAGCCACTACATACGGTAGCCCGAAGCTTTCAACTGTTTCAACATGCTTTTTTAAGTTTGCAAAACCTCTAGTGAGTGCTTCAGTATCTTCCATGCCCAATTCAGCCTTTGACAAGCCTCCATGCATTTTTAAAGCACGGATTGTAGCTACAATAACCACTGCTTCAGGGTCAATGCCTTCGTTTCTGGCTTTAATATTCAGAAACTTTTCAGCGCCAAGATCTGCGCCAAAACCCGCTTCTGTCACTACATAATCAGCGAGTTTGGATGCAGCGGAAGTTGCAATCACACTGTTGCAGCCATGAGCGATATTGGCAAACGGGCCGCCATGAACCAATGCCGGTGTATGTTCTATAGTCTGGACCAGATTAGGTTTGACTGCTTCTTTAAGCAGGAGAGTAAGAGCGCCTTCCACTCCAAGATCGCTCACTGTTACGGGCTGTTTATCATAATTGTAGGCTATAACCATTTTCCCCAGTCTTTCCTTCAGGTTCTGCAGATCGGATGCAAGGCATAAAACGGCCATAATTTCTGAAGCCACAGTAATATCAAAGCCATCCTCCCTTGGGACACCTTGTAACGGCCCTCCCAGGCCAATCACGATTTTTCTCAATGCACGGTCGTTCAAATCCAGAGCACGCTTCCAGACAATTCTTCTCTGGTCGATATTCAACAGATTTCCCTGCTGGAGGTGATTATCAATCAGGGCAGCCAAGGCATTATTGGCTGTTGTAATTGCGTGAAGATCGCCGGTAAAATGCAGATTGATGTCTTCCATCGGCAGAACTTGTGAATATCCCCCGCCTGTTGCACCGCCTTTAATTCCCATTGTCGGCCCCAGGGAAGGTTCCCGCATTGCGACCATAGCCTTTTTGCCAAGTCTGTTAAAAGCATCGGCAAGTCCGACTGTTACTGTGGACTTCCCTTCGCCCGCTGGTGTGGGATTAATGGAAGTGACTAGAATTATTTTACCGCTGTCATTCGTACTTAATTTCTTTAAAGCTGCTGCGGATATTTTTGCTTTATACTTGCCAAATAGCTCCAGATCATCCTCAATGAGCCCTAGTTTTTCAGCTATTTCCGTAATGGGCTTCATTTCTGATGCCTGAGCAATTTCAATGTCTGATTTCACGATCGGTTTCACATTCATTTTTGTCCCCCCGGAATCCAATATGTATAAGTTACTTACAGCTATATTGTACCATCACTGAAACGAAATATTATCAATTACTTTTGATATTTTCGCATTTTCACACAGTAAAGCATTGATACAATTTTGAATCGTCTTTATAATAAGTTTAATTGAATTTTGTACAGGGAGATGATCACTTGCCAATAAAAATTCCTAAGCTGCTTCCTGCCAGGGAGATCTTAGAGGAAGAAAATATATTTATCATGGATGAGGACCGTGCCAAACAGCAGGATATCCGCCCATTAAATATCCTCATCCTGAATTTGATGCCTGAGAAAGAAAAAACGGAAGCCCATCTTTTAAGACTTCTTGGAAATACGCCCTTACAGGTTAACATCTCATTCTTAAAAACTGCCACTCATCAATCAAAAAATACCAGTCCCCTGCATCTCGAACAATTCTACACTACGTTTGAGCAGGTTCAAAAAAGAAAATTTGACGGGATGATTATAACAGGTGCTCCTGTAGAGCTTCTTGACTTTAAAGAAGTTGACTATTGGGAGGAGCTAACTGTAATAATGGAGTGGACAAAAACAAATGTTACCTCCACTCTGCATATATGCTGGGGAGCACAGGCAGCGTTGTTCTATCACTTTGGGATCGGAAAATATGAGCTGCCTGAGAAATGCTCCGGTGTTTATCTTCATGAAGTTCATGACAGAAGCGAAAAATTGCTGAGGGGCTTTGACGATATCTATTATGCTCCGCATTCACGAAATACCGATGTTTATAAAGAGCAGCTGCTGAATCACCCGGAAGTGAAGCTTCTGTCTTCTTCTGAGGAGGCGGGTCCTTTCATCATGAGCGCAAACGGCGGCAGACAAATCATGGTAACTGGCCATCTGGAATATGAAGCAGGCACACTCGCAGAAGAATATACAAGAGACAAAAGCAGAGGTCTTCAGGTTCCAGTGCCAAAACACTATTTTCCGAATGATGATACCCGCAGAAGACCCCTTAATATATGGCGGTCACATGCCCATTTAATGTTTTCCAACTGGCTGAACTACTATGTATACCAGGAGACTCCTTACGAGTGGGATTAATCATGCAGTGAGCGGAATAATTTAATATGCAGCTAAAAGCAGGAACAGCCGGTTTTTTGCAGGGTTTCGCCTCTCAAAACCGGCTTTTTCATTTTATAAAATTTAAATATCTTCAAGCGGCTGGTAAGCGGAAGTGCTTCCGTTATTCATTATGATTGCTGGGCATAATACACTTCTTCGAATGGCTGAACCACTACAAATCCGCTGCCTGAGAACTTCATTTGGATCGACTCCCCGCTCCCTCTTCCAAGAAACGTTTTAAAGGAGATATCTGTTACGAATTCCGGCTGCAGTGACCCTGACCATGCAACTGTCGCATTTGGATCGGTATATACGGGATTATCAGGAGTAACTAAAAGTGTCAGGGGCTCATAGTGAGAAGTAATAGCAACCATTCCCGTCCCTTCTAAACGGACATTGAACAAGCCGCCTGCAAGCATGCCTGCCATCCTTTTCATTAATTTAATATCCCAGCTGATGGAAGGCTCGAAAGCAAGGAGATCATTCCCATTTACAAAGATGGAATCCCCCTCAAGATTCAGGATTGAAATCTTTTTCCCCTGGTCTGCAAGGTACAGCTTTCCGTTGCCTGTTGCTTTCATTAATGCTGTGCCTTCTCCAGTAAGTGCCTTTTTGAACATCTTTCCTAAGCCGTGCTCGAGAATGCCTTCGCGCTCAAACTTTATCTGGCCGCGGTAGGAAACCATCCCGCCTGCTTTAGCCCAAACCTGGCTGGTTAAATTAATTTCGAGCATCCTTGTTGTTTCCAGTTCAAACAGCCCTTCACCTTTATCCTGCTGTTTCGTCTGTTTTACAAACTCTTCAATTGAATATCTGCTCATTCTCTTTTCATCCTTTCATTTCCCTGTTTTCAAGCATAAAGACCCACATAAAAGATAATGATTGCTTTAACTCATCAGTCAGCGATCCTTTTGAAAGCTGCTCTGATGCTTTTTTATAAACACCCAGTTCATCAATCTTCACCCATCCGTTTTCATTTGCAAGCTGTTCAAATTCCCATGGCATCATGGTATTGCAGATAACTTTTTCCTTATAAAGCCTGCGGTAGCTGTTAGCCCGGGGTGCGGCTGTGGGGCCAAGAATCCCTATACACGCTCTTCCTCCCGGCTTAACTATTCGCTGAATTTCCTGTAAAACATTCAGCGGGTTTTCAGTCCATTCCAAGGAATTAATGGCAAGAATCGAATCAAACGCATTTTCCTCAAGTGAAAGATTAGAAATGTCTTCTTTCTTAAACACCGCATCAGTTTCAGCGTTTAATTTTTCAGCTTTATGTATCATCTCTTCTGAGACATCAATCCCAGTAACTCTATAGCCAGCCAAAGCAAGCTTGTATGAACCGTAACCATCTCCGCAACCAAGATCACAAACAGCAGATCCTTTTTTGACATGCTTTTCGAAGAAGGAGATGATATCCTTTCGGCTTCCTTCCTCCCACATTGCCCTGCTCTTTGCATTCCATGATTCCGAATTATTATCCCAAAGCTTCTCTGCTTCTGCAGACCAATTAAAAGTACTCATTTTATCCCTCCGTTTATGAATACGATTGTTCAATAAAAAAGTTCCCAATATTTTAAATTCGCTAAGATTCTCAAAAATACCTCTGATTATAAAATGTTAAAAACGTCAACAATATTAATAGAAAATGTATAAGGAGAGTTTTGTATGAACGGCGAGCAGCTGACAGCAGTCTACCGCAACAATAATGGTGAAATAATTTCCTTCCAGACTTCCGGAGGACGGATTATTTCTTATCGCAAAGCACTAATGGAGGCTGAGAACGGTGTAATTGAGGGTATCCATATTGATGAAAACGAAGACGGCTCTATGCAGCTGAATCCTTCCGATGCGTCATCTTTTGATGACTTTCCAAGCCTCTATTAATATTGCGAAACATGAAAAAACCTGACTTATAGCAGTCAGGTTTTTACTGTTCTTCTTCATTTTTACGCTGAATTTCCCTCAGCACTCCGATGCGGCTGTCATCCTCTTCAAAAAATTGAACCAGGTCGCCAACCCGGTCGATGGCATCCCAGCTCAGGTGATGTTCGATGCCTTCCACATCTTCATAAATGTTTTCTTCTTTGACTCCAATAATACGCAGGAGCTGTTCTAAAAGTTCATGCCGATATACAAGCCTCTTGCCGATTTTTTTCCCTTTTGGCGTTAATATGAGCCCGCGGTATTTTTCATAAACAAGATACTCATCTTTATCTAACTTCTGAACCATTTTTGTCACAGAAGATGGATGCACAGAAAGAGCTTCAGCAATATCAGAAACCCTCGCATATCCTTTATCTTCAATTAACATATATATTTGTTCAATGTAATCTTCCATACTCGGTGTTGGCATTACGCAACCTCCTGCCAATTAGAAAAGCTCAGAGCGCCTGCCTTTCGGCGACATGCTAGGACCTCGAGCCGATGGCGCTCGGAGCTAGACAACTATTTTAGAAAAGCGCAGAGCGCATGTTCACTTTATTTCTTTCTTAAATAAATATTAGACTTTAACGATTTTACTACAGTTGGAAAATGGAGACAAGGAAATATACTGCATCAGGCATATTCAGGCCTTTTGCGGAAAGAGAAATTTAACTCTGTTTTCCTGTCGGTCCCAGGATAATTTAGCAGAAAATGTTTTATCTTTTCCTTTGCTTGTAAATCCTTCGACTAGTTCTGTTTCTCCATCCTTTAATAGCTGTTTGAGCAGTTTTTGAGTTATTGTCTTGCCCATAATGCTTTGGGAAATAGTGAAAGTGCATTTGGTTTTATTATAATTGGAGCAGCCATAAAAGCTTCCTTTATCCACAACTTTACCATCACACAGCATGCATTTGCCCAGATTGGCTGACCTTTTTTGTTTGAATTTCCCAGGGATGAATCCCTCTTTGTCTTCTTCTGAGAATGCCCACTTTCCAGAATGTTCAATGGAGGCAGAGATCAAATGGCCTACCATTTTATTGGTCTGCTCCATGAATTGTTTCGGGGATGCCTGCCCATCTGAAATGTCCTTCAGCCGCTGTTCCCACTTGGCAGTCATTTCAGGGGAAGCAAGTATCTCTGTTCCTATCGCTTCTATAAGGATTTTTGCTTTTGAGTTTGCATATACAAGATTCTTCTTTATATCAATGTATTTGCGCTCCTTCAGCATGGTAATGATTCCCGCTCTTGTGGCTTCCGTTCCCAGGCCTTCTGTTTTCATTAGAACCTTTTCGAGTTCCTTATCCTCGATCTGCTTCCCGGCCGATTTCATGAGTGTAATCAGCTGGCCTTCGGTATACCTTTTGGGCGGCTGGGTTTTGCTTTCTTTTACATCGGCCTTTAACACTGTTCCTTGGTCGCCAGCCTGCAATAAAGGCAGAATCGGTTCCTTTTCCTTCTCCTGCTGCGGAATCACTTTTCTCCAGCCCTCTTCAAGCTGTACTTTTCCCTTGGATAGGAACAATGCCCTTCCGTCAACCAGGGTTTTTATAGTTGTATATTCTGATACAGCTTTTCCATAATGGGCAGCTATTAAGCTCCTTACGATCAGATCATAGAGAATTTTTTCATCCAAAGATAATCTTCCCAGGTCCGGCACCTGTTCCGTCGGTATGATGGCATAGTGATCTGTCACCTTTTTGTCATTCACAAACCGTTTATTATGCAATATGGAGCTTATAGGCAGAGGGAAGAATTCCTTATACTCCTCTTTTGCTTCCATTTTTCTGAGGATTTCCGGAAACATTTCCGCTTCTCCTTCTGTTACATGCCTGGAGTCTGAACGGGGATATGATACGATTCCTTTTTGATAAAGCTTCTGCAGTACATCAAGTGTTTTTTTAGGCGGGAACTTGAACCTGCGGTTGGCTTCCGCCTGCAATGCCGAAAGATTATAAAGCATCGGCGGCAAGAATTCTTTTTTTTCAGCTTGCACATCTTCTACCTGTGCCTCTTTATCTCTGCAAAATTCCGCAATTTTTTCGGCAAGCTCTTTGGTTTTAATTCTGGTCTCACCATCTTTTTCCCACTTGCCGGTATATTTTTTCCCGTCCACTTTAAACTGTGCATTTACCTCCCAGAAAGGTTCGGAAACAAAATTCTGAATTTCCTGTTCTCTCTTTACAATTAAAGCAAGAGTTGGGGTCTGAACCCTTCCTACTGAAAAAACATCCGAGAAACCTTTCTGCTGCAGAAGAAGACTGTATAAACGCGAAGCATTCATCCCAACGACCCAGTCGGCACATGCTCTCGTATAGGCTTCATAATATAAATTCCTTGTGTCACTTTCATCCAGCAGGGCAAGGAACCCTTCCTTTATGGCCTTTGGAGTCAAAGAAGAGATCCAGAGCCTTTTCATAGGCACTCTTGATCCGGTAAGCCTTAGAATGTTCCGGATGATAAGCTCTCCTTCTCTCCCTGCATCGCCCGCATGGATAATTTCTGTTAAATCAGGATTAGAAGCAAGCTGTTTGATTATATTAAATTGCTTTGCTTTATCCTTTGTCACTTCATATTGAAATTGCTCCGGAATGATCGGCAATGTGTCCAATGACCATTTTTTCCAGTCCTTTTTGTATTTTTCAGGGGCAGACAGCTGGCATAGGTGGCCTATAGCCCAGGTAACATGAGCCCCCTGGGGGAATATATCATTTGGAATGATCTCAATATATCCCTGGTGTTTCTTCATTTTAAAAATAGAAGCCAGCGTCATACCCTGATCGGGCTTTTCCGCGATTATCAGTTTCATACTTTAGCTCCCTTTGTTGTAATACAAAATATAGACATCTATTTTAATATTAACCTAAAAATTTAGCAAAAGGAGTTAAAATACCTTTATAGTTATGAAATTTTTAAAACAATCGTGTTCCGCTAAGTAAATAAAAAGAAGAACCCCTGACAGGATTCTCCTCCGTTACTTATCTTTTTAGTATAAAGCTAGTTTGTGCGGGTACTTCAATTGTTTTTGACTTAAATATCTTTAGAGTTCTAATCCCAGCTTGTTTTCCGTCTGCAAGCAAATGCCAAGGGCCCTTGCCCGGAAGTGATATTTTAGCTGGTTCTGTATTCGCATTATGGATTACAACGATCTCTTTCGCCCTATCTTTCAGGCCTTTTGCATCCAGTCTGTAGGCCACCGTATTATCCGGGGCATCAATGAAATGAAGCTTTGATTGAATATCCTCAGCTGTTGTCATTCTAAAGGATTTATAATGCTTTCTGAGCTTAATCAGGCCTTTAAAATAGTCTACTTCCCCGCTGAATTCAGTTCGGCGGTCCCAATCTAACTGATTTATACTGTCAGGGGATTTATAGCTGTTGTGATCCCCATACTTTGTCCGCATGAATTCCTGGCCAGCATGAACAAAGCTGACTCCTTGGGATGTCAGTATGATGGTAGAAGCCAATTTATGCATTTTCTTTTTGGATTCTTCCGCTGCATCTGGATTGGTCAGTTCAAGCTTATCCCAAAGAGTGTGGTTATCATGTGCCTCAGCATACGTAACCGCCTGTTCAGGATCTTTGTAAGTGGCCATTGCATCCGGATAATCCAATCCAGCTGCAATTCCTTGCTGTACAAAGCTTTCCATGCCTTGTTTGCCATTTACAAAACCCTTATCCAGTTCATTAAACACACTGCCTTTTAATCCATCCCGGATGCCATCATTGAAATGGCCAATGCCAGGCATATCTTCGGCATTTTTCTGATTGGCCTTCTTTTCAGCTGCCAGTGGAGTGTTTAAATCCCAGCCCTCACCAATGATAATGATAGTAGGATCAATAGTATCCAATGCCTTCCTTACTTTATTCATTGTTTCAGTGTCATGAATGCCCATCAGATCGAAGCGGAATCCATCAAGATTATATTCCTCAGCCCAATAGGCAACAGAGTCGACAATAAATTTTTGTACCATTTTTCTTTCTGAAGCTGTATCATTGCCGACGCCTGTGCCATTGGCAAGTGTTCCATCTTCGTAATAGCGGAAATAGTAGCCTGGAACAAGCTTGTGGAAACTGGATTCATTTACTGCAAACACATGATTATAGACAACATCCATTACAACCCGCAGCTGCTCATCATGGTATGCCTGAATCATTGTCTTCAATTCTGTAATTCTTGCCGCCGGATCATAAGGATCAGTAGAATACGATCCTTCCGGCACATTATAGTTTTTAGGATCATAGCCCCAATTATATTGCGGCTCGTTCAGTTTTGTTTCATCAACTGTGCGGTAGTCATAAATCGGAAGGAACTGAACATGTGTGACTCCAAGATCTTTTATATGATTTAAACCTGTTTTTTCTCCTTTAGAATTTAAAGTGCTTTTCTCAGCAGCCCCAAGGAACTTTCCCTTATGCTTAATGCCGCTGTCCTCATGAATTGAAAGGTCACGTACATGAACTTCATAAATGATGGAGTCCTCTGGATTTTTTAATTTCGGCTTCTGTGTATTCCATTTTTTAGGGTCGGTTGAATCCAGGTCCATCACAACGCCCCTGTCTCCATTTACTGTTACAGCCCGGACATAGGGATCAGTCGCTTCTGTCCATTCCCCTCCAATTTTGACTTTATAATTGTAAATCAAACCATTTTGATTACCTTTTAGAACAGTTGTCCAGGTTCCTTTTTCGCCTCTTTTAAGAGGAAGCTCTTCAGCGGACTGATCTTCCCAGCTGTCATAAAGCACTAAGGATGCTTCACTTGCAGTAGGAGCCCAAAGCCTGAAGGAGGTGTGATTTTTCGTATACTGATTTCCAAGCTTCCCATCATAATAGAAAGCATCATCAAATTCCTTTGATCTGATAATATCCCCAATCTTCACCTCTGCCTCTCCAAATGAAACTGCAGAGATTTTATATGATTGCCTGAAATCCAGTTTATCTTCTGTTATCACTCTTACTTTATTTGTAAAATCGTGTTGCTCGTCCCCGTCATAAGGGACAACTTCTTTAATATCGGCATTGTCAATATTAATTATGGATTTCCAATCCCTCCACTGGAAAGGAAAATTGGTTTCAAGCGTAATCTGATTAAAAGTATCCATAGAAGCATTCACTATTTTTGGATCTTTTTCGATATAAGCTGGATTGTAATAAATTCTTTCTGTTCCCTGAACAATCCATATTTCTGCATTCCCATTTTCATCGAACTTTGTAATAAAGCGATCACCAAATTCCTTACCGGCCCAATCATTACCTTCCATGCTCTTCCTGACTATAAATCCGGCCTTTTTCATACCTTCCGTATTTTCAAGCTCAAATTCAGCAACTTTCCCAAAATCATCTTCTGCTGTAAAATTAACTCTTTTCCCGTCCTTGCCTTCTGGCCATGTCCATAAATTCCAGCCTTCATAATTTCCGTCATATCGAAAGTAGTGGAGTTTTACCTTCACCCGTTCAAATGCAGGAAAGTCTCTGTACTCGCCATCAGGCGGTGATGTATATGTATGTTCATCTCCTGCTTTCACCCATACCTCATCATTGCCGCTCTTTACATTGATGAATCGGTCCCCTCCATCTTTCTCCCAGCTGTCAGTGCGGACAATAAAACCCACTTCATCATGGATTCCCGGGAGTACAATCTCTGCAGTGAGTCCGAATTCGTCTTCACCAGTGAATTCAAAAGCCTGACCCTCGCCATCCTTAGGCCATACCCACAAATTCCAATCCTTCATTTCGCCCTCTTCAGGCTGATAATGGATGGTGACTGCTGTAGTCTGACCGACTCCTTGTGTTGTATTTTCGGCCGATGCAATCGTTTGCATAAATGGGGATAAAAAATTTGATGCCGCCAATATGATAGCTGCGGCCAGAAAAATAAACTGTTTAAACCCTTTCAACCTAAGCCCTCCTTTATAAATTGTTTAAAGATTCCTGCAATTATATATTAATCCAAATGAGAAAGCGTTTGTATAAGGCGGAAGACTCTGTGATTTTTTACCTATTAAACCTGTTCACAAAAAAATCGGCATTTGCCGATCATTCTTTATGATAGCGCTTTATCGTAAGGTTCTTTTGAATGTACCATTTATCTTCTGTAACAATGTTTGAGACGGTCAATATCATAGATGGTATTTTCTCGACACTAAAAACGATAATGCCTAATTGGTCATTCATAATGATAAAAGACTCTCCATGCGAATATTGCGGGAGATCCTTGCCAACCTGCAGAATGGAGCTTATAATGGCCTGCTTCTCTTCCGCTTCAATTTGGATGTTGGGTGAAAACCTCAAAATCCAATCCTGATCCTCAATCGAAAACCTGTACATTTTCCTCACCCTTTACCAACAAGATAATTAATAATTCATATGAGAAAAACGATAATTTATGTTATCAGATCACAGCAGAAATTTTGTATTTTCCTCCCCAGCGCACAAAAGTAAAAATATTTAAAATATTTTAATGTTTTTTGTAAAAAAGGTGTTCAATTCCTTGACTGAAAGTGCCCATTCGTGTATATTATAATCATCATTTAACAGAATATATTTCCGTTATTAGCTAAAAATATCTGCTTTATGTTTTGTTAGGTGGTAATATTCATCTAAGGCACCTGTTGTGTCTTGAAAGGCTTAGGAGGAAAATTAAACATGCAAAACGGTAAAGTAAAATGGTTCAACAATGAAAAAGGTTTCGGTTTTATCGAAGTTGAAGGCGGAGACGATGTATTCGTACACTTCACAGCTATCCAAGGTGACGGTTTCAAATCTTTAGAAGAAGGCCAGGAAGTTTCTTTTGAAATCGTTGAAGGAAACCGCGGACCTCAAGCTGCAAACGTTGTAAAACTATAATTCAAATATAACGATAAAAAGGCTGGTATCTGCCAGCCTTTTATTTTTGTCCTGAATTTATCGCAGTCTAACGGGCAGTAAGACCCCCACTTTAAAACTCAGAAGAATCAATTGGATAGCAGGG
>NZ_BCUY01000090.1 GCF_001591465.1 Cytobacillus firmus NBRC 15306
CAGATTGCCGGAGTCAATTGTATCAAGGCCTCTTTACCCTTATAATGAAAATAAGGAATAATTTGTAGAGGGTGAAAGTCTTGGCTACTAAGCATGAGCAAATATTACAATATATTGATGAACTGCCAATTGGAGAAAAGATATCGGTCAGACAGATCGCCAAGGCGCTCGCTGTGAGTGAAGGGACGGCATACAGAGCGATCAAGGATGCTGAAAATAAGGGATATGTCAGTACAATAGAACGTGTTGGAACAATAAGAATCGAGCGGAAAAAGAAAGAGAATATTGAGAAGCTTACTTTTGCAGAAGTTGTTAATATCGTTGACGGCCAGGTGCTCGGTGGAAGAGCCGGCCTTCATAAAACACTGAACAAATTTGTTATTGGGGCGATGAAGCTTGAAGCGATGATGAGATATACGGATGCCGGAAACCTGCTGATCGTCGGAAACCGGACCCAGGCACACGAATTGGCATTGAAGGCTGGCGCTGCTGTATTAATTACCGGGGGATTTGATACAGAAGACCATGTCAAAAAGCTTGCTGACGATCTGCAGATGCCTGTGATCTCAAGCAGCTATGATACCTTCACAGTGGCAACTATGATCAATCGGGCAATCTATGACCAGCTGATTAAAAAAGAGATTGTACTTGTTGAAGATATCCTGACTCCTCTGCAGGAGGCGGTTTTTCTGAAAACAACCGATACAATTGCAGATTGGCTGACATATAACCGCGAAACCGGCCACAGCCGATTCCCGGTTGTCGACAATAATCTCAAGGTGCAGGGAGTTGTTACTTCCAAGGATATCATGGGACATGACAAAGAAACGTTTATCGAAAAAATCATGACTAAAAATCCAATGACAGTTGGCGGGAAAACGAGCGTTGCTTCTTCCTCGCATATGATGGTGTGGGAAGGAATTGAATTGCTCCCAGTGGTGGATGAGGCGAATAAACTCGAAGGCATTGTAAGCCGCCAGGATGTGCTGAAGGCTTTGCAGATGATACAAAGGCAGCCGCAGGTGGGTGAAACAATAGACGATATTGTCACCAGTCAGCTGGTTATGACAAGGGGAAAAACAAAAGGGGATGACGTCTATCGCAGCGAGGTTACTCCGCAGATGACTAACCACCTTGGAACGATTTCCTATGGAGTCTTTACAACCATTGTATCGGAAGCGGCAAACAGAGTGTTAAGAAGCTATAAAAAGGGAGATCTCGTAGTTGAAAATATGACGGTCTATTTTATAAAACCTGTTCAGATTGACAGTATGCTTGAAATCTATCCCAAAGTCCTGGAAGTAGGGCGGAAGTTCGGTAAAGTGGATGTTGAAGTTTTTAACGAAGGTGTCCTTGTGGGCAAGGCGATGATGATGTGCCAGCTGATTGACAGACACTAAAGAAATGCTGAAGCGCCTTGCCCACGAAGGAACGCAGACTAAGATCGCCACGTCCTCCCAAAAGCTGACCCTTTCTGTGTGACCTCGATGGGGTAGGCGCTGAAGCTAGACAGTAATCCACGTTCAAAGTTAAACTTTCATACGAATAAACAAAAAGCCGCTCAAAATTGAACGGCTTTTTTGCATGGCTTCTTCCAGAAGTCCGGGTATCTTTAATTTTTCCTTGCTGCTTCAGCTTCTTTCACAGCATGAGGCGTGTAAAATTTGTATGCTTTTATGCCGCCCCAAATGCTTAATCCACCGATTAGAATAAACACAATTGCCACAATGAGAGCAGTTGTTGTGTCGTATAAAAACAGCTGGTTAAGACCAAATATGGCAACAAATGAACCCAGGGCAATTCTGGACTTGGCTGATATCCATTGTCTTTCAGCCGGCTGTCTGCTTCTGAAGAATTTTACTTTGTAGAAAATATAGAAAGAAAAAGAGAGTATAATCAGGATAACAAAAATAGGCATTTCATAACCTCCAAGTTTCGACAATCTCTTATCATTCTACCTTCATTATTAAAAAAATGCCATAAGCGTGCAGTGTTTTCTTTTTCTTTTCATGGTGGTATGGTAAAAATATAGTATTCAGAATAAAAGGAGCGCGCCATGAAACAGAAGATACTTGATGAAATAATAAAATATGAAACAATCATTATTCATAGGCATGTCCGTCCGGACCCGGATGCGTATGGTTCACAGGGGGGCCTTGCTGAAATCCTTAAGGCTTCATTTCCGGAGAAAGCGATCTTTACTGTCGGGCAGGAAGAAGAAACACTTCATTTTATGAGAAGGCTTGATGAAATATCTGATGATACATATAAAGGTGCGCTGGTCATTGTCTGTGATACAGCAAATGCAGAGCGAATATGTGATGATAGATATGGAAAGGGCAGCAAGCTGATTAAAATTGATCATCACCCTAATATGGATCCGTATGGAGATTTATTGTGGGTGGATACAGATGCAAGCTCTACAAGTGAAATGATTTATGAGTTTTATCTTTTCGGCAAAGAACAGGGCCTGAAAATGTCTGATGAGGCGGCAAGATTGTTATTTGCAGGAATAGTTGGGGACACCGGCCGTTTCCTTTATCCGAGCACGACTGAAAAGACATTTGCCTATGCAGGTGAACTGATTCATTATAATTTTTCACGTCCGGAACTGTTTGATAAGATGTACGAGCTGGACGCAAATATTGTTAAACTGAAGGGCTATGTGCTGCAGAACTTTGAGATGAAATCCAGCGGGGCTGCTGTAATGATCCTGAAAAAGGAATTGCTCGAAGAATTTCAGGCATCACCTTCCAAAGCATCCCTGCTTGTAAGCACTCTTGGCGATGTGAAGGGAATAAAAGCATGGGTTTTCTTTATCGAGGAAAGCGATCAAATCCGTGTGCGGTTCCGTTCTAAGGGTCCAATAATCAATGAAATTGCAAGGAAGTATAAAGGCGGAGGACATCCTCTTGCTGCCGGAGCTTCCATTTATTCATGGGATGAGATGGATTCCGTTGTAAGAGACCTTGAGGCTGTCTGCAGAGACAACTGACATATGATGCCCGGCACAAAAAGCCGGGCATTAATCCAGCATTATATTCAATTCAATTGAGACAGTGGTATAGATGACCAATTCTTTAACTTCCACCCGGTACCTTTTTTCGTTTACGCGATGTGTCTTATTCTCTATGATTTTTTTGATCAGTTCACTGTTTTTATATACAGTATCCATGTCTTTGGCAATCATCATGCTGATATCCTCTTTTATTTTATCTTCCAGCTGGAAAACACTGAAAGAATCCAGTTTATATTTTTCGCCGTTGACAATTTTAATGGAAATATCCTGGACAGTCAGTTTTTTCTGGTTTTCTTTATTTAATTTTTTGAATTCCTCCTGCCAGATTTCTTTATCTTTTTCCAATTCATGAATAGCATCCTGCTGAAGCTTGATTTCTTTGCTGTATCTCTCCTGCCATTGCCCAAAGATAAATAAAAAAATAAACCAGCTGATGATGCCTCCCAGCGCCATTCCTGCAAAAAAACGCTGCCAGGATGGCAATCGGTAATAAGGAGGTATCCTCATGCCGAAATGTTCTCCTGAGTAAGCCAGTTAATGAGCATGGCGCCGGTCTGGGCCCCTCCGAGAGCAGAAAGAATCAGCATAAATTGCTTGAAGATGTCCTTAGTCTGTCCGTCCATAACGCCTCTTTCAAAGCTGTAAACTGTATCAAAGGTCCCCCCTATCGCTGCAATGATGGCCCAAATGCGAATCATATTGGAAATCTGGAAGATTTGATTTAAAGGAGGCTTTCCTGTCAGAAAAGCAGCCATGCCGCCAATGATTGAACCTCCAATCAAAACACCGAACGCAATGAAATAGCTCTCAATTAAAGTGGAGAAAAAGGGCTGGGTATTCATATCATCCATCCTCGCTGCAGGAATGGTCCTGCCAGAATTATCTTGATACTTCATCATATGGACAAACTTAATAAAATATGTTTTTTAGGTGCTGTTAAAAAGAGAACATATTTTCTTTTTGGAAACGGGCGTTCTATAATGAAAATAGCAGAAATTAAGGGTGTGAGAAACATGTCATTTATTCACCTTCATGTATATAGCGCATATAGCCTGCTGTCGAGCACGGCAAGAATAGAGCAGCTTGTAACGAGCGCAAGGGAAAATAGGTTTCCTGCCCTGGCTCTGACGGACCGAAATGTCATGTACGGGGCAGTCGCCTTTTATAAAGAATGTCTTAAGCAGTCCATAAAGCCGATCCTGGGACTCTCTGTGGATGTACTAAGCGAGATATCTGATGGCGAAGCTTATCCATTGGTCCTCCTGGCTAAAAACCGGCAGGGGTTTCAGAATCTATTAAAAATCACGAGCACGGTCCAGACAAAATCGCCTGAAGGCATTCCTGTTAAATGGCTTAAACACTATGCTGGAGGATTGTTTGCTTTAACTCCAGGCATAAATGGGGAGATCGAACAATCTCTTATGGCAGGTGAATACGGCCAGGCAAAAAGAACAGCTGACCTATTCAGCAGCATTTTTGAGCCAAATTCTTTCTTCTTCGCATTACAGGATCATGGGCTGCATGAAGAAAAAAGAATCCACGGCCCCATGGTTAACCTTTCAGAAGAAACCGGAATTGGCCTGGCGGCTTCAAATGGTGTCTGTTACATAAAAAAAGAGGAAGCTTTTGCCCATGAGTGCCTGCTGGCCATTAAAAATGGTGAAAAGCTTCAGGATGAAGAAAGAGAACGGCTGAAGAGCAATGAGTATTACTTAAAGTCATCCGGGGAAATGGCGGAACTGCTATCAGGGTATCCAGATGCTTTAGAGAATACGATTATGATTGCTGAGCAATGCAATGTAATGCTTGAGCTGGATAAACAGAATCTTCCTAAATACCCTGCTGCAGGAGGCATGAGTGCCGATCAGCTATTGGAAGAAGTGTGCTGGCAAGGCTTTGCTGACAGATATCCGGATGGAGATGATGAGCATAAGAATCGGCTGCGGTATGAGCTGAACATTATCAGAAACATGAAATTCAGTGATTATTTTCTAATCGTTTGGGATTTTATGAAGTTCTCGAGGGAAAATGGCATTTTAACCGGTCCGGGACGGGGATCTGCAGCCGGTTCGATGGTTGCTTATGTCCTCTACATAACAGATGTGGATCCCATTGAGCATCAGCTCCTATTTGAGCGGTTCCTTAACCCGGAAAGAATCTCCATGCCTGATATTGATATTGATTTCCCGGATCACAGAAGGGATGAGGTAATTCGGTATGTATCCCAAAAATATGGAGAATTGCATGTGGCTCAAATTCTTACATTCGGGACCCTTGCTGCCAAAGCAGCACTCCGGGATGTCGGCAGGGCATTTGGGCTTAATCCTAAAGAGCTGGACATGCTTTCAAAAAGAATACCTTCCAAATTGGGCATCACTCTCAAGGAGGCCTACAAAGAATCTGAGCCTTTAAGAAGATTTACCCAGGAATCCGATTTAAATCGGAGACTATTTGACACAGCTGTCAAACTGGAAGGACTCCCAAGACATACATCGACCCATGCAGCCGGAGTTGTCATCAGCGAGCATCCGCTTGTTGAGGCCATTCCAATTCAAAAAGGGCATGAAAATGTTTATTTGACCCAATATTCAATGGAGCATCTCGAGGATGTCGGCCTTTTAAAAATGGATTTTCTCGGTCTTAGAAACCTGACATTAATTGAGAATATCCTAAGCTCTATACAGAGAAAGACAGGCATACAGATTGATATAAAACAAATTCCCCTGGATGATGAGGATGTATACAGTCTTTTGGGAAGAGGAGATACAACAGGTATTTTCCAGCTTGAATCTGATGGGATGCGCAGTGTCCTGACAAGGCTTCAGCCAACGCGGTTTGAGGATATTGTTGCTGTCAATGCTCTTTATCGCCCAGGCCCAATGGAAAATATCCCTCTTTTTATTGACAGGAAGAACGGAAGGAAGCCAATCATATATCCTCATCCTGACTTGAAGCCTATTCTTGAAAATACGTATGGAGTCATTGTGTATCAAGAACAAATTATGCAAATCGCTGCAAAACTGGCCGGATTTTCATTGGGTGAAGCAGATTTGCTTCGGAGAGCGGTCAGCAAGAAGCAAAAAGAAGTGCTTGACCGTGAGCGTGTCCATTTTGTTGGGGGAGCAGTCAATAAAGGCTATCATGAGCAAACCGCTCATGATATATATGACTTAATCGTCCGGTTCGCAAATTATGGATTCAACCGGAGCCATGCGGTTGCATATAGCTTCATAGCCTATCAGCTGGCTTATTTAAAAACTCATTATCCTCTTCACTTTATGGCCTCCCTGTTGACTTCAGCTATCGGAAATGAAGGCAGGATTGCACAATATATCGGAGAACTGAGGCAGATGGGCTTAACGCTCAGCCCGCCTTCCATTAATAAAAGCGGCTACTCCTTTCTGGCAGAGAAAAATTCTATCAGATATAGCCTGGCTGCTATAAAAGGAATCGGTGCTGCAGCTTTAAGAGATATTTTTCAGGCGAGAAAAAATAAGCGCTTTGAAGATCTGTTTGATTTTTGCATAAGGGTTTCAACAAAAGCAGTTAATCGAAAGATCCTCGAATCGCTGGTTCATTCAGGCAGCTTTGATGAATTCGGTGAAGATAGAGCTGTTCTTCTGGCCAGCCTGGATGTAGCTGCAGAGCATGCCCAGCTTGTTATGCCGGAAGATGATCTAGCTGATTTCTTTGAGGAGGATGAATTTTTTCCTAAGCCTAAATATACAGAAGTAGATCCAATCCGTTCTGAGGACAAGCTAAGATTTGAAAAAGATGTGCTTGGCCTTTATTTATCAGATCATCCCGTTTCGATTTACGAATCCTATTTTTCCCTGCTTGGAGCCTGTCCGCTGGGTGAGGTGGAAAAAACAGTAAATAAGGCAAAAACAGTTGCATACCTATCCGAAGTGAAAAAGATTCGTACGAAGAAAGGAGAGCCAATGGCGTTTCTTTCCTTGAGCGATCAGACGGGAGATATGGAGGCAGTTGTTTTTCCTAAGGTGTTTAACAGGTTTTCAATGCTCTGCTCGCAGGGAAACATTGTCTTAGCAGAGGGAAAGATAGAGGAACGGGACGGAAAAAAGCAGCTGATAATACAGCATCTGGATAATGTGAAGAAAGCCATTGAAAAAATGCAAAACAAGGATCCCGTTTTGTATTTAAGAATTACTGAGGATCGGGAGACAACGGAAAATCTTTGTTTGCTCAAAGAATTATTTAAGAAAAATGAAGGCCGCGTTCAAGTGGTTTTGTATTATGAAAGCTCCGGAAAAACCATTCGTCTGGGTGAAGAGGATCTGGTCTCGCCAACAGAGGATTTCCTGAATTTGCTTATGCAGCTGCTTGGCCGGAATAACGTCGTTTTAAAGTAATTACCCTTTACAACAATAACAATTATGGTATATTTGTAAGAAGAAAAATAAACTGGTCTGACCACTGTGAGCGAAAGAGAAGCCCTGCTCTATCTGATCATGAAACAGAACTGCAGCAGGATTTTAAGCATGTATTCGTCAAGTCTATGTTTATATATAATCCTATCCGGAATATGAGGAGTGAAAATTTTGACCTTACGCGAAGAAGCTTTGCATATGCATAGAGCTAATAAAGGGAAATTGGAATCTAAATCTAAAGTACAGGTGCGAAATGCCAAAGACTTAAGTCTTGCTTACTCACCGGGGGTTGCTGAGCCCTGCAAGGAGATTTATGATAAGCCGGAAACTGTCTATGAATATACGATGAAAGGCAATATGGTCGCGGTTGTTTCCGATGGAACAGCAGTGCTGGGACTGGGGAATATCGGGCCGGAAGCTGCCCTGCCTGTAATGGAAGGGAAAGCTGTACTTTTCAAAAGTTTTGCAGGAGTGGATGCATTTCCAATTTGCCTGAATACGACTGACGTAGATAAAATTGTTGAGACTGTAAAACTTCTTGAGCCTACATTTGGAGGCGTAAACCTTGAAGATATTGCTGCTCCCAATTGCTTTTATGTAGAGGAACGATTAAAGAAGGAAACAAATATTCCGGTTTTTCATGATGACCAGCATGGCACTGCCATTGTAACTGTTGCAGGCCTTGTAAATGCCTTGAAGCTGTCCGGAAAGAAAATGAATGAAATTAAGGTTGTGGCAAATGGTGCCGGTGCTGCCGGAATTGCCATTATTAAACTTTTATACAGCTACGGTGTTCGCGATATCATTATGTGTGACACTAAAGGAGCTATTTATGAAGGCCGCCCGCAGGGTATGAATGAAATTAAAAATGAAGTTGCGAAGTATACGAATCGTGAGAATGCGAATGGAAGCCTTGCAGATGTTATCAAAGGGGCTGACGTATTCATCGGGGTTTCTGCTGCTGGAGCCCTGACAGCTGAGATGATTGGCACTATGAATCAGGATCCAATTATATTCGCCATGGCTAATCCAACTCCTGAAATTATGCCTGAAGAAGCGAAAGCAGCAGGGGCAATGGTGGTTGGAACCGGAAGATCCGATTTTCCAAACCAGGTAAATAATGTGCTGGCTTTCCCTGGAATCTTCCGCGGAGCACTGGATGTCCGAGCAACTCATATCAATGAGAAAATGAAAGTGGCAGCTGTAGAAGCCATTGCTAATTTGGTGCATGAGGATGAGTTGAATGCGGATTATGTCATCCCAGGGCCATTCGATCCCCGTGTCGCACCGGAAGTTGCAGCTGCTGTAGCAAAGGCAGCTATGGAAACCGGCGTTGCACGCATTAAAGTGGATCCTGAAGAAGTGAAGGAAAAAACGAAGCAACTTGCAGTCATTGGAAAAGGTGAGTGATTCCATAAGTGAATTCACCTCAAAATAACACGAAGGTTTATATCGGCATTGTCAAACAGCTTAGGTCCATGATTGAACATGATGGACTTAAGCCTGGAGATCGACTGCCTTCCGAAAGAGAGCTGTCAGAGCGCCTGGGTGTCGGGCGCTCTTCCGTTCGGGAAGCATTAAGAGCCCTTGAACTTCTTGGCTTAATTGAGACAAGGAGAGGTGAGGGGACTTTCATGAGGGATTTTAGGGGTCATCAGCTCGTACAGCTGCTTAGCACGTTTATTCTTCAGGATAAGAAATCTATAAGAGATGTTAAAGAAACCAAGTTTCTGATCGAACTTGATTGTTTATGGCTAATTATTCAAAAGGCTGGTGAAGATCGGCTTCTTAGGTTCAAAAAGTGGACGCTGGAAGCAGACTACACAGATGATGACTTTTTCCTTGAAATCGTCACACTTGCAGATAATCATCTTTTCCTCCGTATTTGGATCATTCTCAAAGATTATTATAATTCTTTGGATTTAGAGAAAATGATGATAACCAAGCAGCAATATGCGGAGCTGATTGATACCTTGATTTCCAGAAAAGATTCCGAAGTTATTCGTGTATATAAAGAATTGAGAAATTTGTCGAAGGATTAACGACAATTTTTTGCAGAATTTATTTTTGATATCATCTATATTTAAATAATCAGACAAGCATAAATGAAGCCTAGAAAAGTTAGGCATTCATTTTTACAATAGTGGTCTGACCACTATTGGAATTAATGGAAATGATTCAGCGATTATCAGGGAGGTTTCATCTTGCTTAAAGATATTTTTACTAAGACGAAGAAGAAGAAATATGCAACCATTCCATCGGAAACGGCAAAGCAGGATGTGCCGGAAGGAATCATGACAAAGTGTCCAAACTGCAAGAAAATCATGTATACCAAAGAATTGGTCAAGAACCTTAAAGTGTGTTTCCATTGTCATTACCACCATACCATGAATTCAAAAGAGCGTTTGGCAAGCTTTTTGGATGCTAATAGTTTTGAAGAAATTAATGCGAACATGATCTCTGAAAATCCTCTGAATTTCCCGGATTATATTGAAAAGCTGGAAAAGGATCGGGAAAAGACAAAGATAAATGAAGCGGTAGTGACTGGGACAGGCACTATAGGTGGTCAAAAAATTGCAGTAGCTGTTATGGATTCCACGTTCCGAATGGGAAGCATGGGTTCAGTAGTCGGAGAGAAAATTACCCGTGCCATTGAAAAAGCTGATGAATTGCGAGTTCCTTTTATAATATTTACCGCTTCAGGCGGTGCAAGAATGCAGGAAGGCGTCTTGAGCCTGATGCAAATGGCCAAGACAAGTGTAGCACTAAAAAGATTCAGTGATAATGGAGGCCTCATTATTTCAATCATGACTCATCCGACAACAGGCGGTGTGTCTGCAAGCTTTGCTTCACTGGGGGACTATAATCTGGCAGAACCTGGTGCTTTGATCGGATTTGCGGGGCGCAGGATCATAGAACAGACGATTCGTGAAGAATTGCCGGAAGACTTCCAGACAGCAGAATTCTTATTAAAATGTGGTCAATTGGATGCAGTAATTCCGAGAACAGAGTTAAAAGACAAGATATCAGCAATTTTATCCATACATCAACCAGGAGGTGACTTCCAATGGCAGGAGAATTAGAATTTGAGCGTCCGGTTATGGAACTGAAAAAAAAGATTGCTGAATTAAAAGAGTTTACCAAAACAGCCGATGTAGACCTATCCTCTGAAATAGAGAAGCTGGAAGCGCGCTTGGAAAAATTAGAAGCCGATATATATGAAAATATGAAGCCCTGGGATCGTGTGCAGATTGCGAGGCACCCCGCAAGGCCGACTACACTGGATTATATCTCCTATCTTTTTGAGGATTTTTTCGAGTGTCACGGAGATCGTGCTTTTGGTGATGATGAAGCGATTGTGGGCGGTATCGCAAAGTTTAAAGGAATTCCGGTTACTGTCATCGGCCACCAGCGCGGAAAAGACACCAAAGAGAATATCCGCAGAAATTTTGGCATGCCTCATCCCGAAGGTTACCGCAAAGCATTAAGGCTTATGAAGCAGGCCGATAAATTCCGGAGGCCGATTATCTGTTTCATTGATACAAAAGGTGCCTACCCCGGGAAAGCTGCAGAGGAACGAGGACAGAGTGAGGCAATTGCTAAGAACCTGTTTGAAATGGCGAGCCTCAGAGTCCCGGTTATCTGTATCGTCATTGGTGAAGGCGGAAGCGGCGGAGCTCTGGCTCTTGGTGTAGGAAACCATATTCATATGCTAGAAAACTCCACTTATTCGGTTATATCTCCAGAAGGAGCGGCTGCTATTCTCTGGAAAGATGCAGCCCAGGCAAAAAAGGCTGCAGAATCCATGAGAATCACTGCACCGGATTTAAAAGAACTGGGTGTGGTAGACCAGATTATTGAAGAAGTAAAGGGCGGAGCCCACAAGGATGTCAAGGTTCAGGCTGCGGAAATCGAAGAAGTCCTTACTCACTCATTGAAGGATCTGATGGATCTTACTGAAGACCAGCTGATCGATCACCGGTACAACAAGTTCAAATCTATAGGCGAATATTCGTTTTTAAAGGAATTTATTGGGGTAAAATAAAAGCGTGCTTTCGGGCACGTTTTTATTTTTTTCATAACTCTTTATGCAGAATCGAAGGCTTCTTCCCGGCACCGGAGAGTGATGCAATAATACTGTCCTTGTAGTGAAAAATGCAGTTTTTTCTATATAAAACGCTTTCAGTATCCCGACAATTCTGTATTTCTTTGAAATTGTCTGATTAAGTTGAGATGCTCCCTTCTTCATGGTATTTTAGAAATATTCAATAGCGTTTTGTTCAATAATAAGATAAGCATAGAATGCTCTGCTTTACATATAGAGCCTATATTACATACAGAATTTTCGGGCAGGCATGTACATTCTTTATAGGCTGGTAAAATACAGCGCAGCAAGAAAACACGCTTTCTTATGGTGATATAAATTACATTTGGGGTGATTATTGTGAAGAAAATAGGAGTTTTAACAAGCGGCGGCGATTCTCCTGGCATGAATGCGGCTGTACGTGCAGTTGTCCGTAAAGCGATCTATCATAATATTGAAGTGTATGGTGTTTATGGCGGATACTCCGGCTTGATGTCAGGAAATATTAAGAAGCTTGACCTGGGTTCGGTTGGTGATATCATCCATCGCGGCGGTACAGTCCTGCATTCGGCAAGAAGCGAAGAGTTCAAAACAAAAGAAGGCCAGCAAAAGGGCATTGAACAAATGAATAAGCACGGAATTGAAGGCCTTGTCGTAATTGGCGGGGACGGATCATACCGAGGAGCAAAAGCTTTGACAGAGCATGGATTTCCTTGTGTGGGCGTACCTGGGACTATCGATAACGATATTCCGGGAACGCAATATACTATTGGCTTTGACACAGCATTAAATACGGTTATTGATGCAATTGATAAAATCCGTGATACAGCTACTTCCCATGAAAGAACATTTATCATTGAAGTAATGGGAAGAGATGCAGGAGACATCGCTTTATGTGCAGGATTAGCAGGCGGTGCGGAGACAATCCTCATTCCTGAAGCAGGCTATAGTATGGATGAAATTGCAGAGAGACTGAAAAAGGGACATGAACGAGGCAAAAAACACAGTATCATCGTAGTTGCAGAAGGTGTCTGCAGCGGAGTGGATTTTGCCAAGCAGATCAAAGAAACAACAAACTTTGATACACGGGTGTCTGTGCTTGGCCATATGCAGCGCGGCGGATCCCCAACTGCATTCGACCGGGTGCTGGCGAGCCGTCTTGGAGCATATGCAGTAGAGCTTATTCTTGAAGGCAAAGGTGGACGTGCAGTAGGAATTCAAAATAATAAACTGGTTGACCATGATATAATTGAAATATTGGATAGAGAGCATACACTTGACCTGGATCTCTACAAACTATCGAAAGAGCTGTCTATTTAAAGCCGGCATCAAGCGGCATAAATCGTCGGGGGTGGGCAAGGCACTTCCGCTTTTCTTACAAGCTGCATCAAATCAGGAGGTAAATTTAAATGCGTAAAACGAAAATCGTCTGTACTATTGGACCTGCCAGTGAAAGTGTTGAAAGGTTAACACAGCTTATTGAAGCAGGCATGAATGTTGCCCGATTAAATTTTTCCCACGGTGATTTCCAGGAGCATGGACAGAGAATTCAGAACATCCGTGAAGCTTCAGCAAAGACAGGCAAGACTGTAGCAATCCTTTTAGACACTAAAGGGCCGGAAATCCGCACAAACAATATGGTGGATGGCGCAATTGAATTGAGAGCTGGGGAAAACATTATTATCTCCATGAATGAGGTTGAAGGAACAGCAGAAAAATTTTCTGTTACATATGCAGGCCTTATTGAAGATGTGCACACAGGAAGCAAAATCTTGCTTGATGACGGTTTAATTGGTCTTGAAGTGACAAAAATTGATAAGGCGAACAGTGAAATCCACACAAAAATTTTAAATAGCGGAACACTTAAAAATAAAAAAGGCGTCAATGTTCCAGGTGTTTCTGTAAATCTTCCCGGCATAACGGAGAAAGATGCACAGGACATCATCTTCGGAATTGAACAGGGCGTTGATTTTATTGCCGCTTCATTTGTCCGCAGAGCATCTGATGTCCTGGAAATCAGACAGCTGCTTGAAGAGCATAATGCATCTTATATCAACATCATTCCTAAGATTGAAAATCAGGAAGGTGTAGATAATATTGAGGAAATTCTTGAAATTTCTGACGGGCTTATGGTAGCGCGCGGAGACCTTGGAGTTGAAATTCCAGCAGAAGAGGTGCCGCTTGTACAAAAGAAATTAATTAAAAAATGTAATGCACAGGGGAAACCAGTCATTACTGCAACACAAATGCTGGATTCTATGCAGCGCAACCCGCGTCCAACACGCGCAGAAGCGAGTGATGTAGCAAATGCCATTTTTGATGGTACTGATGCGATCATGTTATCCGGTGAGACGGCTGCGGGCTCTTATCCTGTCGAGGCTGTGCAGACGATGCACAACATCGCATCGAGAGCGGAATCTGCATTAGATCATAAAGAAATCCTTTCAAATCGCAGCAAAGATAATGAGCATAACATTACTGATGCCATTGGAGAATCTGTGGCACATACAGCTCTTAACCTCGATGTTAACGCAATTATTACACCAACTGAAAGCGGCCATACAGCCAGGATGATTTCCAAGTACCGCCCAAAGGCACCAATCGTTGCCGTTACTTCAAATGACTATGTGTCACGGCGTTTATCTTTAACATGGGGCGTGTACCCTCAAATCGGCCAAAAAGCGTCTACAACAGACGATATGCTTGATATCGCCGTTGAAGAAAGCTTGAACAGCGGAATTGTTGCTTCAGGAGATTTAGTAGTAATTACAGCAGGAGTGCCTGTGGGTGAAGCAGGTA
Source organism: Cytobacillus firmus NBRC 15306 (assembly GCF_001591465.1). Classification (GTDB taxonomy): domain Bacteria; phylum Bacillota; class Bacilli; order Bacillales; family Cytobacillaceae; genus Cytobacillus; species Cytobacillus firmus. The sequence goes on from NZ_BCUY01000090.1 coordinate 14,294, forward strand.
CCACCAACCTAATGAAAATTCATGTAGTGGGGGATATCCTTGCTAAGGCACAAGGAATCGGGCGCAAATCAGCCTTTGGAAAAGTCGTTGTGGCAAGAAATGCAGAGGAAGCATTGGCGAAAGTAACAGAAGGATCTATTCTGGTTACAATCGGCTCTGACCGGGAAATGGTGCCTGCGATTGAGAAATGCAGTGCGCTTATTACAGAAGAAGGCGGGCTTACAAGCCATGCGGCTGTTGTTGGCCTTAATATTGGAATACCTGTCATTGTAGGGGTTGAAAATGCAACAAGCCTGCTGAAAGATGGACAGGAAGTCACAGTTGACTCTCAGCGCGGTGTAATTTATAACGGCCACGCAAGCGTATTATAAATGGATTTGAAAAAGGAAGGGGATCCCCTTCCTTTTTTGTGA
>NZ_BCUY01000091.1 GCF_001591465.1 Cytobacillus firmus NBRC 15306
CTAATTTTGTCATATTTATGAAACCTTTACGTAAATAATTCGTATGAAAAGTTATAGAAAGTGCTAGGGAAGGGGAGAGAGAAATGATCAGCTTAAAGCGGATTTATACAATCGCAGGGCTAATTATCGCAATTGTTATTTTAAGTATAGTTGCCTTTACCACATGGTATACCGTCGATGAATCGGATCAGGCAGTCATTTTAACATTTGGGAAAGTTGAGGAAGGCATTACGGAGCCCGGACTTCACTTTAAATTGCCATGGCCTGTCCAAAGCGTGGAGAAGCTTTCAAAGGAAACCTTTTCACTGCAGTTTGGATATGAAGAAAAAGATGGAGAAATAAAGGATTTTCCTGATGAGACAAAGATGATAACCGGGGATGAAAATATCGTTCTTGCAGATTTAGTTGTACAGTGGAAAATTACTGATCCGGAAAAATACCTTTATAATGCCGAAGAACCGGAAGAAATTCTATATGATGCTACTTCCTCATCCTTAAGAAGTATTATTGGAGGATCGAAGATAGATGCCGCGCTGACTTCAGGGAAAGCAGAGATCGAAGCGGATGTCAGAGAGCTCCTGACCTCTTTAGTTGGCAAATATGATATTGGCATATCAATTCTTGCAGTAAAACTGCAGGATGTCGAGCTGCCGAATGATGATGTAAGAAAAGCTTTTACAGATGTAACCGATGCGAGGGAAACCGCCAATACTAAAAAAAATGAAGCAAATAAATATAAGAACCAGAGAATGAATGAAGCAGAAGGTGAGAAGGAAGCTCTTATCTCCAAAGCAAATGGGGAAAAGGCAGCCCGTCTCGAAAGAGCGCGTGGAGATGTAGCAGTCTTTAATAAATTGTATGGAGAATATAAGAATAACCCTGATATTACAAGAGAGCGGCTTGTTCTTGAAACGCTTGAGCAAGTCCTTCCAAATGCAGAGATTTACATTATGAATGACGATGGAAACACGATGAAATATTTCCCGATCAGGCCTCTGGAGAAAGAACAGGCCAAACCGAAAGAGGAGGGAGGTACGGATAATGAGTGATCAAAATGTGGTTAATTTCAATGAACGGGGCGGGAATTTCAAGTGGAGAAGCTATACCAAACTAGGAATCATCCTGGTGCTCATCATTGCAGGACTAGGGATATTGTTCAGCAACCTGTTTATTGTAAAGGAAGGGGAGTACAAGGTTATCCGTCAATTTGGAGAGGTTGTACGGATTGAGAGTGACCCTGGATTAGCATACAAAATACCATTCATCCAAAGCGTTACCACACTCCCAAAATATCAAATGACTTATGATGTGTCCGAAGCTGAAATCAATACAAAGGACAAAAAGGTCATGATTATCGATAACTATGCAGTATGGAAAATTGACGACCCGAAAAAAATGATCTCAAACGCCAGAACATTGGAGGGAGCCGAGGCCAGAATGGAAGAGTTCATCTACTCCGTGACCCGCTCCGAACTGGGTCAGCTGAATTATGAAGAAATCATAAATGACGAAAAATCTTCACGCGGATCATTGAATGATCAAATTACCACAAAAGTGAATGAGTTGCTTGCAAATGATAATTATGGAATCACAGTAACAGACGTACGCATTAAACGCACGGATCTGCCGGCTGAAAATGAACAGTCTGTGTATACCAGGATGATTTCCGAGCGCCAGTCTACAGCCCAGGAATATCTGTCCAGGGGTGATGCCCAGAAGAATGTTATTATTGCTGAAACAGACAGGACCGTCAGGGAAATGCTTGCGAAGGCCCAGGCAGATGCTGAAGTCATTCGGGCAGAAGGGGAAGCGGGAGCCGCGAAGGTATACAATGAAGCCTTCTCAAAAGATCCTGAATTCTATTCCTTATTCCGAACACTTGAATCCTATAAAAAGACTATCAATGGCGAGACTGTAATTGTTCTGCCTTCTGATTCACCATATGCCCGTCTGCTGATGGGGAATACTAATTAACTAGAATTTAAATGGAAGGCCGTTATTTTTCTTTCTCTATCTGCTCATGATAGAATAAAGGAAAATAACGGCTTATTTATTGTGGGCAAGGGTACTTGCCCTTTTCTTAAGAGGAGGAGATATTAGTTGGATAAAAAAAAGCTTGTTCTGATAGATGGCAACAGCATCGCTTATCGGGCATTTTTTGCTTTGCCGCTCTTAAACAATGATAAAGGAATACATACCAATGCTGTCTACGGATTTACCATGATGCTGCAGAGGATTCTGGAGGATGAAAAACCGACGCATCTCCTTGTGGCGTTTGATGCGGGAAAAACAACCTTCCGCCATAAAACCTTTAGCGAGTATAAAGGCGGCCGGCAGAAAACCCCGCCTGAGCTATCAGAGCAGTTTCCTTATATAAGAGAGCTTCTAGATGCTTACGGAATATCCAGATATGAACTGGAAAATTATGAAGCGGATGATATCATTGGAACACTGTCCCTCCATGCCGAAAAAGATGGCTATGAAGTTAAAGTTATATCAGGGGATAAAGATTTAACGCAGTTAAGTTCTGATGCTGTGACAGTCAGCATTACCCGTAAAGGCATTACAGATATTGAAGAATACACACCAGCTCATATACAAGAAAAATACGGAATCACACCTGACAGGATTATTGATATGAAAGGCCTGATGGGTGATAGTTCAGATAATATCCCGGGTGTGCCGGGAGTGGGCGAAAAAACAGCCCTTAAATTGCTGAAAGAGTTTGGTACCCTTGAAGAGCTCTTGGATTCTGCAGATAAGGTGAGCGGAAAAAAACTGAAAGAAAAGCTGGAAGAGTTCAAGGATCAGGCATTAATGAGCAAAGAACTTGCTACTATCACGCGGGAAGCTCCCGTTGAAATAAAAATTGAAGATATTGAATATGAAGGTTTTGAAAAAGAAAAGGTTATAAGCATCTTTAAAGAACTTGGCTTTAACTCGCTGCTGGAAAAAATCGGCGGGGACACTGAAGCAATCGAAGAGGTTCTGGATGAAATAGAATTTAGCATCGCAGACGAAATTAAAGAAGACATGTTTTCTGATGAAAATGCATTTTATGTTGAGCTTCTAGAGGATAATTATCATTATGCAGACATCATTGGTTTTTCCATTGCGAATGATAAGGGGAATTTCTTCTTCTCCAAAGATACGGCTTTAGAGTCTGATGTTTTTAAAAGATGGGCTGAAGATGAAACGAAAAAGAAGACAGTGTATGATGCAAAAAGATCTGAAGTGTCACTCCGGCATCATGGGATTCATCTAAAGGGTGCAAATTTTGATCTTTATATTGCTTCATATATTATTAACCCATCTCAGACTATTGAGGATATAGCATCTATAGCAAAAAATCATGGCTATCATGCGATTCAATCTGATGAAGCTTTCTACGGCAAGGGAGCAAAAAGGCGGATTCCGGAAGAAACAGAACTTGCCGGACATTTAGCAAGAAAAGCAGCAGCCTTGATGACATTGAGGGAAAAGCTTGATAGTGATTTAAAGGAAAACCAGCAATCCGAGCTGTTTTATGACCTGGAAATGCCACTGTCTTTAATATTAGCGGATATGGAGTCAACTGGAATTAAAGTGGATTTAGAACGCCTGAGAACAATGGGACAAGACCTGCTCTCCAAATTGGATGAAATCGAAAAGCGGATACATGAGCTTGCCGGGGAAGCCTTTAATATCAATTCTCCAAAACAGCTCGGTGTAATCCTTTTTGAAAAATTGGGGCTGCCAGTCATTAAAAAAACCAAGACAGGCTATTCCACTTCTGCGGATGTTCTTGAAAAACTTGAGAACGACCATGAAATAATCCGGAACATCCTGCACTATCGCCAGCTTGGCAAGCTTCAATCCACTTATATTGAAGGTTTGCTGAAGGTAGTTAACAAGGAAACAGGCAAAGTCCACACCAGGTTCAATCAGGCTCTTACACAGACAGGAAGGTTAAGCTCAACAGATCCGAATCTGCAAAATATTCCAATCCGTCTGGAGGAAGGGCGAAAAATCAGGCAGGCATTTGTTCCTTCAGAACCCGGATGGGCTATCTTTGCTGCAGACTATTCGCAGATTGAACTGAGAGTGCTGGCTCATATTGCAGATGATGAAAAGCTGATTGAAGCCTTTATTGAAGATATGGATATTCACACCAAGACGGCAATGGAAGTATTCCACGTTAATGCCAATGAGGTTACGTCCAATATGCGGCGCCATGCTAAGGCAGTCAACTTCGGAATAGTCTACGGAATCAGTGATTACGGCCTTTCCCAAAGCCTGGGCATCACACGGAAAGAAGCCGGAAAGTTTATTGACCGTTATCTTGAAAGCTATCCTGGTGTGAAGCAGTACATGGACGATATTATCCATGAAGCAAAACAGAAAGGATATGTCTCGACCCTTCTTCACAGAAGAAGATATCTGCCAGAAATTACAAGCCGAAACTTCAACCTGCGAAGTTTTGCAGAACGCACCGCTATGAACACGCCAATTCAGGGAAGTGCAGCGGATATAATTAAAAAAGCCATGATTGACATGGCTGACCGCTTAAGAAAAGAAGAACTCAAAGCACGCCTTCTGCTGTCAGTTCACGATGAACTGATCTTCGAAGCACCTGAGGATGAAATAAAGATACTCAAAAAAATCGTGCCGGACGTCATGGAAAATGCAGTAGAATTGAAAGTTCCGCTCAAAGTTGATTATTCCTATGGCCCAACATGGTTTGATGCGAAATAATGTTGATCTTGAGCCAATGTACTTTGGAAGTAATTCACCTATAATGATTTTCTTGTTGTGAAATGCTAAGTGCTATTAACACCCCGGCAGACAGTATTCAAAATATATCATAAAACAAAGTCCAAAGCATTTTTAACTGATTTACAAAGGAGGGATAACCATGCCCGAACTTCCTGAAGTTGAAACGGTCAGAAGAACATTGCAGGAATTGGTGATCAGCAAAACCATTTCACATGTTTCGGTTTTCTGGCCTAAAATGGTTAAGCATCCCGAAGAGCTTGCCCAATTCAAGGATGCTTTAGCAGGCCAAACCTTTCAGGACATTGGCAGGAGAGGGAAATTCCTAATCCTCTACACCAATGAGTATGCACTAGTGTCCCACCTGAGAATGGAGGGCAGATACGGCCTTTACGCTAAAGAAGAACCTGTGGAAAAACACACTCATGTCATTTTTCATTTTACAGATGGCACTGAACTCAGATACAAAGATGTCCGTAAATTTGGAACGATGCACCTATATGCAAAGGGTGACGAACTTAAGACTCTTCCTTTGGCACATCTGGGACCGGAACCATTTGCAGAAGAGTTTACGGTGGACGACCTTGCTGCGAGACTTGCCCGGACCTCCCGCCATGTCAAAACTGCTCTTCTCGATCAGAAAACGATCGTAGGGCTTGGCAATATTTATGTCGATGAAGCATTATTCCGTTCACGAATTCACCCTGAAAGAGCGGCAAATAGCTTAACAAGAAGCGAAGTGGAGACACTTCACAAAGAAATTGCAGATACCCTGAGAGAAGCGGTAGATAAAGGAGGAAGCACCATTCGCTCCTATGTTAATTCCCAGGGGCAAATTGGCATGTTCCAGCTTGAGCTTTTTGTTTATGGGCGAAAAGGGGAAGATTGCAAAGTCTGCGGAAGTACACTTGAGCGGATCGTAACTGGAGGCAGGGATACTGTATACTGTCCTGCTTGCCAGAGAAAATAATAATCCGGAATAGAGCTAAAATGCGTTTCGAATAACATTGGATGGGCTTCTTCCATATACTATCGTAGCGATTGACAGGGAGGAGCTCTATTCTATGGCGCATATATTCTCACTTTTGATACTTGCTTTTGCTGTCAGTCTTGACAGTTTCAGTGTCGGTTTAACCTATGGTTTAAGGAAAATGAGCATACCATTTAAATCGATCAGTATAATCGCCTGCTGTTCAGCTATCACATTAATGGCCGCCATGACAATCGGCCATTTAATAGAAGCCTTTTTGTCTCCGGCTTTAGCTGAAAGTTTAGGAGGAGTCATTCTGATTTTTCTCGGTGCCTGGGTCCTATACCAATTTTTCAGGCCGGAAAAGGTGAAGGATATCCTTCCGCATGAAAAGACAATTGTAAATCTGGAAATCAAATCGCTTGGGCTTGTCGTTAATATCCTGAAAAAGCCGATGTCCGCCGATTTTGACAAATCCGGTGCCATCACAGGAATTGAAGCACTGCTCCTCGGGCTCGCCCTATCCCTTGATGCTTTCGGAGCTGGAATCGGTGCAGCTATGCTGGGGTACTCACCTTACTACCTGGCAATGACGGTCGCTGTTATGAGCTCTCTGTTTGTGTTTATGGGAATGCAGGTGGGGTCTATTTTCTCAAAAAGCGGATGGGTCCATAAGTTCTCATTCATTCCGGGCATTATTTTAATCGTAATCGGGATACTAAAAATTTAGCATTTTTATATGAAAGGAACACATTATGTCAATGACTGTAGGTTTGACAGGCGGGATTGCAAGCGGGAAAAGCACCGTTTCATCTCTTCTAATCGAAAAAGGGTATACTGTAATAGACGCGGATATAGAAGCCAGGTTAGCTGTTGAAAAAGGTGAGGAAGCTTATCAGGAAATTGTCCGTCATTTTGGGGAAAGGGTTCTCCTTAGTGACGGTTCAATTGATCGTGAAGAACTGGGCTCCATTATTTTTCATGATCAAAAAGAGCGGAAAGCCTTAAATAGCATTGTACATCCTGCCGTCCGCAAAAGAATGACAGCCAAAAAGGAACAAGCAATCAGACGTAATGAACAGCTGATCATACTCGATATACCGCTTTTATTTGAAAGTAAATTACAATATATGTGCGACAAAACATTATTAGTATACGCAGATGAAGATATACAGCTCCAAAGGCTGATGCAAAGAAATCAGCTATCCGGGAAAGAAGCGATGGCAAGGATTCAATCCCAGATGCCGTTAAGAGATAAGAAGGCATTAGCCGATGCTGTAATCGATAATAATGGCACAATTGAAGAAACAGAAAAACAATTATGGGGTATTTTAAAAAAATGGAATGCTGTCTAAGGAGCCTGTGATAGGCTCTTTTTTTGATGTGCTTAAAGCCCAATTAGTATGACAAAAATAATCAGCCATGCATCTGTTAGATAGACCATTACTTTATTAAAATGAGAAAAAGCATGGGCTGATATTTCTGAATTGTTGAACATTAAAAAATCCGCATTTTATTCATCACAAATGATCCCTAATATGTTATACTAATTACATCTTAAGGTAATAAAAGTATAACACTAATGCGGAAGGGGCCGTAACATGAAGGCGAAAATAGCGATTAATGGTTTTGGAAGAATTGGACGTATGGTTTTTAGAAAAGCAATCCTTGATGAAAAACTTGAAGTGGCTGCCATAAATGCAAGCTATCCGGCTGAAACTTTGGCACACTTAATTAAATATGATACCAACCATGGACCATTCGATGGAAGCGTTGTTCCGGAAGACAATGCTATTGTTGTGAACGGTAAAAGGGTTCAGCTTGTCAGCAGCCGGAATCCTGAAGAACTTCCCTGGAAAGAAATGAACATTGATATCGTTATTGAAGCTACAGGAAAGTTTAATTCCCGTGATAAAGCGGCTCTTCATCTTAATGCTGGAGCTAAAAAGGTCATACTTACTGCTCCTGGAAAAAATGAAGATGTGACTATTGTTATGGGCGTAAATGAAAGCGCATTAAAAATTGAAGAACATGATATTATTTCAAATGCGTCCTGTACAACAAACTGCCTTGCACCTGTTGCAAAAGTCCTTGATGAACAATTTGGCATTGAAAACGGACTTATGACAACAGTTCATGCATATACAAACGATCAAAAAAATATTGATAACCCGCATAAGGATTTACGCCGTGCACGTGCTTGCGGACAGTCGATCATCCCGACTTCCACTGGTGCTGCCAAAGCTTTGTCGCTGGTATTGCCTCATTTAAACGGCAAATTGCATGGAATGGCACTGCGTGTGCCAACTCCCAACGTTTCCTTAGTTGACCTCGTGGTAGACTTAAAGCGCGACGTTACAATTGAAGAAGTGAATACGGCATTTGCAGCAGCTTCACAAGGATCTCTTCATGGTATCCTGGATATTACTGACGAACCATTGGTGTCAATCGATTTCAACACAAATGAACACTCTGCCATCATTGATGGATTATCTACCATGGTAATCGGCACCAGCAAAGTGAAAGTCCTTGCCTGGTACGATAATGAGTGGGGCTATTCTTGCCGTGTCGTAGACTTGACAAAATATGTTGCACAGGAACTTTTTCAGGCATCTGCCGTAAAAGTTGGATAATTGCCAATCTCTTTTAATATAAAACTACCCATACCCTTAAAGCCTGCCATTCCCCGGCAGGCTCCTTTTATTGGACAAAACTGCATACTTTAGAATCAGAAATTTTGCGAAAAAAAATGTAGAACAATGTGTTGCAAAAAGAAATTAAACAAAGTATACTAATCCTCGTGAACTTCTCCGAGGTTTTGGTATGGTAGCTACTTAAAGGGTTAGGACCTCTCTGGACTAACTTTCCCCCGTGGTAGTTATAGACCAGTATAAATCTGGAATTTCATTAATTAATAGCTTAAAAGTTTAAAGGGGGAAATTTGAATATGGAAACTATGGGTCGTCACGTAATCTCAGAACTTTGGGGATGCGATTTTGAAAAGTTAAATGATATGGATTATATCGAGCAGACATTCGTAAATGCTGCATTAAAATCTGGTGCAGAAATTCGAGAGGTAGCATTTCATAAGTTTGCGCCACAGGGTGTAAGCGGAGTGGTTATCATCTCTGAATCTCATTTAACTATTCACAGCTTCCCGGAGCATGGCTATGCCAGCATTGATGTGTATACGTGTGGAGATCTTGACCCTAACATCGCTGCAGACTTTATTGCAGAATCGTTAGGAGCTCAAACGCGTGAGAATATCGAAATTCCTCGCGGTATGGGTCCAGTTCAAGTTAAACAAGCTCAAGTACTTTAATAACAGAATGATCTTAGGCAATCCAGAGGTGTATTCAATACACCTCTTTTTATTTTGTTTAATACTCTGCCACTACCTTTAGTATCTTCCTCAAAAATAGTACAATAAGGATACATAATAAATAACGGAGGAAAGAGAATGTCTATTTTCAGGCAGCTTGCCAGCCGCTATAAAAAGCAGTGTGAAACAAACGAAAACCACTCTGACCCTGAGCTCACTACAAGATACTATAGAACCAATACAGCACAAATGATGCAGACGATTGAAGAGTTATTCAAAGCAGACAATAATGTGAACATTCTCAGCATTTCCAAAGAACACGGAGAGATTGCAGCAGAACTTAAAAAAGACAAATCCTGTTTTGCCATTGTGACAGTCGTGACTGTCAGGCCTTTTGAAACGGCTGTAGATATCAATATTTCAACTGAGCAGTCCTCACCGGCAGGTGTGCATCCAATTCTTAAGAGAGAAGTTCTTTCGATATATGATAAATTAAATAAACGGCATGATTTTCTCGGTTCTGCAAGAAACGCAGATAAATAGTTGTACTTGTACTGTCAACTCCTTTTTTATAAGATAAGAGTATCAAATAATATTCGGTAATTAGTCTAAAGCCAACTTATAAAAAAAATTCGGAGCTGATTGTATGAGATGCCCTTCATGCCAAAACAATAATACCCGTGTGCTCGATTCCCGTCCTGTGGATGACAGCCGATCCATCCGCCGCAGAAGGGAATGCGAGAAGTGCGGATACCGGTTTACGACTTTTGAGAAAGTGGAAGAAATTCCATTAATCGTTGTGAAAAAAGAAGGTACGAGAGAGGAATTCAGCCGGGAAAAAATACTGAGAGGCCTTATTAAAGCATGTGAAAAGAGGCCGGTAGCCCTTAAAGATCTGGAGGACATTACTTTTGAAGTGGAGAAAGAACTCCGCAGCAATGGTGTCTCTGAAATAAAAAGCGATGAAATTGGCGAAATGGTCATGGACAGGCTTGCAAATGTTGACGAGGTGGCATATGTCCGTTTCGCATCAGTATACAGGCAATTTAAAGATATCAATGTGTTTATTGATGAACTCAAGGAACTAATTAAAAAAGAACAATCATAATCAGGTCAGTTTTGCCGCTGCCGCTGATTTTTGATGAAATAGGCTGATGGGCTGAAGGGTTTTCTTTGGCTCTTTTTTTTGCGGGATATGCTTTTGATGAACAGCCTAATAAAAATTTAAATAGAAAAAGGTGAACACCATGGCCCAGCATTGGCAGGAGATGCTCCCCATTGATCGATATACAGTAGCAGCCAGCGGGCTTTTGCATGATTATGACCGGAAAGTGCTGACACTGTTATACCAGCCGCTCATTGGCTCTGTGTGCTTCAGTTTGTATATGACTTTATGGGCAGAGCTTGAAGAAAACCGGCTATGGTCATCTTCAAATTCACACCATAGTTTAATGAATTTCATGGGGATGGGGCTTAAGGATATTTATGAAGCCCGCCTCAAGCTTGAAGGGATAGGACTTTTAAAGGTATATGTTAACAAAGAAGAAGAGACAAGGTCATTTATTTACGAACTGCTTCCACCGCTGACACCTGAACAATTCTTCCTTGACGGCATGCTCAATATCTATCTTTATAAGAAATTGGGGAAGAATCAATTTATGAGGCTAAAGCGATTCTTCTCAGATCAGAAGGTGCAGCCGGCCATGGGGTATGAGGAAGTAACGAAGGCTTTCCAGGATGTATTTCAATCCGGGCACCCTGGTTCTTTTGACGATGAAGTGATGCAGCTGATGAATGAAACAGATGAGGAAGGGTATATTGGAAGGCGGGAGCAGGAAGGCATTCAAATCGGCAGTGAAGATTTTAATTTTGAATTGCTTCAGGCAGGGCTGAATGAATCGCTTGTACCAAAAAAATCCCTTACAGTTAAAGTAAAAGAATCCATCAGCAATCTTGCTTTTTTATATGGAATCGACCCTATCCAGATGAAAAATATTGTCATCAGTGCAGTGAATGAAGATAATGAGATAAACATTGATGAATTAAGAAAATCGGCACGTGATTGGTATCAATTCCAAAACCAGGATATGCTGCCATCCCTGATTGACAGGGTTCAGCCTGTCAGCCATCAATCTCAAAAAAAACAGCCTGAAACACAGGAAGAAGAATTGATCCGTTATTTGGAAATTACCTCACCAAGGCAGCTTTTAAAAGATATATCCGGAGGAGCTGAGCCTTCAAAAAGCGATCTGCAGATTATAGAAGATGTCATGTTCCAGCAAAAGCTTTTGCCCGGGGTAATCAATGTGCTGATTCAATATGTTATGCTCAAAACAGATATGAAGCTGACCAAGGGCTACGTAGAAAAAATAGCAGGCCACTGGGCAAGAAAGAAGATTAAAACACCCCAGGAAGCTATTGAATTAGCTAAAAAAGAACATCGCCAATACCTTGATTGGGCAGAAGGGAAAAAAACAGCAGGCCCAACGGGGAACAAAAAGAAGCCGATCAGGACAGAGATGCTTCCCGACTGGTTTGATGAAAATAGCAGCAAAGCCGCCAAGAAGGAACAGACCGGGCAGCAAAACAGCGAAAAGGAACAGTATGAGCGGGAATTGAAAAAAAGGGAACTTAAAGAAAAATTAAAAAAACTGCGGTCACAGGAGGTGACTGATTGATGAAAAAAATTAATGAAACACTAAGACGCCTTGCAGGCAATGAAGGTTTTCAAAAAAGATATGAAATGATGAGGAGCCAAACGCTTAATCACCCTGAAGTGAAGGCTTTTATCCAAACTCATCGGGATGAATTGACATCTGAGATGGTTGAAAAGAGCCTTAGCAAGCTCTTTGAGTATACACAGCAGAGCAAGGAGTGCAATAAATGTGCGAGCTTGGAAGGCTGTGTGAATTTTATGCAGGGCTATCATCCGGAACTTGTGATTCAAAGAGGATCAATCGATCTGAAGTATGATAAGTGCCCGCGCAAGATCATGCACGATGAAAAGCGGAGAAATGAAAAATTAATCCAGAGTTTATATGTGCCATCTGATATCCTTCATGCCACTTTTGATTCCATATATGATGATGACGACCGCATTGAGGCTGTGGATAAGGCAGCATCTTTTGTAATGGACTACCAGCCGGGGTCCAAGCAAAAGGGGATCTACTTTTATGGGAAATTCGGTGTAGGCAAATCTTATTTGCTTGGTGCTATTGCCAATAAGCTTGCAAGCCGGAAAGTATCCTCCATGATTGTCTACGTCCCCGAACTATTCAGGGAATTGAAAAATTCAATTGGAGATCAGACTTTGAACAGCAAGATGGAAACCATTAAAAAAGCACCTGTTTTAATGTTCGATGACATTGGTGCAGAAACTATGTCCAGCTGGACAAGGGATGAGATATTAGGGCCGATTCTGCAGTTCCGCATGCAGGAAAGCCTGCCAACCTTCTTTACTTCCAATTTCGACCTGCAGGGCCTTGAACATCATCTCTCCTACAGCCAGCGCGGCGAGGAAGAGAAAATGAAGGCAAGAAGAATCATGGAACGCATTAAATACCTTGCTGAACCAGTGCTGGTGGAAGGACCGAACAGAAGAGTATAATCTAAAAGCTGCCGATAAGTTCCGGCAGCTTTTATTATTTAATTTAGAATAGTTTAATACACTAAAAGGCTAATCCCGCTTCTAACTTGGCCAAGTCCGCCATATACATAGAACAGAGATTTGTATAAAGGGGGGATTTGGTTGATCGAAATCATTTTCCAAAGCAGCACGGATGCGAGAAATTTTTATGAGCATCTTTATGAACAGCTCCAGTCTTTTTGTCAATGTGATAATAATATTCTTCATTTTGAAGATCAACATATAGTCAGAGTTTCTGCTGAGAATAGCGGCAATGTCCTGAATACTGTTAAGACGGCATTTTTTCAATTTATCGTGAACCAGAAGCAGGATGATTGGTTTAAACGGATACTGATGGAGCATTATTATTATGAGGACGAAGGCGAGCAGCAGCAAATTCTTGAAATTATTCACTCTATCCTGGAAGGAAACCGTGAGGATCTTGCTGCGTTTGTCAGTGGACTGGATGTAAAAGAAAGCTTAAAAAGTGCAATTGATCAGTTGTTTCAAGATAACATTTCCTTTTCTTTTGATTCATTCGTAAAATTCCGGATGCGCCCGCTTATGAATGAAATGACAAAGTACGTTGAAGTATCCATCGATGAGTACAAAATGGAACAGGAATATCAGATGTTCATTCATACATTGAGAGATTTTCTGTCAGGCAAGCAGCCAAAAATGAATACGATCCATGTCCTCATGGATGAAGGTGTTTATTTTTATGACGAGCAATTGTGTGAAATTAAGCGCGGAGAGCTCTTAAGAATGATTGACCGCAAGCTATTATCCAATCATCCTGTATATGTGGATTCTGTTACGATTGCGCCGCTGCTCTCAATCGCACCTTCAGCTATTTATCTCTATTCAGATGATTTTGACCAGCCGCTGGTCAGAACAATCCGCAATATTTTTGAAGAAAGACTTCAATTAGGCTCTCTTGCAGCTTTTTATAAATATCAAAACGCCCATTCTTATGCTGATGATGAAAAATGTAAAAGATACCCTTGATTTTCCTGAAATAACAAACTATAATAACGTACATATTATAAAAATCTAGCAAAAGTTGCGATGAGGATACGGGTATTCTAATACGGTTTAAAGAGAGGGAAGGCAAGGCTGAAACCTTCCTAACACGATCTGAATGCTTACCGCCTCTGAACTCCAGCCAGGAAATGGGCTGGCGGGAAAAGACCGTTATCTTACTACAGAGTCGCTTGTCTTTTATGAAAGCGAGAAGTAGGGTGGAACCGCGTGTTAATAATAACTCGTCCCTTTTTTAGGGGCGGGTTTTTTTA
>NZ_BCUY01000092.1 GCF_001591465.1 Cytobacillus firmus NBRC 15306
GTATCACTATATATAGTTTAACATATTTTTACAAAAATTACTCTATTCTGAAAATAGAACACAGGCGGTCAATACTCCAAATTTCGAATGGGACATCCTGTGATTAAACTTTACCTTGCCGAATGAAATTGCCTCCTTTAATCTAGTAGTAAATAAAATTGCCAGAGGTGGCCAAAGTGTCGAAACGTTTTAAATTTAAACGGCCGGGGCTATTCGGGCAAATGGTTCTGCTCGTTCTTACTGTGCTCATACTTTGCATACTGTTAATCATCATTTCTTTTTCCTCATTATTGATCAAATGATTGAGAGAACCACTGGACAGCAGGCGATGACCGTTGCGGAATTGGTTGCTGAAAACGATTCTATTATCGATGCGTTTGAAGCAGAACATCCGGCACAGCTTATATAGCCGATTGCCGAGAAACTTAGAGAGCGGACAGGTGCAGATTATATTGTAATAGCGAACGAGGATGGGACAGAGCCTCATTTGAAAGCGCTTATCAGAACAGCATTACAGAATCCGGACCGATTAATCCATGAACAAATGCTCATCAGCAACTCGATATATATTGTAGACATCTCGCCCATCTTAGCTGAAGAAACGGCAATATCAGGTATAGTGCTGACTATCCGCCCCTTCTCTGAAGTAGAAGATCTGGCGAATGAACTTATTGAGATCCGGCAGCATGCGAACCATATTCGGGCACAGACACATGAATATTTAAATAAATTGAACATATTAAACGGGTTCCTGCTACTGGAGCGTTACGAAGAGGCTAAGGCATAACCTCCGAAGAAGAAGCCTACTTTTTCACCGAAGGAGCCACAACTAAAAACCACCCGCAGCACGGCCTGGGCCTGACAATCATGCAGCATGCACTAGGCCAGCTTGGCGGGGAATGGTACCGGACAGACCGGTTAGAAGGAACATGTATGACCATCGCCATTCCAAAAAACAATCCTGAACACACAACCGCGGAGGAGAGAGAAAATCATGACTAACCCATCAATTGGGGTGCTTATCGTTGAGGATGACCCTGTCGCTTCGTCTGTATATGAACAGCTTATCCAAAAAAGACAGGATTTCACTGTCATAGGGAAAGCACAAACTGCTTCTGAAACGATTCAATTGCTAAACGTGATTACACCTGACTTAATCTTGCTTGATGTTCACCTGCCGGACGCCAATGGCATTGATTTGCTGTTTCAGATCAAACACAACCATCGCCATATCGATATCATCATGATAACAGCTTCAAATGAGGCTAAAACCGTAAGAGATGCCATGCGCGGGGGAGCATATAGCTATCTGCTGAAGCCTATAATGGTTGAAAGCTTTTTTTCAACTTTTGAAGAGTACAGCCAAACAAGACACACCTGGCAAGCCAATGCTCATATTAAACAAGATCAAATACAGCGGCTCTTTCAAAAAAGTCCCCCTGCTGCGGAGACAAAGCACGAGGCTGAAGCTTTGCCAAAAGGCATCGACAAACATACACTGAGAAAAGTTACACAAGCAATGAAAGCAGCATCCACAAGCCTGAATGCTGAAGAAGTAGGAATGCAAATTGGCGCAAGCCACTCCACGGCAAGGCGCTATTTAGAGTACCTGGTTTCTATTGACCTTGTGGAAGTGGATATAGTCTATGGCAGTGTAGGCCGCCCCGAACGCCGATACAAACAACTCTAGCAAGCCCTCCTATAAAGGGGCTTGCTTTATTTCTAAGAACAGAACTCCTGACTCCCATATCCCCGCTTCAAGGATCACCGGTAACCCAGTAAGTCTTCATCTCTAGTTTCATAAAAAATATGAAAATTATGAAATTATTATGTTTTATTCAACTTAAACAACTAATCTAGCCTTTGAGGAACAGCACTGATAAAGTGAGTCAAAAGGAAGCGCTTACAAATAAATTAGGAGGGATTTTATGCTCGCATTGCTTGGATATTGTATGGTTGCAGTTTTTATGGCTTTAATTATGACGAAACGAATGTCTGCCCTATTGGCATTAATTATTGTTCCGATTATATTTATGCTGGCAACGCTCGCCCTTCTCTCCATCGGCGTTATGAACATGACACCCTGGGGCGGACCGACGGCCAGAGTCATCAGCTCTCTGCAGCTTACAACCGAGGAAGTATTCCTTCCGCTGATTCCAGTAATGGCAGCCGGCATTCTTTTTGCCTTCCTTGCTGCCTGGCACTTTGGCATTAAGGAACGGAAACGAATCGGAATCCGCCAAATGGATGATTCAGCTATCAGGGAGCTTCAGGCTGCAGAGGACCAGGTAGCCGCTGCTGCCAGCAGAGAAACGCTTACGGACCTGCAGCGTCCACAGCTGATTTGGGTAAACGCAGGACTGACCATAGCCCTTCTGATTGCCTTAATTGCCGGATTGCTGCCGCTCCCTGTTCTCTTTATGTTAGGCTTTGCGATCGCCGCGATGATTAATTACCCAAACCTGGTGCAGCAAAAAGAACGTGTTGCCGCCCATGCAGGAAATGTACTCGCAGTTGTCGCCTTAGTCTTTGCTTCTGGTATTTTCACAGGAATCATGAACGGAACTGAAATGGTGGACGCAATGGCGACAGCGCTTGTTCAAGTCATTCCGGATCAACTGGGATCACAAGCATGCCATTTACGTATTTCATGGCGAACGACCCCTATTATTATGGAATTATCCCGATCATAGGAGAAACGGCTGCGAGCTACAATATTTCTATGGCTGAAATTGCCCGTGCATCAGTGCTCGGCCAGCCAGCTCACGTGCTAAGCCCGCTCTATGCCGCAGGGTACCTGCTAGTCGGAATGATCGGCATTGACTATGGCCAAAATCAGCGCTTTGCATTAAAATGGGCAGTTGCCTCTTCACTATTTATGATTATCGCTGCCATTTCATTTGGTGATATTTCGATTTAATGATATCTTGTTCGACCTAGCGAATACTGGTGTTTTCACCTCGCATTTGATCGTATGCTATAATTTAAAGGCTAAATCAAAACATTGAGGTGACAACCCTTGGCTATACATGTCGTACTATATCAGCCGGATATTCCGGCCAACACCGGAAATATCGCCCTGACTTGTGCTGGAACGGATACAGCTCTGCATTTAATCAGGCCGCTTGGCTTTTCAACAGAGCCGGAAATGATTAAGCGGGCAGGCTTTGATTTCTGGGACTCTGTGAACATATCGTATTATGATTCCATGGATGAATTTTTCTCAAAAAACCAGGGCGAGTTTTACTATATTGAAACCTTTGGTGAACAGGCCCATTCATCCTTTGATTTCAGTGATGTCTCAAAGGAGCACTATTTTATGTTTGGAAAAGAAACCACAGGCTTGCCAAAAGTCTTGCTGGAAGAAAATAAAGATCACTTTTTAAGAATCCCAATGAATGGCAATGTCCGATCACTCAACCTCTCGAGCACAGCTGCGATATTGGTATACGAGGCATTGCGCCAGCAGGGATTCCCGAATATGAAATAAACCATCTTCTGCGCTGGAAGATGGTTTATCTTTGCCCTCCTATAAAAGACATTCTCAAAACCGATTCAGTCCCCCTATCTCTTTTTAGCACTTCAAGTCCATCATTTTTCCGGTTTCAGAATGGTTCTCTGCAGTGGAACGCCTCCCATTGAAACATTGCGTTCTATGAAAATATAGGTCTTGCCATCAATAATGAATTTCCGACTCCCTATATAACTGACCTCTCTCCCTTGATTGGCAAGTTCAATCTGAATTGCTTCAACATACTCTTTAAAGTCAACATACCTATCATCCAGATCAATGGTAATATGATTGTTTCTATATCCCATTAACCAATTAAAACCAAATATTCCTAAACCAAGTATGGCCAAAAATATAATGATTTCCATATTGAGGTTTCACCTCCCTGTAATACTAATGTATGAGAGTGGTATACATTCGTTTCACGTAAAGGTTTAATCTCCCTCTATCCTAACATAATATTCCAAACACTAAAAAACAGAGGGCATTTGGGTTCCTCTGTTTTTTTATAAACTTAATCCCTTTTTAGCTTTCCTTCCATCAGCCGGGCCATTTGCTTAGAATTAGAATCATTCTCTTCATAGAGTTTATGAATGATGTTTTGATAGTCTCTTTCATTACGGTTCTGGCTTAGTTTATTGGCAGCTTGAATTTCCTGTACTTTTATCTTGAATCCAACAATTCCTTTTAGCTGCTGTTCTACAAGCTCAGGAGAAAGTGTATCCCATAAGACAGGATTTTTGCGATGCTTTTCATATTTTTGAAGCAGGATGGCCAGGTCACCCTTTAATTCCTCTTCACTCAGAATACTCGCTTGACCATATACATGGACAGCCTGATAATTCCAAGTCGGTACATTTTCTTCTTCGTACCAGGAGGAAGAAATATAAGCATGAGGCCCCTGGAACATCACCAGTACATCATCAGAGTCTGCAAATGTTCTCCATTGCGGGTTCCCGTAAGCCATATGCCCTGTTAAATAGCACGTATCTCCTTCTTTTATTAGCTGCAGTGGCAAATGAGCGGCAATGGGCCTTCCTTGTTTTACTGTGACGATCGTGCCAAACGAATTACTTTGAACAAACTCCCATATTTCATCCGCATCTGTGACTTTATAGTATTTTGGAATATACATAACCATCCGCCCTTCGAAAAAGTTAGTTAAGAGTCTTGGCCATTATAAAATCTGTTTGTTCTTCATCTCCCATATAAAAAGAATGGACTCCCGTTTGGACAAACCCCATTTTCTTATAAAAGGAAATTGCTTTTTCATTTTTTTCCCATACACCCAGCCAAATTTTCTTTTTATTAAGCTCCATCGCACTTTCAAGGGCTTTATGGAACAGATACTTACCAAGCCCTTGTTTCTGAAATGGGCTTCTGATATAAATTCTCTCGATTTCGAGTGCTTCGTCGCCCATTTCTTCAGTCTGAGCCTCATCAGTATTGACCTTTAAATACCCGGCTGTCTCGCCCTCAAATTCAACAAAATAGAACTGTGATGAAGGTTGAGATAGTTCAGTCTCTAGTTGCTTTAGGTTAAATGCCTTTTCCAAATAGACTTGCATATTATCTGGTGAATTTTGATCCTTAAACGTCTCATTAAAGGTTTCATAGCTAATTTCCTGTAGTCTCCTTAAATCTTCAAGCGTACATTTTTTTATATTAATAGTCATTATGACTCTCCTTCAATAATTTCTCTTGTTCCCCTTTTTCACATATTCCCAGTCTTTCTCTACATTTTTTCTAACTTTTTGGAGCAGGCTGAAAATGATTTCTGCTTCTTTTTCGGTGAATCCCTCTAAGGCAATCGCATTGGAATATTCATGTTCTCTTTTTATGAAAGGAAAAGCTTTTTTCCCTTTCTCTGTTGGGAAGAGCTTCCTGATTTTCTTGTTCTGTTCATCACCTCTCTTTTCTATAAAACCGTTCAGCTCAAGCTTTTTAATCGCACGGGCCGCTGTTGTCCGATCTACTTTTATCATTTCAGCTAATTTTTCCTGAATAATTCCTGGTTGTTCACATATTCGCACAAGGTACAGATACTGCCCTTTTGTAAGGTCAAGCTCTTTAAATTCAATATTGCTTATGGAATCCAGCGCCCTCGCAATCATGCCAATTTCACGGAGAATTTCCAGCGTAGTCAACTCCTAAACACGAATTTTTGTTGTAAATACAACAATGATGCAATATATTCAATCTAACTTATTTTTGTTGCATTTGCAATAAAAATAAACATATTTTGCAGCCTTTTTAATGGAGGTGCATGGGTCCAATTATAAAAAAGAAGGCTATGTTAAAGGGAAAGGTTGATTTGATTTTAAAATAGACAATAAAAAAATACGATTGGATATTTATGTTAAAATTAGTATGGGATTGTGAAAATTTCTACTAATAATAACGAAGTTTAAAGTCTAATGGGATAATTACTGCACAAAGGGAAATTTAAAACAGATAAACAAAAGGGAGAGAAAAAGATGTTTCCTCTATTAGAAACAGAAAGATTACT
This sequence comes from Cytobacillus firmus NBRC 15306, assembly GCF_001591465.1. GTDB lineage: Bacteria > Bacillota > Bacilli > Bacillales > Cytobacillaceae > Cytobacillus > Cytobacillus firmus. The sequence continues at coordinate 6,021 of NZ_BCUY01000092.1, forward strand.
ATTAAGAGAATTAACAATAGATGATGCAAAAGACATATTTACTTGTTTTTCTAATGAGAATGTAACACGTTATTATGGACAAGAGACATTAGAGGATATAAAACAAGCGGAAACATTCGTTGATTTTTTTGCAAGAAGTTATACAGAAAAAAGGGGCATAAGGTGGGGAATTGAAATAAAAGGAACTCAAGGAATAATTGGAACAATTGGCTTTAATGCCTGGTCGCCTAAACATAAGCGGGCGGAAATAGGTTATGAAATTCATCCGGAACATTGGAGAAAGGGATTTACCTCGGAAGCCGTATCGAAAGTCCTCCAATATGGCTTTGATGAATTAGGTCTTACTCGCTTAGGGGCTGTCGTTTTTATAGATAACGAAGCATCTAATAATTTGTTAACTAAAGTAGGGTTTCAAAAAGAAGGTATTCTGAGGGATTATATGTATCAAAATGGTAAAGCACACGATACATATGTCTACTCAATTCTTAAAAATAGTAAATAATATTAACTATTAAAGTAGTGGGTACTTTAGAAAAAAATAGACATTAAAATAAATGAGCTTGGAGATACAATTCCAAGTTCGTTTTACTTTGAAACCACCGGTGCATATTTGTGATTTCCTTTTTAGATACTCTGTAATTTTAGAAGGCAGTGTTTCTAAGCCTTAATGTATTTGCGGTTTCCCAAGTTCCGAGAACGCTTGATAAAATAAGCATCTGCTTTTTCTTGCTTAAATCGCTTTCCATTTTCCTAATGTCAAGGAACTGAAACCACACTAAATAGATCTGTAGATACTTAGTAGAAACGCCATTAAATCGACTTATCCATTTCTTTAATCGAGAGTGATAATTAGATGATAGATGCCTTTCTTGACATATTCTTTCTTACTTCCATTTATGATGATGTGTAACCTATCCATCCAAACGCATATGCTAAAATAGATAAAAATGGGAGGTGTTTATTTGCCGGATTGGTCGTATCATCCTATTTTCAAGCCCATACTTCAGAAGCTTCCGCCTTCCTTCAGCCGGGAGTTTATCCATCGCGGAATGAGCATGATTTCATCCACCCGTATAGGGGAAGGAGTAATCGAGTTTCTTGGTCATATGGAACCCTCCGGCAAGCTTGCGAAAAATGTATTTGGCGTTCATTTTTCCGCTCCAGTCGGACTAAGCGGCAGGATTGACCCTCACTTAACGGGGACCCAAGCTTTTCAGAATTTGGGGTTTGGTTTTATTGAGATCGGGCCTGTTTCCATTCGAGGGTCAGCAGAAGAACTATATATGGACCCGAAACAAGAGAAGATACATAGATTAACTGACGCTTCTATGGAGTTAACGGCTGCTAAGAAACAGCTGCTTTCTCTAAAGAAAAAGAAAATTCCTTTCCTCATTAATGTGGAAGGAACTTATCGGGAAGCCATGCAAATTTGTGAAGAATTGCTGCCTTTTAGTGACGGATTTATTTTGGACAGTCAGACCTTTCAATCAGAGAGCCAATTTAATCAATTTAAATATGAATTAAATAAACCTATCATCCTTGCTTCTCCAAAAAATGATCCTCTCAGCCTGGACTATCGCCCGGACGGCATTCTTCTTACAGGCTATGATTCACAGGAAGAACTCATTCATAGGCTTGCGGCTCTCAGGGAAGTATTCAGCGAAGATTTGCCCATCATCACGTCAGGCTGGGTAAAAGAGCCTTCAGATGCTATTAAACTGCTGGAAAGCGGAGCTTCTTTAATCATGTTAGGCGATGAGTATATTTTTACTGGACCCGGATTGCCGAAGAGGATAAATGAGGCCTATACCAGCACATTCCAGAAGGAGCCTGTTAAGGTGGAAGGTTGGCTCTGGTATTGGCTGTTTGGCTTGGCTATTGCCATTGCAGGGTTTATTGCCCTGTTCTTCAGCATGACCTCGGTGATCCTTCCCTATGATGAGAAATTTCTTGGGATCTTCAGGAAAGATATTCTTTATTTTAACCCTGCCATTTTATATTTTATGGCACATGACAGAATGACGCTTTCAGGAACGATGATTTCAGGTGGAATCATCTATATGCAGCTTGCCAGGCATGGTATAAGACAAGGCCTCCACTGGGCAAGAAAAGCAGTAAATATAGCAGGAACCATCGGATTCCTGGGGATTGTCCTGTTTATTGGCTACGGTTATTTCGATTGGCTTCATGGGCTGTTTTGGCTTATTTTACTGCCCTTGTTTATATTGGGATATGCAAAATCAAGAAACGCAAGTGCATCCCCCGCCAATTCAAACCTTTCAAACAGCGCCCAGTGGAAGCTGAGCTTATTCGGCCAGCTTTGTTTTGTAATACTGGGCTTTTCATTAGCTATTGGCGGGATGGTCATTTCCGCCATAGGAGCTTCACATGTGTTTGTACCAACAGATCTTGCTTATCTTTGCCTGACTCCTGAAGCGCTCAACGAGTTTAACGATCGGTTAATTCCTGTGATTGCACATGACCGTGCAGGATTTGGGAGCGCACTTTTAAGTGTAGGGTTGCTAGTCCTAATGCTTGCTTTATGGGGGATCCGCGAGGGGGAAAGATTGGTGTGGTGGACCTTTACCATTGGGGCCATTCCGGCATTCGCCGCTGGAATTATAACTCATTTTTTTATTAACTATACGGATTTCATCCACCTGCTTCCTGCTTACTTCGCATTGCTTTTGTATGTGATTGGTGTAATTGCAACCGCCCCTTTTTTATTAAAAAAATAGCGGCAGCAAAAGAAAAGCGCAAGCGCCTTGCCCACCCCCGACAAGCACAAGACGAGCCTCACGGAAAGGCGTCCTTTGCCATTTTGGGAGGATCTGCTTGTGACCTCGAGGGGGTAGGCGCTGGAGCTAGACAGTTATCGACGTTCAAAGTTTTATACTTTCTTATCTTTTAAAAAAACCGGGCGGTGCCAGAATCTGGACATCACCCGGTTTTCAGTATATTGATCACTCTTTAACAGCCAATTCCTCACCTGTCTGATTCTCATGATGAGGTTTCACTCTCTTAATAAAGAAAGCAAGTATAAGTGCGATGACCGCAATCAATGCAGAAAGGAAGAAAGTGAAATTAATGCCATGCAGCATCGCTTCATTCATGATTTGCTGCTGCATGTCAGCTGCGGCCTGTGCAGATGGCTGAGCTGCACTTGCACTCATATTGGCCAGTGTGTCAGCAGCCAGCTCCTCTGCTTTTTCTTTTGTACGGTTATTCATGACGGTAATCAGCAGCGCGGAGCCAATGGCGCCGGATACCTGCTGCAGTGTATTATTCATGGCGGTTCCATGCGGATTGCTGATCGGCGGCAGCTGATTCAATCCATTTGTCATGACAGGCATCATAACCATTGACATCCCGAACATTCGAAAAGTATACAGCAGAACAAGGGTTGAATAGGCCGTATTCATGCCAATTCTGCTGAAGTAATAAGATGTTACAACGGTAATGGTCAGCCCAATCACCGCCAAAACTCTTGCCCCATACTTATCAAAGAGTTTCCCTGTAATGGGAGACATGATTCCCATTACAATTGCTCCCGGAAGCATTAATAGCCCTGAGTCCATTGGTGAAATTCCGCGGATGGTCTGTACATAGATGGGCATTAAAATCATCGCCGAAAACATGGCGACTGCTATCACGATTGAAATGGCTGATGACAGGGCAAACATCGGATATTTGTAGATGCGAAATTCAAGCATAGGATCATCCATCCGAAGCTGGCGGAGTACAAAGGCAAGTAAAGCAAGTGCCCCAATCACAATCGTGCCGTACACGAGGGGACTATCCCATCCTTTTTCCCCTGCTGAACTAAAGCCATAAAGCAGGCCGCCAAACCCGATGCTTGATAAAACCAGCGAGATGAAATCAAGCTTAATCGCTCTCTGCGGTGTGATATCTTTTAACTTGAAGACTGCAAAAACTACGGTTAGCAGGGCAATTGGCAGAACAAGGTCAAATAACATTCTCCAGCTGTAATGTTCAATCAGCCATCCGGAAAGAGTCGGCCCAATTGCTGGAGCTGTAATCATGACAAGACCAAACATTCCCATTGCTGCCCCTCTTTTTTCGACCGGAAATGCGGTAAGCATGACATTCATTAATAGAGGCATCATTATCGCGGATCCTGAAGCCTGAATCATCCGAGCCCCTAATAACACACCAAATGCAGGCGCAATGCTGGCCAGGAATGTTCCCAAAGTAAACAGTGACATGGCTGTAATGAATAATTTCTTATCGGAAAATCGCTGAATGAAGAATGCACTCGCCGGGATTAAAATCCCGTTAATAAGCATATAGCCTGTAGACAGCCATTGTACGGCAGTTGCATTCACATCGAATTCTTCCATAATGGATGGGAGAGCAACGTTCAGCAATGTTTCATTCAATATCGCTACAAAAGCCCCGATAAATAAAATGGCGATCATGCCATATGGCGGTTTGTTTTGATTCGTATTGGTTTGCTGCGACATTCGATCAATCCTTCTTTCTAAGTTAACTATAGATGATACACCCAGCCAAGTCAGACCTGAATGAGACCTTCCCGCAAAGCTTTCTGCAAGAACGGACTCGGTTCGCCCACGCTGCAGAGCTGCAAATCATACATCGCTCTCGTGCAGGAGGTATAAAACACTCTTCGCAGGCTTTCATCACCATATACACTTTCCGATGCATCATAAATAATAACGGCATCAAATTCAATGCCCTTGGATAAATACGAAGGTACGACAACGACTCCTTCTTCATATTCGGTCGAGTTGCTTTTCAGGAGTTTTATTCCCTCGATGCAAGACAGGGCTTCATAGGCCTGTGCACTTTCTTCTGCAGACTTACAGATAATGGCCATGCTGTTAAGCCCCTGGCTTCTCCAGTCAGCAACCTTCGAGACAATGAAGCTGTGCAGTTCGGTTTGATCGGATAAACGCTTCAGCTCAGGCAGCTTTCCATCACGGTCAAATGGGATGATCTCTTTCCCGTTAGGAACCAGTCTTCGTGTAAATTCGATGATCGGTTTAGTCGACCTGTAGCTCCTCGCTAAATTAATCAGTTCTGTCTGATCCGGCCCATACAGGCTGGTGAGTGTGTGAAAATCAGCCGTTTCGCTGGCATGGGCGAAGATCGCCTGGTTAAAATCACCGAGCACCGTCATCTTGGAAGCAGGAAACAAACGCTTTAAGAACTCAAATTGAAACGGAGAGTAATCCTGCGCCTCATCCACCACAATATGTTTAATCGAACTATTCGTCTGAAAGCCTTGAATCTGCTCCTTCACATATAAAAATGGAGTAGCATCTTCATAACATAATCTGCCTTCACCGAGCATTTCCTGTGTCGACTGACAGATATCAGCCCATTCTGCCGGCATCTCCTCTTCCATCCACTCTCGGATCTTCAGGGGATCTGCAAATAGCTGCTTGTATATCGCCTTAAAATCAATGAAACGCATGGCCCGGATTTGTTTTCGCAGCGGCTTGAATTGTTTCCGGACAATCAGGCGGGCTAATGCTTCAGGCTCGATTTCATAATCATGAATCGAATCCCCTGTAAAACCGCGTTTTTTCGCCAGGTAGGCATGCGCCTTATGGTATTCCTCATTGCTGAGCAGCTCGATTTCCTCCTGTACCCACTCCTTGGACCGTTCAACTTTTTCAGCTTCAGTAATTTGCTTAATAAGCCAATCTGCCAGCTTCTCAAGTCTGTTATGAAAACGGAGTAAAGTGCCGCTGCTGTAAAATTGATCTGCCATTTGCTGAGCAGCAACAATTGGCTTTCCTCTAAAAGTTATTTCCTTAAATAACATTCCCGACAATTCAAGCGACTTCAAGTAGGCATTAATGGCCTCAAAAAAACGGGCAGATGCTTTAAATTTAATGCCCGTAACCCTTGATTTGTACTCAGGGGTTTTCGCAGCAGTTAAAACATACTCCAATTGCTCATATGGATTTTCTACGACGAACTCTTTACCCAGCCGATGATCCAAATATTCCTGGAAGGTAACCTGCTGCATGTTCTCTTCCCCCAGCTCCGGCAGCACATTGGATACATAGCTGTTAAACATCCTATTAGGTGAAAACAGGATGATTTGATCTGCATTCAGATTTTCCCGGTACTTATAAAGCAGATAAGCAATCCGCTGCAGGGCAGCTGACGTCTTGCCGCTACCGGCCGCACCGTGAACAATGAGCAGCCTTCCCTGATCATGACGGATGATCCGGTTTTGATCCTGTTGAATGGTCGCGACAATATTGTGCATATGCTTATCAGTTCCCTTGCCGAGAACCTGCTGCAGAATTTCATCCCCAATGGTCAGACTCGTATCGAACATGGATTGAAGTTCTCCGCGGCGGATCAAATATTGCCACTTTTTCTCCAATGTCCCCTCAATTGTGCCTCCGGGTGTTTCATACTTAGCAGGTCCAGGCTGGTAATCATAGTACACACTCGAAACCGGCGCCCTCCAGTCGTAAATAAGAAAATTCTCGCCACTCTGATCCCTTAGCGTAGAAATGCCAATATAAACAGGCTCCTGTTCCGAAGAGCCTTCTTCCATAAAATCGATCCGCCCAAAATAGGGCACCTCCTCCATCCGGCGCAAGGCAGACAAGCGCTTAGAAGCATGCCGATGGGTACTCTGGCTGACAGACAGAGCCTGTGCCTCCTGCCTCAAACCGATAATGGTCTCCAAATAATCATCAAAGGTATCCGTGTTCACCTTCACTTCATCCCAAAAGTGTTTGCGGATATGAACCACTTCGTTTTTACGCCTGGAGATTTCTTCTTCCAATCTGCGGACTTCCTCCGTAATCGTCACCATTACACCATCCAATCGTTTTTGCTCCTGCTGAAGTTTTGAATTCATAGCAAACACTCCTTTAAAAAAATTTATAAAAAGGTTGACAAACGAATCGATTGCATTATATAATTAAGATAGGGATAATATACTTAACTTTATTTACATAATGCGCATCTATATAAATTTACCACAGTAATTCATTTATTTCAATGGATTAATCAATAAAAAAGAGCCGTATTTACAGTTTTAGCGTAAATACGGCTCTTTTTCTAAAGAAGAAACCACCGGAAATTTTGGCTTTAAGGTACTTAGAGATATGTTAGGGTAATACATAATGTCTTCACTGGACTGGTGGGACGAAGATTTCTGTCTCCGTCTGGCTGATCAGGGGAGATTTGTCATTCGGTACGATCATCGGGATCTGGGAAGATCGACCACTTATGAACCCGGGACTTCTAATTATACAATCACAGACTTGGCTTACGATGCGGCAGGCGTACTGGATGCTTATCACATTGACCAGGCCCATATCGTTGGCATGTCCATGGGCGGATTAACCGGACAAATTCTTGCCTTAAGATATCCGGCACGTGTATTGACACTTACGCTTATCGCATCAAGTGTATTTGGAACTGAGATGGAAAAACTGCAGCCAATGGATCAGAACATCCTGAATTACCACACGAAGAGCGCTTCCATCGATTGGTCGGATCGGGATGCGGCTATTCCTTATCTCGCAGGAGGATGGAAAACACTAGCCGGCTCCAAACCTTTCGAGCAGGAAAGAATGTATAAACTCGCAGCAAGAGAAGCAGACCGTGCCAATCATCTGCCGAGCAGATTTAACCATGCCCTGCTGCAAGGCGGAGAAGAATATTACGATAGAATGAATGAGATCCGCGTACCAGTTCTCATTATTCACGGAACAGAAGACCCGGCCCTTCCATACGAGCACGGACTTGCGCTTAAGAAAGCCATCCCGCATTCTGAAATGGTGACACTTGATGGAACTGGACATGAGATTCATAGTGAAGACTGGAATCAGATTAG
>NZ_BCUY01000093.1 GCF_001591465.1 Cytobacillus firmus NBRC 15306
CCGCCGCTCAGAAGCGACTTTCTTAATATATCACATGTCAACTTCGACGTCAACAACTTTTTTCAAGTTGTTTTTATTGGTGCTTTCCGTCATCAGCGACGTTTATTAATATACCAAGATACCAATAAGAAGTCAACAACTTTTCTGAGTTTTTTTCTTCACACCCCAAAAAAATCACCCCTTCTTTTCATGATGCTGGCGGGAACGCATGTATTTCAGGCAATCTGCTGGCGTAGCCATACGCTGAAATAAGGAAAATAAAATTTTGTATCGTTCCTCCATCGCTCTTTTGACAATGTGGTCGATTCGGTCATCTTTTAAATCAAATAATATTTCGTCCATTTCCCGCTTGATCAGATACTCCATTTCTTTTAGCTCTTTTTGGCTTAAAAGCATTCCCATCATTTTGATTGCCTCCAATACATTTTTCAATTTGTTTTTTGTAGTATTTTTCCATTTAAGTTTTTTTATGAATAAATTTTTTATACATGGAAGAGACAAGTACAGCATAGGTATGAGACTAGGAAGGTATCGGACGAGGTGAACGATAATGAACTTTTTTTACGTATTGAATGGTAAGTCTTTAAAACAAATTTCACTGGTTGTCATTGCAGCATTTTTCACGGCGTGGTTCCTCTTCATGCAGAGTTTTGTCCACTTGCCTGCTTTTTCAGCCAAAGACGGGCCTAAGGCGATATACAAAGGGGAAAAGGATATAGCCCTCACCTTTAATATAGGATGGGGGGATGTTAAAGCAGAGCCCATATTGGATATCCTTAAAAAAGAGAATGTTAAATCTGCAACCTTTTTCCTGGCCGGTTCCTGGGCGGAGCGCCATCCGGAGTTGGTTTCAAGGATTGTGAAAGAAGGCTATGAAATCGGAATTCTGGGCTATGGCTATGAAGATTATACAGAGCTTGAAGAGGATAAAATCAGGAGGGACCTTGCAAAGGCGCAGGAGGCATTTAGAAAACTGAATGTTAAAGACATTAAGCTTGTACGCGCGCCAACAGGGCATTTTGATCAGAAAACCTTAAAGGTTGCTGACCGGATGGGTTATACTGTTGTCCATTGGAGCGTCGATTCAAAGGATTGGACGAATCCGGGTGTTGAAAGGATTGCAGAGAATGTATCAAAAGCCAAAAAAGGAGATATCGTACTTTTGCATGCATCCGATTCTGCCAAACAAACAGCCAATGCTCTTCCGCTCATTTTAAATGATATAGAATCCAAGGGGCTCAACTTCGTTTCCGTCTCAGAAATGATTGCTAATGCCGAGACAAAAACGAATGAGATAAAGTAAACAAAAGCCATCCGTTATTTGGATGGCTTTTTAGCTATATCGCTTCTTCGCTTTTGGGAATCTTCATTCAGCTTATGAAGAATAAGCAGCTGATAGGTGTTGCAGACTAATAACGGGATCAGCATTAGATATAGCCAGCTTTCTTCGTTTACCCTTAATACCGGCACCCATTCAATGGCGGTTACGACCACCATGAAGAAGACTGCAGGAATAAATGCATGCTGGTTGGTCTGTTTGGTTTTAATTGCTGCGACCACAAGAGCGATTATAAGAAGAAATGCTGCAACGCCAATATACGGTAACATGCTGTCTCCCTCACCGGCAAAAGCCTTATAGCGGAAATAAACCAAGTCAAATAAAGCAAATAAAATAAGGACAATCTGAATAGGATTCCATAATCCTTTGAAAATCCCCAGTCCAAAGCGGTGTACAGTCAAATAAGCAAAAAAGCCCATTTGGCTTATAATACTGAAGATTAATCCTACACCGATAAGCCAGAACAATACTGACAGAATCTCCAGGAAATCGAAGTCAGTAAAAATAGGCGCAAATTCATCCCAGCGCACAATAAACCCGACAACTCCAGTAGTTATTCCCCCAACTAAAAGAGTTGTTATAAAAAGCTTTACCCAATTACGGCTAGTCAATTTATTTTTCCCCCATAATAAATAAATTCATTCTTATTGATTGTACCAACCAAAGTTTGAAAAATCTAGGCATTGTATTTCCAGCGCATAATATTAGCTGAAAATCTTCATTCTAAAGGTAAGGACACCTCTGAAAGGAGCTTCACCATGAAAAAAAAATTCCGTTTGCTCCTTCCATTAGCGCTAGTGTTTTTCGTATCAGGCTGCGGCCAGGGTGAATCGGGCGCCGGCCAAATGGATTATGAGCAAACTAAAAAAATGGTTGTAGATATATTAAAGACAGATGAAGGAAAAAAAGCACTCGAAGAATTGATGGCTGATGAAAAAATGCAGCAAAAGATGGTCATGGACCAAAAGGTTGTCAGTGAAACCATTGAAAAAACTTTAACTTCCGATAAAGGCACAGAGTTTTGGAAGAAGTCTTTTGACGATCCAAAGTTTGCCGAAAGCATGGCAAAAAGTATGCAAAAAGAAAATGAGCAGCTTTTAAAAGACCTTATGAAGGACCCTGAATACCGGGGAATGATGATAGAAGTTCTTAAAGATCCCGAGTTTGAGAAAGAAGTAACAGATGTCCTTAAAAGCAAGGAATATCGGGAGCACATCCAGAAAGTAATGACTGAGACATTTGAAAGCCCGCTTTTTAAAGCCAAAATTCAGGACATCCTTCTGAAAGCAGCGGCGGAAACGAAAAGCGGCGGTGAGCAAGGCGGACAAGAAAGCGGGGGTCAAGGCGGCGGCCAGGGTGAAGCCCAAGGCGGTGGCGGTGGCGGTGGCGGTGGCGGTGGCGGCCAGGGCGGCGGTGCATAACCCCTATAAGAAAAAACCTCTTCCATTTTGGAAGAGGCTTTTTTCATTATTTACTTTCAATTGTTTGGATAACTTTTCGGGCAATGTCCGTATAGATTTGACCGAGCTTATGGTCTTCATCATAAATGGACGGAGCGAAATCTCTTTCATTCCAATCAGGCTGCTGAAGAGGCAGCTGGCCCAGCACTTCTGTCCGCAGTTCATCAGCAAGCTTTTCACCGCCGCCTTGACCAAATACGTGCTCTCTTTCTCCAGTCAATTGACTCTCGAAGTAGGCCATGTTCTCGATAACACCCAGGATTTCATGCTCTGTGCGAAGTGCCATTGCACCGGCTCTAGCAGCAACAAATGCGGCTGTAGGATGCGGAGTTGTCACAACAATTTCCTTGCAGGAAGGAAGCATTGTGTGCACATCCAGGGCAACATCTCCTGTTCCCGGAGGCAAATCAAGAAGAAGGTAGTCTAATTCACCCCACTCAACTTCATTGAAGAAGCTGTTCAGCATTTTGCCAAGCATCGGCCCCCTCCAGATAATCGGCGCATTATCTTCCACAAAGAATCCCATTGAAATCACTTTTACACCAAAACGTTCAACCGGCAGAATTCGTTCTCCTCTGACCACGGGACGCTTCGTAATGCCCATCATATCCGGAACGCTGAATCCATAAATGTCAGCATCGATCAATCCAACCTTTTTGCCCAGCCTTGCCAGGGATACAGCCAGGTTGACCGAAACGGTGGATTTGCCGACTCCGCCTTTTCCGCTGGCAATAGCAATAAATTCCGTCTTATTACCAGAAGAAAGCAGGCCTTTATCTTCTTCAGCCGCTGCCTCTCTATATTGTGAAAGCACTTCATCCGGAAGCTCACTGAAGCGGATGCCGACGGTCGCTGCTCCTGCTTCTTTTAAAAGATTGACGATTTCCGTCTGAAGCTGAAGCTGTTCAGCTGTACCTGTCTTGGCAACTTGAATCTTAACACTGACATGGTTCTTTTCTTCCTTGATCTTAATTTCTTCAATGGCGTTAAGTTCGCCCAATGTTCTATGTATAAATGGTTCCTTCAAGCCGCTTAAAGCTTCTCTGACTTTCTGTTCAGTTAACATACATTGCACCCGCCTTTTGAATTCGTTTCCATTTCAGTATAACATATTGAATATTCTTTACAGTTAATTGTATCACACCGGAAAAATATTCAAAAAAGAAAAGGCACTTTCTCAGCACCTTTTCATTCCCATGTTTCAGTCAATTCTTTTTCATTGGTATAGTAGCGCATAATTCCATTATAGATGGAGGCAGCGATTTTATCCTGATATTCATCCGTTTTGAGGTTTGCCCGTTCCCCCGGGTTCGATAAGAATCCCACTTCTACTAAGACACCCGGCTTTTTGGCGTACTTTAAGATAAAAACATTGTTTAAAGGCTTGGAATTTCTTTTCGTATTTTCCAGGTTGCGGCGGAGTTCATCCTGTATGAATTTCGCAGCTTTGGCATTTTCCTTTATCCCGGGCGCATAGAAAGTCTGCGCCCCGCTCCATCGGGGAGAAGGAATGGAATTTAAATGGATGCTGACATAAAAATCAGAATTAGACGTATTGATCAGTTCAAGCCGCTTCTTCAGATCTTCTACTTTTCTCCGGCTGTATCCCTTTGTTCCCTCGGGCGCGAGGTCCCTGTCGTCCTCCCTCGTCATGAGCACAAGCGCTCCCTGCTCCTGGAGATAATCCCTGACTTTTAATGATACATCCAGTGCGATATCTTTCTCCAGTGCCCCTTCGTCACCTGCACCGCCATCCGGGCCGCCATGGCCGGGATCAAGCAAGATGATCTTCCCAGTTAAAGGCAGATTCCACGATTCCCAGGAATCATCATCCATAAAGTCATATTGCAAAATAAGAAAAAGGACGATAAGCCCGATCGCAAACCCGCCTATTTTTAACTTTTTCTTCATACGCCCTAATCAGTCCCCTCCTGCTTATCCTCATTTCAATATATGGGACAAGGCGGAGATCTAGAACTTCGATCAGGACAGCTCTTTTAAAGCAATTCACTTTTCAGTGGAGGCGCAATTTATGCCTTCTCTCCCCTTTATTGAATCCTTCCGACCACCAGCTGTTTACATATTGCTCGCACATATAATAAAGGGATTCACTCATAGCCGCTTCCGAACCATGGCCCCAGTAAAGAAAAAAGTTATATAAGGTATCCACTAAATGCTTATGCTCTTTTTCACATCTATTGCGCACCTGATCGAGCGATTCGCCATAGCGCCCAAAACGGCTATAGTTGGCCCCCAGCAAATAGGCTTCAATCGCGACATCATAGCAGGCCTCTTCAATTCCGGCATTCATCATCAGACCGGAGACAAATCTGGAAGAACCAAAAAATTGCTGTACTTTTTCTTTTAAGGCTTTTATTGAGATTTCCCGAAGGACTGATTTTTCATATTTGATCTGCTTCTCTCTTTTTTTCTCTTTGAACGTCGTTATGACAGTCACGCTTTCTCACCCCTTGTAGATAGTCTTTATCTGCAGCGGGAGAGAAATGCAAAAAGCAGCCGCGAAACGGGCTGCCAATTTTTTATGGGTTTAGTTAACGAAAAGCACATGCCGGAGCTGATGCTTTTGAGCGTTTTTTATCGAATCTGTCCATTTCCGGACATGAGATATTTGCGGGTTGTTAATGCAGGCAGACCCATCGGCCCTCTCGCATGGAGTTTCTGTGTGGAAATGCCGATTTCAGCTCCAAAGCCAAGAGCGCCTCCATCCGTGAATCTTGTCGAAGCATTATGGTACAGCGCCGCAGCATCTGTCAGCTGCATGAACTTTTTAGCTGTTTCGCCATTTTCGGTTATAATTGCCTCTGAATGCTTAGTGCCATATTGATCAATATGATCGATGGCCTGTTCAAGACTATTTACGGTTTTCACAGCTAAGTCCAGGCTTAAATATTCATTGGCCCAATCGCTATCATCTGCAGATACCACATCAGGCAATGAAGCTGCTGCAGATTCATCACCATGCACGGTTATCCCGTGATTCTTCAAAGCTTCTGCAAGCAATTCTTTATGCTGATCCAGCCATGCTTCATGTACAATCAGCGTTTCTGCCGCATTACAGACTGCGGGACGGTCGGTTTTGGCATTAATCAGGATATTGATCGCTTTTTCCGGATCTGCTTCCTTATCTACATAGATATGGCAATTTCCAACTCCTGTTTCGAGTACAGGCACCGTCGCATTCTCAACCACTGCTTTAATGAGGGATGCGCCGCCTCTCGGAATTAAGACATCAATATGCTCTTTCATGGTGAACAGCTGCTTTGTCGCTTCTCTGTCTGCTGTGGCAATGAATTGGACAGCTTCTGTAGGTATCTTTGTTTTTTCAAGAGCATCATGAATAATCTCGACTATAGCCTGATTCGAATTCAGTGCTGATGATCCGCCTTTTAAGACAATGGCATTTCCTGATTTCAACGCAAGACCTGCCGCATCAGCAGTTACATTAGGTCTTGCTTCATAAATCATGCCGATGACACCAAGCGGAACACGGACCTCTTCCACCTTCAGCCCATTATCCAAAGTCCAGCCCGACATAACATCTCCAATCGGATCAGGAAGTTCAGCTACCTGACGAAGGCCGTCTGCAAATTCAAAAACCCGCTCCTTCGATAATGACAGCCGATCCAAATATGCCTCTTCGAATCCTTTTTCCCTGCCATTTTCAAGATCGGCCTTATTAGCTGCAAGAATCGATTCATATCCAGTCTCCAGCGCATCTGCAACTGTATGGAGTGCTTCGTTTTTTTCTTCCGTCGTTAAAATACTTAATGCTTTGGCTGCTTTCCTTGCCTTTATTGCCTGTTCTTCTACATTATTTATCTTTACTGCTGATGCAGTAGTCATTGAATCCCTCCTAAAAAGTTTAAACAAGTGCCGGCAGCTTAAAGTCGCGGGAGCATACAAACGTTTCCTGAGCTATGGCCGGTTCAAGCACTTCATCTGCTATATGTCCGCTTAACTGTTCGTTTGAGTAATTAATTCGGCCGAGGCCGATTTCTTTTCCCTCTTCATCCACAATGCGGACAACTGCACCATCCTTAAATCGCCCTTTGACTTCCCGAATATCCGAGCAGTACAGGTTTTCCTGATGATCCACAATAGCCTCTATCCCATGGGAATTGATGGTCACCTTTCCTTCAGGGCCTGAGTGGAATGCAATCCACTGCTTTTCATTATCCAGATTAAATGCATCCGGCTCTGGCGTGAAGTAGGTGCCTCTTGCTCTGCTTTCCACAGCTTCCATTAAAATATTTTCCGTTCCTGCTTTTCCTAAAAAGGAGTCAATTCCCGCAGCCATCGCAATTTTCACTGCCTGGATTTTTGACTTCATGCCGCCTGTTCCTACAGCACTTCCAGATCCTCCTGCAGCAGCTTCAATTTCAGGTGTAATGCTGTGAACCCTCTCCAGAAGAGTTGCATGAGAATTATCATTCGGGTTGCTGTCATAGAGACCGTCAATGTCAGATAAAATAATCAGTAAATCTGCATCGATCAGACCGGCCACTTTTGCAGCCATAGTATCATTGTCTCCGAAGCGCAAGCGGTCGACCGTAACCGTATCATTTTCATTTATGATCGGGATGATGCCGCGCTCCAGCAGCACATTCATGGTGTTATGCATATTGCCATAGCGCTTTTCATCGGAGAAATCGCTTCTGGTAATCAATATTTGTGAAGCTACGTAGCCATGAGATAAAAAGAGTTCTGAGTAAGATTCCATTAATAGCCCTTGACCTATTGAAGCTGCAGCCTGTTTTTCCGGAAGGGAAGAAGGCCGGTCAAGACAGCCAAGCTTCCTATATCCTGCTGCTACAGCACCTGATGACACAACTGCTGTTTCATAGCCGGCATCCTTCAGCTCGACAATTTGCTCAGCAAACTTTTCAAGCTTTCTGCGGCTGATCTCCCCGTGCATGCTTGTTAATGAGCTGCTCCCAATCTTAATAACAACTCTTTTTATCTGCTTTTCATTAATCAACATCCAATACCTCCTGTAAACTTGTAAATCCTTTTCCCTTAGGAAGTGACAAGGGCGTCTTCAAGCTCTTTGCTGATTTCCTTCGAACGTTTGGCGGCATGCTCAACTGCCTGTGTGATGGCTTCGCCTCCGTTGTATCTTCTTAAGGCTTCGAGTCCTGAGGCGGTAGTTCCATTTGGAGAGGTCACTTTCTCTCTTAGAGAAGTTGGCGCTTCTTCTTTTTCAAGCACCATCTTTGCCGCTCCAAAAATCGTCTGGGCGACAATTTTGCGGACAGTCTTTTCATCCATTCCATTTTGTACCCCTACCTGCTCCATGTTTTCCATCAGATAATAGAAGTAAGCAGGCCCGCTTCCAGCTAATCCAGTAAAAACATCCATCTGGTCTTCATCGATGGTATACACTTCCCCCATGCATTCCAGCAATTCCTTTACCATTTCCACATTGGCCATGCTCGTATTCTTTCCTGCCACGACGGCCGTCGCAGATTCCTGAATCATGCTAGAAGTATTCGGCATCACACGCACTACCTGCTGCCCCGCATTTAAATGCTCTTCCATGAACTCTGTTGTAATGCCTGCCAGCACGGAAAGAATCACCTGGCCGGGATATAATTTGTCTTTAATCGAACGAAGGGCTTCTTCTGCCCCCTTTGGCTTCATAGCTAAAATAAATAAATCAATTTCCTCAAACGGAAGCTCGTTTTGCGGCATGGCACATACACCATACTGATCATGAATCTCTTTCAGTCTGTCTGCATTGCTCCTATTCGTTACAAAGACCCGCTCGGGTGACATTTTTTCAGCTGTAATGACTCCTGAGATCATGGATTCCGCCATTGACCCTGCTCCTAAAAATGCGATTGTTTTATTGGCTAACATGGACATCCTCCTTTAGATGAAAAACTGTTCGTATATCCGTTCGTATTTTATCAACGTTATCTATCGTAACATGCTCAAATACAGATTCAAGGGCATTAGGGAAAGATGGGAGGATAAGGGCGAGATAGTGAATGAAAACGCTAACATATACTGTCTAAGCTCCGCTGAGGCTCTCTCATCGTAAATAAACCTCTCTAAGCCCGATATTTGCAATAATATAATTTCCAATTTTTCAACGCTGCCGAAATAAAGCCTCAGCTTGCTGGGTGGGCTGCAGGGAATAAAGGGAGCAGAAGTTAAATAAAATAAGAAAAAAGCTCCCAGCCAAAATGGCTGAGAGCTTTGGTAAGCAATAATTAACGCTTCGAGAACTGAGGAGCACGACGAGCACCTTTAAGACCGTATTTCTTACGCTCTTTCATACGTGCGTCACGAGTTAATAGTCCTGCGCGCTTTAATGTTGGACGGAATTCAGGATCAGCTTGAAGCAATGCACGAGCGATGCCGTGGCGGATTGCGCCAGCTTGACCAGTGTATCCACCGCCGTTTACATTTACAAGAATGTCGTAGCTGTTAACTGTTTCAGTAGCTACAAGCGGCTGCTTTACAACTTCACGTAAAGCTGCAAAAGGAATGTATTCTGTGATTTCACGACCATTGATGATGATTTTACCGTCGCCTGGAACTAAACGAACACGTGCAACGGAGCTCTTACGACGACCAGTACCAATATATTGAACCTGTGCCAAGTTAATAACCTCCCTAAAAATTATCCACGAAGTTCGTAAACTTCAGGTTGTTGTGCTTGGTGCTTATGTTCGCTACCAGCATATACGTGTAATTTCTTGAACATTTGACGGCCAAGAGAGTTCTTTGGAAGCATGCCTTTGATAGCAAGCTCAAGCATTCTCTCAGGGTAGTTTGTACGCATTTCAAGAGCAGTTCTTGTTTTTAGACCGCCTGGGTGCATGCTGTGACGGTAGTAGATCTTGTCAGTGAGCTTTTTCCCAGTAAGTTCGATTTTTGAAGCGTTGATAAGAATTACATGATCACCAGTATCAACATGTGGTGTATAAGTTGGTTTATGTTTACCACGTAGGATTGACGCTACTTCACTAGCAAGACGACCAAGAGTTTTGCCTTCAGCATCAATCACGTACCATTTACGTTCGATATTGTTTGAATTCGCCATAAACGTTGTACGCATCAGTTTCCCTCCTAATAGTTCCATTCATAATCAATTTTTGGTTTATCTATTCGACACAATAAGTTCCGGGGCTTATCGTGGTTTTAATAATAATACCATATGCTATAATATAACTTTGACAGTCTAATGTCAAGCGAATGTTACACCTGGTTTAGTTGTTTTAAAATCTTTTTTTATTTGCGTTTGGCTTTACAACGCGCCCTCGCGGTTCCTCATTAGGATCTTCCAAATTTTTTATAAGATTTTTCTTTATCAATACTATTAGCCCTATGAATGGAGTCCGTTGATTTCCGCTGCGGACACTTGCTTTCCACGGGGAGTATTGAGAGCCTCCTCGGCTTCGCCTGCGGGGTCTCTCACTTTCCTCGCTTCCCGTAGGAGTCAAGTGCCCTCCGCTCCAATCAACCCTGTATAAAAACCAAAATACCACCTTCACCAGCAGATAATCTTAATAAAAAACTTTCCACAAATATAAACCTTGGGGAGGAGCTGTTTTTCCTGCAGCTGATCTGTTTTTTTCTTTAAGGACAGACGGCATGGAATCGGGGGCTCTTTCCCCTGAGCCGACTTCCAAAAGGGTGCCTGTCAGGACCCGGACCATATTATATAAGAATCCAGAGCCTCTAAAGCGGAAGATGAGCATATTCCCTTCTTCAAGCACATCTATCTCCTGAAGTTCCCTGACTTTATCCTCCACTTCCGTCTTGGCGGAGCAGAAGCTTGTAAAATCATGTATTCCTATTAAATCCGCTGCCGCTTGTCTGATAGCATCCGTGTTCAGGGGATAGGCGTATTGGCAGGCATAATGGCGATTAAATGGGTCTCTCCTGGATGATCGGTGCACGAAGTACCGATATTCCTTCCCTTTCGCATCAAAACGGACATGAAAGTCATCAGGCACCGTCTCCGTCCCGATGATGGCCACATCATCCGGCAGCAGGGAATTAAGGGCGATTTCCCATTTTTCAATCGGAATTTTCATAGGGGAATCAAAATGAATCACCTGGCCCCTTGCATGGACCCCTGCATCGGTTCTGCCTGAGGCAGTCACCCTGATGTCTTCTCCTTTATGAAGCTTCTTTAAAGCCCGTTCCAGCTCTCCCTGCACAGTCCGCTTGCCAGGCTGCACCTGGTAGCCTGCAAAAAGGGTGCCGTCATATGTCACAATACATTTAAATCTTTGCATAAGGTCACCCCATTACGTTCTCAACAGGAATAACACCAGGGCCAGGGCTGCAAGCATGGCTAGCATTGCCGTATCCTTCAGGCCCCAGTTAAGCTGCCTGTATTTCGTTCTGCCTTCCCCGCCTCTATATCCGCGTGACTCCATCGCCACAGCAAGCTCTTCAGCCCGTTTGAAAGAACTGACAAACAAGGGAATTAAGAGAGGAATAATGGTTTTAATACGCTCTTTGATGGGGCCGCTTGTAAAGTCGGCTCCCCTGGCTGTTTGGGCCTTCATGATTTTATCAGTTTCCTGCATGAGTGTCGGAATGAAGCGAAGAGATATCGACATCATCAAAGCCAGTTCATGCACTGGAAACTTAACTTTATTTAATGGATTGAGCAGACTTTCCAGACCATCCGTTATTTCAATCGGAGTCGTGGTCAAAGTCAGAATAGAAGTCATCAGAATGAGCAGGAAGAAGCGCAATGAGATAAAAATCCCCTGTCTCAATCCTTCCTCATAGATCGTAATCCATCCAAACCGGAAGAGAACTTCACCCTCTTTTGTCAAAAACAGATGAAGGAATAAAGTGAAAATAACAAGCAGAAGGACCGGCTTCAATCCTGTATAGATGAACCGGATAGGCACCTTCGATAAAGCAATCATAAAAAAGGTATAAACCGTCAGTAATCCATATGTCAGCAAATTATTTGCCAAAAAGACTATGCACACGAATAAGAAAATAAGGACAAGCTTTGAACGGGGATCCATCCTATGGATGACAGACTCAGCCGGAACATAGCGCCCAAAAATCATTTTGTCCATCATGTAGCTGTCCCCCTTTTCATCACAGCAGCAATCTCATCCGTCAGCTCATCCATTGTCAGGCAAGTTTTAGAAAGTCGGATGTTTAGTGATTTTTCCATTTTCAGCTGAAACCGGACAACCTCCGGAACATCGAGACCAAGCTTAAGCAAGCCTTCCGGAGAAGAAAAAATTTCTTTCGGTGTTCCCTTTTTGTACACTTCACCATTGTGCATGATGACAATCTGATCAGCGTAGCGGGAGGCATCCTCCATG
The DNA here is from genome assembly GCF_001591465.1 of Cytobacillus firmus NBRC 15306. Taxonomy (GTDB): domain Bacteria; phylum Bacillota; class Bacilli; order Bacillales; family Cytobacillaceae; genus Cytobacillus; species Cytobacillus firmus. The sequence goes on from NZ_BCUY01000093.1 coordinate 12,135, forward strand.
CTATGTGTCACAAGCACCGTCGATAGCCCCCTTGTCCCATGAAGGCTGTAGAACATATCCATGATTTCCTTTCGGCCCCTCGGATCAAGTCCTGCAGTAGGCTCATCCAGGACAATGACATCAGGCTCCATTGCCAGCACTCCAGCTATGGCTACACGTCTCATTTGGCCGCCTGACAGATCAAATGGGGACTTGCTTAAAATTTCTTCCGGCAGGCCTACCTGCCCTATAGCTGCTCTGGCTCTTTTTTTGGCTTCCTCTTCTGACACTCCGAAGTTCATCGGGCCAAAGCAAATATCTTTCTCGACCGTTTCCTCAAACAGCTGATGTTCGGGAAATTGAAATACGATGCCGACCCTTTGGCGGATTTCCTTCAGGTTTTTTTGTTTTTTTTCAGGGATGATCTTCCGCTCTCCAATTACTACCTGGCCTTCTGTCGGCTTAAGCAGGGCATTTAAATGCTGGAGGACGGTCGATTTGCCTGATCCGGTATGACCAATGATCGCGAGAAACGTGCCAGATGGAATATCAATGGAGACATCCTTTATAGCGGGACGTTCAAATGGCGTATTAACCTGATAACGGTATTCTACATTTTGGAGTGAGATGTCCATAATTCTTCCACCAACTCTTCTTCAGATAAATAATGCCTTGATAACGGCAATCCTTTTTCTCTTAATATCTTGCTCAGCTTCACAGGAAAAGGAATATCCAGGCCCAGCTTTACAAGCTCCTCATCCATTTGAAAGATCTCCTCAGGTGTGCCTTCCCGATATAGCTGGCCTTTGTTCATGACTATGATGCGATCCGCCTTTGCTGCCTCCTCCAGGTCATGAGTGATGGAGATGACAGTCATGTGATAATCCCGTTTGAGCTCTCTGACGGTTTCTAAAACCTCTTCTCGCCCTCTTGGGTCCAGCATGGAGGTTGACTCATCGAGAATAATAATGTCCGGCCTTAAGGCAATGACACCTGCTATGGCCACTCTCTGTTTCTGGCCGCCGGAAAGATGGTGCGGCTCTTGATTAAGAAATGATGACATTTTGACCTTCTCCAGTGATTCTGTAACACGCTGAACCATGTCATTTCTTTCAATTCCATGGTTTTCTAAACCAAAAGCCACATCATCCCGTACGGTCGTTCCGACAAACTGGTTATCCGGATTTTGAAAAACCATGCCAATCTTCTTTCTTACTTCCCATACCGTCTCTTCACTCAATGAAATTCCGCCTACTGTAATGCTGCCTTCCAGAGGAAAGTGCAGGCCATTTAGCAATTTGGCAAGTGTAGATTTTCCGGAACCATTATGCCCGACTATTGCGAGCCATTCTCCTTTATATATATTAAAAGAGACATTCTCCAGAGCATATGCAGCTTCTGCATCGTACTTAAACGAAACATTTTTTAATTCTACCAGCGGCTCGGTCATTTGAAGTCCTCCTCTCAGCTCTGCTTCTCTATTTCAGCTCTGCTCTTAAC
>NZ_BCUY01000094.1 GCF_001591465.1 Cytobacillus firmus NBRC 15306
TGCGCAATACAAATAATAAAAAGCCTATCCATATGGATAGACTGAATTATCTGTATTGCACTTCACACCGGAATATACGGCTGCCCCTTGATGAAAACTTTTCTTCATATTCGGTCATGATGTTTCCTTCATAATCACTATTGTGAAGGTCGAGGCTGACAAATGTCAGCAGCATGCCATAATCGGAAAAACTCATAAGAGAAGATTCAAACAATCCCTGGTTATCAGTCTTAAAGTGGATTTCTCCCTTATCCACAAGAACATCTTCATAAATCTCCAGGAAGCTTCTATGAGTCAGCCTGCGTTTTGCATGACGCTTCTTCGGCCATGGATCTGAAAAATTGAGGTAGACACGATTGACTTCGCCTTTTTCAAAGTAGTCCCGAAGATCATTTGCGTTTACATTCAAAAGCTTTATATTTGGAAGCTCTTCCTCAATGATACGATCCAGTGCGGAGACAATCACGCTTTCCGCCAGCTCAATTCCAATATAGTTAATATCCGGGTTTGCTTTTGCCATACCAGTTATGAAGCGGCCTTTTCCTGTCCCAATTTCTATATGAAGGGGCTGATCTTTATCGAATGCTTCATTCCACTTTCCTTTATATTTTTCAGGTTCTGAAATTACGTATTGAGGATATTCGGCTAATTTATCCTTTGCCCAGGGTTTATTTCGCTGTCGCATATTGACACTCCTAAAAATTAATATCGTTCAAACAATATCATGCCCATCACTGTGATGCAACTTTATTTTTTAAATTGGTTTATCCCTTGCCTGCAGTTTAACCTAACGGCATTTAAACACTTAAATTACATCCCCGCATGAATAAATAAAAAAGGAATCCACAACCTAAAAGTGAATTCCTTTTGCACTTATTTTCAGATTCAAAAGAAAGGGTGTTTTTCATGCCGCTTGGACACCAGGATCAATTAAATTTATTAAAAGATATTTTAAGCAATCATCAGACAGATTGCTGTGGCTCTATTTCAGAATGTGAACAATTGGAACGCCTGGTTAAATCATTAATGATCAACGGAAACATTAATCAAAACGTAAAAACAGTATTAGAAGAAATTTATGAATACAGTCAGCATGGAATCAATTCTTCCCAATTGGATACCCACATTGAATCCCATCAGAATGATTTATCACAATGGGTACAGGAAATTGATCAATTTTCGTAAATCTCAAATAAGCTCATCCAGGTAAGAAAGCCACTTGTCCATTTCCTGGAATCTGAATTTATTTTTATGCCATTGGATAGATGTCAAAGTCTGTGCAATCACATACCATTTCATGCGGAGCAGCAAATCCTCTGTTAATTGAATGCCATACCGCTCAAGCCAATTGGACCATTCTTCTTTAGGAATATACCAGTACAGCAGCATCCCCAGATCGATGGCAGGATCTGCTATCATGGCTCCATCCCAATCAATCAAGTACAGCTGGTTGTTTTCCGCAAGCAGCCAGTTGTTATGATTTACATCGCAGTGGCACACCGTATTTTCTTCACAGCGGATATGCGATACTTCTTTTTTCAGGAAATCGACTGACTGAATAACAGCAGCCTGCTCCTTCAGGTCACAATCCAGTTCTTCCTCTATCAAATGCAGAAGAGTTTCTGGCTTCAGGGGAGACTTCCCCATTCTTGTCAGCATACCAAGCAGCGGCTTTGAAGAGTGGATTTTCCTCAAAAGCTTTGCCACGCTTTCCCGGTTCATGTCAGAAGCTTTCAGCTCCCGTCCATTAAGCCATTGCTGGGCAGTTATAACGTCCCCATTTTCCATTCTTTTTGTCCAGATAAGTTTCGGGACGATTCCTTCCGCAGATAGAACCGCCAGGAAAGGAGAAGAGTTTCTTTTTAGAAAAAGCCTCTGCTCATCGTTCTTTGCATAAAAAGCTTCCCCTGTCGCCCCTCCGGCGGGAACAATCTCCCAGTCATGTCCAAATAAATGTTCCAAAATTGTTCACCTGCAATTTAATAAGCCATTGGTTGTTAAATAGCTTGAGTTGAAAAATAAGCCCTGTTTTTTGCATCAAGACTTATTTTGCCATGGCCGATAAAAGGGCCGTTGCTTAGTAATGTTATGTTCTATACGACTATAATGCAATTTTGCAAATATAGCTGTTTATCAGGTTAATTAAGTAAAGCACCTATAATGCACAAAAGTAATCAGCAAATATAAAACCACTAATGTAACGGGAACTTAAAATAAAAAAAGAGCTATTGATGTAAGTTCCTCACAATAGCCATCTTTATAAATTTTATTCTTACTGGCTTTTTTCGTCAAGTGCATCTATTTAGGTTAACGGAATATCATCAGGAAAAATGATGTTTTTTCAGGTGTTTATATCAGTTTTTTCTAATTAAGGGTAATGTTTGCAGAAAAAAGCAGCATCCTGTTTCTATTTTCTGCAAACCAGCACATATGAACTTATTGGCGGCACTGTCAATCTGGTGCTTATCTTGCGTATGGTGGAATTGCCGGCGGTATATTCATCTGCAATGAGGTCCCAATCCCCGTCCGGAAGCAGAATTTCTTCTTCCGTCGCTGAAGGATTGATAAGTACTGCTGCATGGCTGCACCCGGCATTTTGATCAGAGCTGGTTAAGACATATCCAATTAGCGGTTTTTTAATATCCATGAACCGCATGGAATTGCGGATTAATTCTGCATCGGCAAGCCTGAAAAGAGGAATTGACCTTCTAATGCTGATCATCCCTTTAATATATTCAACATTATTGAAATAAAGTGATTTCCTCTCCCAGTCCAGTTGATTAATGGAGTCTGGAGCCCGGTAGCTGTTTCCATTCCCGCCTTTGGTCCGATAAAATTCCTGCCCGCTATGCAGAAATGGAATTCCCTGTGACAGGAGTACCATTACGGTTGCCAGGCGATGCTTTTTTTGCTGTGTAATCAAATCCGCATTTTCAGAACAAACCAGGATTTTATCCCATAGAGTGTGATTATCGTGAGATTCCACATAATTTACTGATTGCGACGGGGAAAGGAAGATGCCTTTCTCCTTTTTTTCAAGTCCAATGCTTCCGGCCAATACCTGCTTTGCCGCATCATAGTAATGGTCATTCCCTAACGCGTATCCTTTATCATATAAATTAAACGTGCTGCCTTTGATGGAATCTCTGAACCAGTCATTGAATTGGCCGATTCCCGGAAGCTTTTCCTGATTGCGGATGCTTGCTTTCCGGTCTTCCGGTATAGGGGTATTCAAATCCCAGCCTTCTCCAATGATAATGACAGCAGGGTCAATTGATTCCGAAATTCTGCGAACCTCATTCATCGTTTCGATATCGAGGATACCCATCAAATCAAACCTGAAACCATCAATTTGATATTCCTTCATCCAGTATGATACGGAATCAGCAATAAATTTCCTGGCCATCAGGCGCTCAGAAGCAAAGTCATTTCCAACTCCGGTGCCATTTGAAGGCATTCCATATTGATCATGGCGGAAGAAATAGCCCGGTACGATTTTTTCAAAAGAAGAATGCTCACGAATATATACATGGTTGTAGACTACGTCCATTATGACTCTAAGCCCTTGGGAATGAACAGCCTGAACCAAAGCTTTCAATTCTCTAATCCGTGAATAGGGATCCAGGGGATCGGAGGAATAGTTTCCTTCCGGGACATTAAAATGGAGCGGATTATAACCCCAGTTGTATTCTTCTTTTGGACTTTTTTCATTTACACCTTCAAAGTCATGGACAGGCAGAAACTCAATGTGAGTTACACCGAGCTGTTTGACATATGACAGGCATGTCGGCTCCCCATCACTGCCAACAGTGTTTGTCTCGCCCGCTCCCAGATAAAGGCCTTTCTGTTGTGCCCCGCTCCCTGGATGAATGGTAAAATCCCTAATATGTGTTTCATATATGATAGCATCTGTCGGCTGATGGAGCGGTGGAAGCTCAGGCTTCTTTATTTTTGTACTTTCCAGATTGACGACAGCCCCATATTCACCATTCATAGCCGAGGACACAGCATATGGATCTACAGCTTCTTTCCACTCCAGGTTAATGCATACCAGGAAAGAATAAAGAAAACGGTCGAGGTCACCGGTTACTTCACAGCTCCAGACTCCCCTCTCTCCTCTTTCCATAGGAAAAAGCTCTGCTTCCTCCCCCATTACTCTTTTTAACTTCAGCTTCACCTTTAAGGCTGTAGGTGCCCAGAGCCTAAAGTCCGTCTTTTCTTTGGTGTATGATATACCAAGCGGTCCATCAAAATAGAACTTCTCATCAAACTCACTTGTCCGGATTACCGCTCCGATTTGCAGATCTGTTTTTCCGCCATATTCATCCACTATCCAATACTGTTTTCCGAATTCCACATCATGGCTGATTCTGCATATATATTTAACGGCGTCCTCAATCGCGGTGCTTTTCAATATTTCTACAGGAAACTCTTCCTCCACGTCTGAAAGGAGAGAGAAACCGGAAGAACGTCCCTGATGATAGCTGAAAGGAAGTAGAATCGTAATGATGTGCATTTCGTCCAGATATGCATTAAAAGTCCGTTCAATCGTTATCATTCCGAACTCAGCTCCTTTACTTAGTCGGACGGTAATTTAAGAGCAGCTCTCTCCTAAAAATCATCACCCTTCTTTAACATAACCATTAATTATTGGTATGGCTTCCGGGCAAACAGATGCTGAAATCGGTGTGCTGCCCAGAACCTCGCCATCTGCGTGGGCAGGGATGGGGTGTGAAGAGCGAATGCTGATATTTTTCCCCTGAAGAACTGCGACTTCTTTAAATCCTATATGTCTCCCCTTGAAGACAGAGGCAAATACAAACAAAAGTTTAATCCTGGATATATTGTGGACTACCGTAACATTTAGAATTCCATCAAAAGGGTCTGCATCCGGAGAAATCTTCATACCGCCTCCGTAGAATGGCTGATTGGAAATAGTGATAAACCAGGCTGACCCTATTTGATGTTTTTTTCCGTCAATAATGATTTCAATATCAGAGCATTTATAGAAAAACAGCTCTTTTACAAGAAAGAGAGCGTATACAAATTTGCCCAGAGAAAGCTGATTCAAGATACCCTTGATCTTTGAACTGTTTACTTTCCGGGAAATCAGTGCATCAAATCCTGCACCCATATTATTAATAAAATATGTTTTATTCCCATCTGTGTGCCTAATCATTCCGATATCAGCCTTCACAGAATGACTGATTCCCTTAAGTATTGCGGTTAAAGCTTCCTCCGGGTCTTTAGGGATATTAAAGCCCCGCGAGAAGTCATTCCCGGATCCTCCTGGAATAAACCCCACAGTCACATTCTGATGCCCAGCAGCGCCATTCATCACCTCATGAACCGTTCCATCTCCGCCCACAGCCACAAGATACAATCTTTGCCCGCCCGCCTGTTCTGCATAAATCTTTGCCAATTCCCTGGCATGGCCGCGATATTCTGTCCTGACTGCAGAGTAAGAGATATTTTCCTCTTTCAGCATCTGCTCAACTTTTCCCCAGACTTTCAGGCAATAGCCATTTTTCGCCTGCGGGTTAATAATGAACATAAGTGGATTTACCCCGTGGAACGTTTCAGGATTCATTCCGATTCTCCCACTCCAGTCTTTTGACTGATGAAGTCTGGCAATATTGAAGCAGTGCCTGTGCTCCTTTTAATTGAGCATGCTTGAGGGGAGAACGCGGATTTCTCATTGCGTGAAACCATTGCTCATAGTTCCTTTTCTCGACCAGCTGCACATCTATCGGTGCTGCCGGATAATCAATATAGCCATTTCGGGTAAGTACAGCTTTTTTAACCGGCAATTCAATAGAATGAATTTCAAATATTTTTCGGATAATTTTTTCTGTTCTATCTAATGCAAGCAGCGGATTCAGGACTTTTTTTTCTTCCCCTTTTCCCTTTTTTGTCCAGAATCTATCCTTTGAACCTGTGAATACCGCTGAATCTTCCTGCTCCAAAAAGCTAATGCACCAAACCTCTGTCGGTCCTATGACAATAATTTCTGTTTCAACAGGAGCCCTTTTCAATAAAAAGATCGGATTATACATGACAAGATACGTATCCGGATATCTCTGCAGAAAATATTTTAGCTTTTCATCATAATAGTACTGCTTCTCGGGAAATGATTTTTCCGTTAGCGTGGAGGTTGCCCATTTCATCTGGAACCGGTAAAGCTGGTCCAGAAACTGGTGTTTTAGATTCTCAATTGTTTCTGGACGTACAGCAAAGGAGGCTTCAAATTCAAGCACATCTTCCTCCTTTTCCACTTCATGTCCGGCAGCATTATATTCCTCGAATTCTTCATTCCTGCCCCGTTTTAATAACCCCTTTAGCTTTTCCATCAGCGGCTCTTTTTCTTCATAGGACCAGTCCGCTGTGCCCGAAGTATCATGCTGCGCGGGTCGAGGGGTAAAGGATTCATTTGATTCCCACGTTTTATGCCATTTATCCCACTGCTGTTTTTTCAGCCTGACAAAACGGGAAGGATATAAAAAAATGTCCTGCTGGTAACGTGATACATAATCCTGCAATTTAATTAACTGTCCCATTCTCCTAGCCCTGCTTTCGTAAATAACTTTCTATCTATCATTTACTGTTTAAGTATGTAATTATTTTATTCCGCCAAAAGCGGAAAGATGGCAATGCTTTCATATTTCGGCGATTTATCCAGATGAGTTTGATATAGAACAACTTCTGAAGCCTCAAACTCGAGGTGCCCGTCTTTAAAAGGACTGTTAACATCGAGCAGACTTTGCTGAAATGGACCAGTACCGGCCCATTTTCTTGCCATGGTTATATGAGGCTTAAACGGTCTTGTCTCCAGCTTAAAGCCAGCTTCCTGACAGGCTGAATATACTTTCAATCTTAAGTCTTGAAGATGTTTGTCCTGCTGTGTTCCACACCAGAAAATTCTTGGCGTTTCTTGTTTTCCGAATACGCCAAGTCTACTGATGTACAGCGGAAAAGTCTTTTCGTTTCTGATGGAATCAGTGATAAGCCCGGATGCTTTCTGCAGTTTTTCTTCGGGGGCCGATCCAAGGAATGCTAAAGTAATATGATAATCTTCATGGTGAACCCAGCGGCTAAAAGGCAGTTTGAGACTTACACATTCCATATATTCCTTTAACTTTTCCTTTGTTTCATCCGGCAATTTCACCGCAAAGAAAAAATGAGCATTCATTTGTTTGGACACTTGATATTCCTCCATATTTCCACTTATTTTAACAAACATCTGTTAAAATTGGCAGATACTTTCTGTTTGTCCTCTTATTTTCGTATTCCTTCCAATTCCTTTTGATTTGATTGGAATAGTCTGTTTTAGTATGATGGATATAATAAGGCTAGATATAGATTTCCTTTATCAGGATGAAATTAAACAGATGGACATAAAATAACAAAGATAATAGTTCTATATATTAAACTTCCTTGTTATTAAATAAAGTCATATTCGAAAGGGAGAGTCAGATGAAAGTTGTCAACAATCTTGCGGACTTAATTGGAGATACTCCGCTCGTGAAATTAAATAAGCTGGCACCTGAAAATGGCGCAAGCATTTATGCAAAGCTTGAATTCTACAATCCAAGCCGCAGTGTAAAAGATCGCGCGGCATATAATATGATTGCCGAAGCTGAGAAAGCAGGCAAATTAAAACCAGGCTCAACCATTATTGAACCAACCAGCGGGAACACCGGCATCGGGCTTGCAATGAATGCGGCGGCTCGCGGCTATAAAGCCATTCTGGTTATGCCTGATACTATGACGGCAGAGCGCATCAACCTTTTGAAAGCATATGGAGCAGAAGTTGTCCTGACCCCTGGTGATGACAAAATGCCCGGCGCTATTAAAAAGGCTAATGAACTGGCTGAGGAAATTCCAAACAGTTTTGTGCCGATGCAATTTGAGAATAACGCTAACCCTGACGCACACCGCCATTCAACTGCCGTCGAAATTATTGAGGCTATGAAGGAAATCGGCAAACCACTGTCTGCCTTCGTTGCCACTGCAGGTACAGGGGGTACAATTACCGGCACAGGTGAAGTTTTGAAAGAGCATTATCCCGGGTTGGAAGTGCATGTAGTGGAGCCAAAAGGCTCACCCGTCCTATCGGGCGGAAAGCCTGGCAGGCACAAACTTGTCGGCACAAGTCCAGGATTTGTTCCGGAAATTCTCAATACGGATGTTTATGATGAAATCCATCAAATCAAAGATGAAGAAGCATATGATACGACACGCAGAATGGCAAGAGAAGAAGGGATATTAGTCGGTCCATCCTCAGGAGCTGCCTGCTATGCCGCCATCCAGGTTGCAAAAAGGCTAAAGCCGGACGATGTTGTCGTATTCATCGTTTGCGATACTGGAGAAAGATATCTATCAAGTGATCTTTTTCAGTTTGAATAAGTAAGTTAAAAGACCCCAGGAATTGTTCCTGAGGTCTTTCGTTTTTGAATTACCTAATTTTAACCGTTAAACTGCCGCACTGTTTTTCAATAGCGTCTTCAAAAAGGTTCTGTAATTTATTTGTGATGAGACCGGGACTTCCATTACCAACCGGCTTTCCTTCAATCTCTGTAATCGGAGTAATTTCAGCTGATGTACTGGACATAAAGACTTCATCTGCGGCCAGTAAATCTTCCTTCGAAAAAGCAGATTCTTTAAGTGCTATACCATTTTCCCTGCAGATCTCATTGATCTTGCGGCGGGTAATGCCATTCAGGATCAGGTTTGTTGCAGGATGCGTATAAAGTGTTCCATCCTTTACAATCGCTATATTGGAAGAACTTCCCTCAGTCACCGTATCCCCGCGGTGCTGAATGGCTTCAAAGCAGCCGGATTGTGCTGCTTTTTGCTTGGCCATGATGTTGCCCAGCAAATTCAGGCTCTTTATATCACATCGCAGCCAGCGAATGTCTTCGATCAGAATAGCTTTAACACCATTTCTCATTGATCCAACCGGCCTTGTTGTTTCACGGGTATAGGCGGTAAGCACTGGTGCAACATCAGCACCAGGATAAGCATGATTTCTAGGAGATGTCCCCCTGGAAAATTGCATATATACAATCCCCAGTTCAAGATTATTCCTCTCAATCATCTCTGCAAGCATCTGTTTAAGCTGATCCTTGGAATAAGGAATGTTCAGCTCTATTTTCTTGCCGCTCTCAAGCAGCCTTTCAAGATGCTCATCTGCTGTAAACATTTTTCCGTTATAGACGCGGATTACTTCATAGACGCCATCACCAAATTGATATCCCCGATCCTCAATATCGACTTTCGCTTCTGAACGTTCGATCAAGTCACCATTCAAAATGACATATTCCATTTCCCGACACTCCCTGTTTATGATTTGTTTGTCTATCTGTCAGCTGTATGTAAAATCTTTCAGCCATCATATCAGGTTTCAAAGTTATTTCGCAAGTTCATAAATCGCCTGTGCATAAATGGCTGCAGCTTTTAACAAATCCTCAATAAACATATATTCATCTTTTTGATGGGCGACGTCTTCCCTGCCTGGAAAGAGCGGGCCAAATGCAACTCCTGACTTTAATGAGCGTGCATATGTCCCCCCGCCAATGGATAAAAGCTCTGCCTTTTCGCCAGTCTGCTGTTCATATACTTTTTTCAGTGTTTGAATCAGAACATCATCTTCTTCCACATGATGCGGCTTGGCATCTGAGAAATTCTCCAATCTGAAATGTTCGTTTTCAATCAGAGACTCCAGCTTGTTTTTCGTTTCTTCCATATCATTTGTAACGGGATAGCGTACATTAAAGCCTAAACGGCCGCCATTTTCTTTCGTATATGAAAGTTTGCCTACATTGATGGTTAAGTCACCTGTAATCTCATCGGTGCAGGCGATGCCAAGCTTTCTTCCTCTGGAATCATCACATAAGTATTTTGATACAAACTGAAAATATTGGCATGCCTTCTCATCCAGCTGAAGGGATGCCAGGAATGACGCCATCAATATACCAGCATTTTTCCCATTATCAGGTTCCATTCCATGAGCCGAAATCCCTTGAAGTTCCAGAATCAGTTCGCCATTATCTATGTAATACTTGCCTTCTAGCTCTGTACTTTTCAGGAAATTGATATACCTTTGCACCACTTCAGTGTGTTCAAGGTGTACCACAAGACTGGCTTTCGCAAAATCAGGAACCATGTTATATCTTCTTCCTGCATTGAAATGCAGGACCTCTGCCAATACTTCTCTGTCTGCTTCTTCGGTATGGCCAGTTTGGACAAGATCAAAATCAGAGATGCCTTTTTCTGCATAGATGATTGGGAAATCTGCATCAGGTGCAAATCCCATTGCTGGCATTTCTTCGTGTTTAAAATAATGCTCTACACAGCGCCAGTCACTTTCTTCATCTGTTCCAATAATCATTCGGACCCGTTTGCTTAAAGGCAGCTCCATTTCCTTTACAATTTTCATAGCATAATAAGCAGCCATCGTCGGGCCTTTGTCGTCGATCGCCCCTCTGGCAAAGATCTTTCCATCGCGAATTTCTGCACCAAACGGGTCGCTTGTCCATCCGTCCCCTTCCGGAACCACGTCAACGTGACAAAGTACTCCTACAATTTCTTCACCCTCGCCGAATTCCAGATGACCAGCCAGGCTGCCGACATTTTTTGCAGTGAATCCATCTTTTTCACCAAGTTCAAGCATGAAATCGAGCGCTTCCTTTACACCTTCACCAAGGGGAGCATCGTCTGTTGCATTCTCTTCGTCAAGCAGACTTCTAATTCTCAAAAGCTTTTGTGTATCCTTAATTAAATCATCTTTTCTTTTATTGACCTCTTTTTGCCAATCCAATACGTTCATACAGTTGCCTCCTTAACTTGAACATTCATGATTTCCCCATTATAACCCATTTTGTTCCGCTGTTTGCTTATGGGACAGTTTAATAAGACATACCTTTATTATGCACCAGGAAAGCTGAACCTTGCCAAGATGAGCGTTGAGGCGCTTAAAAACAGTCCTAAGAGGAAAATGGCGAGGAGGAATAGGGCTAAGACGGTCCTATTTCTCGCAGTAAAGTAATAATCCTTTTCACTGTATTTCTTAGTAAAGGGATGAGACATAATGGCTTTATCCCAGGTAAGGGAGAGCCAAGAATACATCAGGAAAAGAAAGACACCTGATACAATCACTTTTATCCATAGAGGCGGTATAAGAAGAATGCCGGCAGCGCTCACGGAAATGATTTGAAAATAGCTGAAAATATACGAGGGGTTTCGCATGAATATCTTTAAAAATAATTCCGCCAGTCCCGTTATGGCTGTTCTCGTATTAAAAATCCGTCTGGAGTTTCTGAATAATAGCGGTTTTGTCCGCATTGAAACAACTGGCTTTTCCAGATCCGGAGCCATCATAAATATCCATTTTATATACTTTGTTTTTTCTTCTTGTTCAAGCATAACCTCAAATTCTAAGGCCGAGATTTTTTTCAGCAGCTGGGACGCTCTTATTAATGCGCCGGAAAGCAGCACTGCTGATGCGATTATAACCGGACAGTCTGCACCGATAGACCAAAGTGAATATACGAGCTGGCTGAACCAGCTCATTAGTACAAACAGCACAAAGGTGATCACATATCTTTTTAACTTTCCTTCAATCCTTTTCAAAAAATAAGAAACTATCATAATAGACCATTTCAGTGAGATGAAAAAGAGCAGCAAGGTAACGATCTGGCTCCATTCCAAAAAGTATCTATTCTTTAAAAAAGGAAGAAAAATAGCAATCATTGCTGCTGTACCGATTGCCTGAAAGAATAGTGAGTAAACAAATCCCCATTTCCTCATTCCCATAAAGAGGGTCTTATTTTTTACCAGAAATACCTTATCAGCCTCTAATACAAATGGACGAAGATTTCCCATCCATGAAAAAATATAGAGCAGAAAGAAAAGGAGAAACAATGGCAGGCCTGCAATCCATTCCGGAATTTCCAGCCACCAGGAGCGATAGATCATTCCAAAGATGACAGTTCCCGGAACAATGAGATAGACCATGATGGTCCAATCTGCAATAGAGCGGAATATTCCAGCCTGATACTTCCAGCTGCGAATTAACCTTTCTGCAAAGAGCGATCTACTGTTCATGGCCTGACCCCTCTGCGATCCTATGAAAGCAATCATAAAGCGAACCATTCAAAAGATCGCATTGCCGCCTGATATCAGCTAATGTGCCTGAAGCCTTCAACTGCCCCTCATGTACAATTAAGAAGCGGCTGCATACTTTCTCTGCGGTATCCAGAACATGCGTGGACATGAGAATGCCTGCGCCTCTTTGCCTTTCTCGATCAATTGATTCCAGAAACAGTTTCATTGCATTAGGGTCCAGACCAATAAACGGTTCATCAATGATATAGACATCCGGATCGGCAATCATCGCAAGAATCAGCATAGCCTTTTGCTGCATTCCTTTTGAATAGGTCCCGGGAAACTTGTGAGCATGTTCAGACAGATTATACTCTTTTAAGAGCTCCGCTGCTCTCTTCTTATAATGTAATTCCGGCAATCCCTCCACTGCTGCTGTAAAATCCAGGTGTTCCCACAGTGTCAGCTCATCATAAAAAATAGGCCGTTCCGGAATATAGGAATATTTAACTCCCTGCTTAAATTCCACTGCTCCCTTTTTATGTTCCAGCAATCCCAGAATTGTTTTAATCGTTGTGCTTTTTCCTGCGCCATTTGGCCCTATAAGGCCGATCAATTCCCCTTCCTGCAAATCAAATTGAATATTATGTATGATCGTTTTTTCATTTTCATAGCCTGCTGATTCAATTTCAACGTTTAATAACTTCATTTTCTCCCCTCCTGACTATACATACGAATATCATTGGAAAAAGTTTGCTCTAATTTTAAATTTTTAAAGCCATAATAAAACTGCCCCTTCGAAGAGGCAGTTTTATTATGGCTGCAGGATTTCCATTAATTCTATATTTTCAAAGTCCTTTGCGTAATCATAGGCTGTATAGCCCTCGGCATCTTTCACAGCGGGATCAGCACCATACTCCAGAAGAAGCATAGCCATATCAATATCCTCATTGAACACCGCACTCATTAAAGGA
>NZ_BCUY01000095.1 GCF_001591465.1 Cytobacillus firmus NBRC 15306
CCTCTGAGTCTTGAAGTGGGGGTCTTACTGCCCGTTAGACTGCGATAAAATAATGCAGAAATGCTAATCATAAGCCCATATGAAGTGAGGTATGTATAATGACGAAATCAAAAAAAGAAAAAGAGCGTGCCTGGACAGTTAGAAAGCAGGATCAGCATCCTCATGGAAAAGTGAAATCCTTAAAAGAGCTGTCAGGGGAGAAAGAATAAAATTACGGCCTCCTAAACAGGGGGCCATAACTGTAGAGATTAATAGCCCTTCGCTATAAGAGGCCGGTGGTTCGGATCAGACAAAAGGCAAAAACAAAAAGCAGCAAAGAGAGCTGCTTTTAAAAGTGGCTAAGAATGCGCTTTCATTATTTCTTCTTTTATACTGCTGATTCTCTGACAACCTTATAATTTTTATGATTGACAACTGTTCTCTGATCTAATTCGAGATCACGGTAGTTATCCATGTACGTTAAATCTACAATAACAGAATTCTCATTTACTTTTTCTACAATTCCCTGTAGTCCATCACGAAACTCAATAATATTGCCAACCTCTGCTTTCTTCAAAAAGCATCTCTCCTTTTGTCCATTTCTTTCGCTGGTAGTATCAGTTTGCACTATATTTTGAAATGCGTAAAGAATTTTGCAATTCACTGATTTTAAGGAAATTTATTACATCCGTTAGGTTGGTAATATTATATCAGAAAAAGTCCTTTTGTACATTAAAAATATTTAATATTCAGAAAAAAAGGTTGATTTGCAGATATAATATTTGATGCTTCAAAATTGGCATCACTTTATTTATGATTAAGAAAGAATGAAGTAAAAGGAGTTCTGGATAATGAATCATGAACAAATTCAGGAAGTGCTCGAACAATTAAAAAATGGAATCATATCTGAATATCATGTATCAAAAGAAGACTTTCTTCCTTTTCGCAGTGTCATCGTAAAAAGGGAGGACTTCAAGCATTTTCGCGGAATCGCCCAGAGAGGCGGACATGTTCTTTATCAATACTTAGATTCACCCCGAAGCTAATAGAGGAATGAAGCTGAAAAAAATAGCACATAGCAAATACACTTGATCATATCAGGTGTCTTTGCTATCTCCATGCAATTTAATCGAATAGAAGGCAAAGAAAAATGGGTATATAAGCAATATGACAATTTCGAAGGGATGAGCAAGTATGAACGATTTTAAAGGAAAAACAGTCATTGTTACAGGCGGAGCCAGCGGAATAGGCAAGAGTATTGCCGAGTCATTCGCAAGGAAAGAGGCCAATGTTGTTATCGCCGATATTGATGAAATGAAGGGAAAACAAATAGAAGAACATTTGAACCAAACGGGCCTGAACTGCCTGTTCATTAGAACAGATGTAAAGAATGAAACTGAAATTAAGGAACTGATCACAAAATCATTTGAGTCATTTGGTGCCATAGATATTCTGATAAATAATGCAGGCATATCAAAGTTTCATTCATTTTTTGATTTGAGTGTGGATATGTGGGATGAAGTGATCAATACGAATCTCCGGAGTGTGTTCCTGTGCAGCAGGGAGGCTGCCAAATTGATGAAACAAGGTTCCTGTATTATCAATCTTTCTTCTACGAGAGCAGTAATGTCGGAAAGCGGAACAGAGGCTTACTCAGCTTCAAAAGGAGGAATTGCGGCAATTACTCACGCGTTGGCCAGTACACTTTCTGAAAAGGGGATCAGGGTTAATTGCATAAGCCCCGGCTGGATTGAAACAGGCGATTACGAAAGTCTCAGAGAGATTGACCATAAACAGCATTTCTCCAACAGAGTTGGAAAACCCGAGGACATTGCACGGACCTGCCTATTTTTAGCCCATCCAAAAAATGACTTTATTACAGGTGAAAATATAACAGTGGATGGAGGCATGACAAGGAAAATGATTTATGAAGAATAATAAGTCTCTATTTTCTTAACAAAATAATATTAAACACAAAAACAGCACCTATGAAAATAAGGCATAGCAGGATGTTTATCATCATTCTCTCCTCCTGTCTTAAAGACAGTGTAAAGCAGCCCTGTTAAATAGAATTAAATCCTTTGTAAATTTACTGTCAAAGGATGGTAAATAAGTTAGAAACATGAACAAGTCCCTTGTTCTAAATGGTTCTTATGGGTTATAAGCTTAACGGAATGAAACCGGGTGATGATGAAATACTTAAACAGGCTATACATAATATGCAGATGACTAAGGAGCTTCATGAAGATGCAGGAACTCTTTCAGGCGGGGAGAAACAGCGTTTGGCATTGGCAAGAATTCTGCTTCTTGAAGCAGATGTTTATCTGCTGGATGAGCCGACTTCTGCACTTGACGAAGACACTGAGATGATGGTTTTGGAGCACTTTATCCGTGAAATCAAAAAGAAACATGCTACATTACTCATGATAACCCACTCCAATAAAGTCAATGAACAATTCGCAGAAGAAAGGATATATTTATCCAGGTCTTAGCTGGGGGAGGTGGAGAATACACCAAAGGGGGAATTTGATGGAAGATAGCTCAATTATCGATATTGAACTGTGGAGACTAATATCAGCTTACCTATTTGTGCTGATTTTAATCTTCAAAGTAAGAGGCATCACACGTCAAAAAACGCTGGCTATTGCTGCTTTCAGAATGACACTTCAGCTTGTGATTGCAGGCTATGTATTAACCTATCTATTTGAACTTTCCAACCCGTTTTTAACGTTAGGTGTGATCTTCATTATGGAAGGTTTTGCAATTTACACAATCTACAAACAGGCTGGAACCAGACTTTCAGTAAGCCTCAAAAAAACCATTGCGATTTGCTGGGAATGGGCATCATTTTTTTGCCTGGGATGGAGACCGGGCAGATTTTATCGGGAGTAAGTCCATTGCTTGCGATTGAATATCAGATTGTCATCCTGCTGGGGATTTTGGGGAGTGTAGGTTTATCTGTAATTTTATTTATCCTTCTCGCCTATAAGAACTTTTTCAATCAGGATGCCCAATTTTCTCCTGAAGGAAAAAGCTAGTGTTTAATTGGCTAAGCTAACAGCATTTCACTCTTATGGCCCGCATATAATTGAGAAATTAATCAAAAAGGCGGGATAAACAAATGAAACTTGAAATCGAAAAAGCATACAGAGTGAAAAGCTTATCTCAGGATATTCTTGAGCACCTAATGGAAGACAACACTATTTATAACCCTGAAGACTTGAAACATGTCATAGAAATGCTGGCCCGATCAGTCGCAGATCTTGTTACACTGTATACCGACCCGGAAGGTGATCATGAAACCGCTCTAAAGGGGACTATTTCAAAAATGAGAATAGGCTACAATGTAATTCAATACAAAGAAACTTCAAAGCTGGTTAGAAAACAGGATAAGTATCATCCGAGGCCATAGATTTAAAGAAAAATATAACTAAAATGATAAGTAGAAATCCTTGGCAAATGAAAGCGTTTTACTCAAAAAAATGTGAACAAACGTGAAAAATTAAGGGTTTTTCATTGTCTAAATGAATGTGAAATGCTATTCTTTTGTCTGAGATGTAAGTTGTCCGATGACTTAATTACAGCCCGGTAATCTTACCTGATTCTATGGAAGTGTTCGAAAAGCAGAGGAGCTTGGGGATGAAGTGAATCACTAATTTTTATCAGCCTTTTTGAACAACTATATACATGAATAATAGGGCATTGGAAAAAATAAAACAGCATATAGGACGGAATATAACGGTTTCTTCCTGCTGCTGGTTTTGCTGAAAATTCCAGTTGCCGTCATTAAGTTCGTGAGGCAACGCCTTGCACATCTTAAATTATATTCAATAATAAGAAGGAGATTGATCCCATATGGTACAAAAACAATTTAAAGTAACTGCAGAAACAGGAATTCACGCTCGTCCAGCTACAATGCTTGTACAAGCTGCCAGCAAATTTGACTCAGAAATTCACCTTGAGTACAAGGAAAAGAAAGTAAACCTAAAATCAATCATGGGCGTTATGTCTTTAGGTGTTGGACAAGGTGCTGATATTACAATTATTGCTGAAGGCAGCGATGAACAGGATGCTCTTAACAGCCTTGAAGAAACATTGAAAAAAGAAGGATTGGCTGAATAATGAGCTTTTTAAATGGTATTGCGGCGTCAAGCGGTATTGCTATTGCTAAGGCTTACCGTTTGGTTGAGCCGGATCTCTCTTTCGATAAAAAGACAGTAGAAAATGCTGAACAGGAAGTAGAACGCTTTCAGGCAGCATTAGCTGAATCTAAAGGTGAATTGGAAGTCATCCGAGATAATGCCCATAAAGATCTTGGTGCGGATAAAGCTGCTATATTTGATGCTCATCTTTTAGTATTAAGTGATCCGGAATTAATTTCGCCGATTGAAGATAAAATTAAAACAGACAAAGTAAACGCTGAATCTGCTTTAAAAGAGACAGCGGATATGTTCATTACAATGTTCGAACAAATGGACAATGAATACATGAAAGAGCGTGCAGCAGATATCCGTGACGTAACGAAACGCATACTTTCTCATTTGCTTGGAGTGCAAATTGCGAACCCAAGCATGATTGCAGAAGAAGTCATCATAATCGCTGAAGATTTGACACCATCCGATACTGCTCAGCTGAACCGCCAGTTTGTAAAAGGATTTACAACTGACATCGGGGGCAGAACCTCTCACTCTGCCATTATGGCCCGTTCCATGGAAATTCCGGCAGTAGTGGGAACAAAGGAATCTACGAAGCAAATTAAAAATGGCGACCTGGTTATCGTGGATGGGTTAAAAGGTCTGGTACATATTAATCCGACTCCGGAGGCTATCGCCGAATACGAGGAAGAGCACCGTAAATTCGAAGAGCAAAAAGCTGAGTGGGCTAAGCTTGTCAATGAGAAATCAGTTACAGCTGATGGCCATCATGTTGAATTGGCTGCCAATATCGGTACTCCGAAAGATTTGAAGGGTGTAGTTGAAAATGGCGGAGAAGGCGTTGGCCTTTACCGTACGGAATTTTTATATATGGGAAGAGATCAGCTTCCAACAGAAGATGAGCAGTTTGAATCCTATAAAGCTGTACTTGAAGGGATGAGCGGAAAACCCGTTGTAGTCCGCACATTGGATATCGGCGGAGATAAGGAACTTCCATATCTGAATCTTCCAAAGGAAATGAACCCATTCCTTGGCTTCCGGGCGATTCGTCTGTGTCTGGAAGAACAGGATATGTTCAGGACGCAATTAAGGGCTTTATTAAGAGCAAGCACCTATGGAAACCTTAAAATCATGTTCCCTATGATTGCCACTCTTGAAGAATTCCGTCAGGGCAAAGCAATCCTTGAAGAAGAAAAACAAAAGCTTGTGAGCGAAGGAGCAGAGGTTGCCGACAACATTGAAATTGGAATTATGGTTGAAATTCCTTCAACTGCTGTTATGGCTGATCAGTTTGCTAAAGAAGTCGATTTCTTCAGTGTTGGCACTAATGATCTAATTCAGTACACAATGGCTGCAGACCGCATGAATGAGCGTGTTTCTTACCTTTACCAGCCGTATAATCCTGCAATCCTGCGTTTAGTTAAAATGGTAATTGACGCAGCGCATAAAGAAGGAAAGTGGGCAGGAATGTGCGGTGAAATGGCTGGGGACGAAACGGCAATTCCGTTGCTGCTGGGATTAGGACTTGACGAGTTCTCAATGAGCGCTACTTCAATCCTTAAAGCTCGTTCTCAAATCAGCCGTCTGAACAAAAAGGACATGGAATCCCTGGCTGAAAAGGCGCTTCATATGAATACAGCTGAAGAAGTAGTCCAAGCTGTAAAAGAAATAGCTAAACTGTAATCTAACTGTAATATTTGGTGAGTTTTAAATATAATCTCCCGGGTAAATTAGAAGTAAGCACTTAGGTCAGACTTAATTAAGCTGATCATTCTCATTTTCCCCCCTTTTTAAACCGGCCTATAATGGCCGGTTTATTTTTTTGCTTTTACCGGTTCTCAGCCTTAAGGATGACTGAAATCACATCTTATGGTTGTTATCCGCAATAAGAAACTCTCCTATAATTTAGCTACAACAGTAAAAAGGAGAGATGGAAAATGGTTGCCATAATAATCAGCTTTCTCTTCCATGATCGATATAGATGTATTAAAGAAAAACAGCTGAACGACTTATATGAGAAACAAAGTTCTTTTATAAGCCGCGTCCTGCACTAAAGAAGCCTGAGAAGGGCTTCTTTTATTTCATGTTAATTTCTGTTATTTTCAAGGATTAGGATTAAGTTTTACAATTGGGGTTTATTGTCAGGCGGTAAAGGAAAAGGTAAAGAAAAAGGAGGAATTCTTCATGAATAAAAAAATCATGTGCCTAATGCTCACCGCCATTTTGGCATTGTTTCTGTCAGGCTGCATGCAGGATACACAGGATTCAATCGTCAATAGTCATGCTGAAGCCTTGCTGACTAAAAACAATGAGCTGCAGTTCCGGTTTAAAATCAATGATAAAATTCTTTCAGAAGAAGAATTATACAAAGTAAAAGTTTCCATACATAATGAAAAATTGGCTGCTGCCCTGGGAACGGATGAGTTTGTTTATGGGGAGGACACTATTATTGATGGGGAATATATAGAAGTCAATAATGAAAAGGGGAACTATATTTTTATGAATCCTATTCCTCTTACACAGGACCTGCATGTGTTCGAAATAGAAAAAATGATTGTGAATGAAGATGCAGTTTCCGTCGAAATTATAAATGAGGATGAAGTGGTAGCGAGAGCATTCTTAAACAATTTTTCATCTCAGCTTTAAAGGGTGTTTTATTTTAACCTGAGTTGGGTATTATAAATTACGCGCATAAAATTGGGGATGGACCAGGTATTGGCCTGGTCTTTTGTCGTTTTGTAAATCCTAATATTTTTATTCAAACAAAAGGAATGGTAGGATTAATATAAAAAATTCAGATATTTCAAGGGAGAGGGTACCATGGTTTCATCTGAAAATACAGTTATCGGGTTTGTAGGAACAGGGGTTATGGGCAAGAGCATGGCGGGACATCTGTTGAAAGCCGGCTATCCGTTAGTCGTGTATACAAGAACCAAAGAAAAAGCCTCTGAACTGATAGAGAAGGGGGCAGATTGGGCAGAGACTCCTGCAGCAGTTGCAAAGAAAGCAAATGTTATTATTACCATTGTTGGTTATCCCGCAGATGTAGAGGAAGTGTATCTCGGGGAAAATGGCATTATCACAAATGGCAGAGAAAATACATATGTAATTGACATGACCACTTCTACACCTACATTAGCCAAAAGGATATATGAAGAAGCACGCAAAATCGGCATATATGCAATAGATGCCCCTGTTTCAGGCGGAGATATCGGCGCAAGGGATGCAAAGCTTTCAATAATGGCAGGAGGAGACAGGGACGCATTTTTGGCAGTAGAACCGATTCTCAATCTAATCGGAACGAATATCGTTTATCAAGGAAATGCAGGAGCCGGACAGCATACAAAAATGTGTAATCAGATTGCGATTGCATCCAATATGATTGGGGTCTGTGAAGCGGTTGTTTATGCTGAAAAAGCAGGGTTGGACCCGAAAACAGTGCTTCAAAGCATTTCATCTGGAGCAGCAGGCAGCTGGTCCTTATCCAATCTGGCACCTAGAATGATTGAGGGAAACTTTGACCCGGGCTTTTATATTAAACATTTCATTAAAGACATGAATATTGCTTTAGATGAAGCAGAAGCCATGGGCATGATGACACCAGGGCTCTCCCTCGCAAAGAAAATGTATGCTGAGCTCGCTGAAAAGGGAGAAGAAAACAGCGGTACACAGGCATTATATAAATATTGGGAATATTAATAAGCCCCTTTTTATGAATAAACCCTCTTTTTTCACTTCAAACTAATAATGAAAGTGAAAAGGGGGGTAGACAGGTGGCAAAAAGAAACAAGAAAAATGATCCTCAGCAGAAGAATAAAAAAGGCTTCGATTCTGCTGTCATTGATTCAGAATTCTCTCATGAATTTGGAAGTGCTGATACAAATAAAATACACAAGGATAAAGCCAAAAAGGAAAAAGCACCAAAAAATAACGGGAAATATAAGGGGCAGTAATCGCAAAAAAGGCAGGCTGGAGCTTGCCTCTTTTCAATGAAAAAGCGCCAGTCCCTGAAAATGGGAATGGCGCCTTTTGTATTTACACTTTTGCCGTCAGATACTTTTCAATCCTGTTAAGACCTTCTTTCAATGTCTCCATGGAATAAGCAAAAGAAATGCGGAAATAGCCTTCTCCATATGAGGAAAATGCACTGCCCGGGACGACCGCTACTCCTGCTTTCTCAACAAGTGTAAGGGCAAATTCAAAGGATGTCATGGAATCATCAGGTATTTTAATGAAAAAATAAAAAGCGCCATCAGGTTTGACTACATCCATATTCATTTTTACTAATCGATCATAAACATAGTCACGTCGCTTGGCATATTCCTGTCTCATTGGCACGGCGTCATCAATGCCGGCTGTTAGTGCTTCTAGGGCTGCCATTTGAGAGACAGAAGCAGCACAAGTCACATTATACTGATGAACCTTCAATATGTGCTTTGCCAGATTAGCCGGTGCGAATAATAGCCCAATACGCCAGCCTGTCATTGAGTGTGATTTTGATAACCCATTAATGACGACTGTTTGCTCCCGTAAAAGGTAAGCAATTGAGTGATGGGTTTGATCATAGATCAGTTCGCTGTATATTTCATCAGCAAGGATAAAGATATCTTTGCCTTTAACAAGAGCTGCAATTTGCTCAAGCTCCTCCAGAGTCAGGCTGACACCTGTGGGATTTGAGGGGTAGGGAAGAACTATGCACCTTGTTTTTTCACTTATATGTTCCTCGATTAATTCAGCAGTAAATCTAAACTTGTTTTTCGAAATATCAGCATGTACCGGAACTGCACCGCAAAGCTTAATAATTGGCTCATATCCGGGATAAACAGGACCTGGCAGGATTACTTCAGAGCCTTCGTCCAAAATTGTTCTAAAGGCAATATCAATTGCTTCACTCGCTCCTGATGTCACAATAACTTCAGATTCAGGATTATATGTAAGGTTATATTTTGTTTTCACAAAGGAAGCTGCTGCTTCACGCAAGCGGATATCGCCAGCATTGTGTGTATAGGAGGTAAAGTTATCGTCGATAGCCTGTTTTGCTGCTTCTTTAACATGCAGGGGTGTAGGGAAGTCAGGCTGTCCAATTGTAAGAGAAATCATATCTTTGGTGCCGGCCACCATATTGAAAAATTTTCTGATTCCGGAAATTTCAATGTCCTTTACTCTTTGGTTGATTAAATGATCCAATGTATTCACCTCGCGTCATCATAATCTATATTCTAACACTTTGCCACAGCGGCAGACAGAAAAAAATAAAAACAGGCCCTGAGTCTATTCAGAGCCTGCTACCAATTAGTATCCGTAATCCCAATCCACTTCATCTTCATGCCATAAAACCGGGGAAACAGCACCAAAGTCGATGACTTTATTTTCTATATGGCAATGGCAATGCTTATCGCCGCATTGATCTTTCATTTCCTCGAACACAGAATGCTCCACATTTTCAAGAATCGTAACTTTATGATCATCATGGTAAAGGATTGCAGTACCTTTCATGCCTGATTGCACCTCTTTTATAATTTATGTAAAACGTCACTTTCTGCTTTACAGACCTATTTTATGCCTTGCGAAAGAGAGTGTCTACAGAGTTAGATGAGTGTTCACAGAATAGTCAAGATGAAAACGTTTTTAAAAAAATTTGATAAAAATAAATCTGTGTAAAATTTTACAAATAGTTGAATATAATTCATTTAGAGATTAACATTAGTAGATAGTGGAAACTATATTTTTAGATTGTTAGCTTCCATCTTAAATATTTAAGGAGGTTTTTAAGTGGAGACATCTTTAGAGAAGCAGCCTTATGAAAGCACAAAGGAATATGGCGGATTCTGGCTCCGGTTTGCGGCCTATTTAATTGATTCTATTATTGTCGGAATCCCGCTTACTATTTTGAGCATTGTTATTTTTATGATCTTCTTTGGCACATCTGACGCTTTTAACATGATGATAAGTGACCCATCTTATATGGAAGCAGAAATGACCGATGCAGAAACTCTTGCGTTCATGGGATCATATTTTGGCGCACTTGGAGTAACATTTCTTGTCAATCTTGTTGCTGCTGTTGCCTATTTTGCAGGCCTGCATGCGTCCCCATGGCAGGGGACTGTGGGCAAAAAGCTGCTGGGATTAAAAGTGACTGATTTAAATGGTGATCGCATTTCCTTCTGGAGAGCACTTGGGAGATATTTTGCTATGGCCATCCTGTCTGGAATTTGCCTTATCGGCTTTATCATTGCTGCTTTTACAGAGAAAAAACAGGCATTGCATGATTTGATCGCAGGCACAGTTGTTTTTAAAAAATAACTCAAAAAAGAAGCTGTATGGCCTGGCTGCTATACAGTTTTTTTAGGATTAGCACTTAAAAGGATTTATTGGCTGCATGCAGAATATATTTTTAGATAAGGAGGATGAAAATGCAAAAGAAAGATATTATTACTCACTATGAATCTTTTTCAGTGTGGCTTGAGTCTATAAAAGAGCTTGACCAGGTAACCTGGATAAAGCCTGTTAAAGCAGGAAAATGGCCGGTTGCCGCAGTAGTTGCCCATCTGTTATTTTGGGATAGGTATTCTCTTGAGAAGCGTTTCCCATTTTTTAAAGAGGGTGCAGAACTTGAGAGCTATCCTGATTTTCAGAATGTGAATGATGCTGCAGCAGAATATGCTCAAAAGCATGCACAACTAGAAATTATTGACGAACTATTAACTGTCAGAAAACACTTCCTTCATATACTCGAAGGGATGACTGAAGAAAACCTGGATACAGCTTTTACAATTGGAAGTACTGCCTTAACTGTGCGTGATTATTTTGCCGATTTTATTGAACATGACATTCACCATAAAAAGCAAATTATCCAGGCTGCCGGCATCAGGGTTTAATATGCGGTGACAGTCTCACTGTTTTTTACATGAAGGAGCTGATGGCATGGAAATAGAAAAAACGGAGCTCAAGAAACCGGGGAAATTCAATTCCCTGCGCATGTATATGACCCTGCCGATCGTATCATGGGCACTATATGATTTTGCGAATACCATTTTTTCATCCAATATTAATACGATATTCTTTCCTTTTTACCTGCAGGAAGTAATAGGGGATAGTGAAGTTTTAAATCAGATTGCAAGTACGTTTATATCTTATTCTAATGCATTGGCCAGCTTTTTCCTTGTCCTGTTTTCACCTTTGTTCGGGGTTATGATAGACAGGACAGGAAGAAAAAAGAAATATATAGTAATATTCACGCTTATTACTGTCATGGCAACGATTTTAATGGGAGTTTTTGCATCCAGCCAGATTAGCGGGAAACTATTTGGGCTGCCTGTTTACCTTGCACTTGTTATTATTTGTTTTATAATTGCAAAGTTTTTTTTCCATTCCAGTCTGGTCTTTTACGATGCAATGATTTCAGACTTGGGAACAAAGCAGGATATTCCGCTGATATCGGGTTTTGGAGTAGCTGTCGGCTATATTGGAACCCTTGTAGGCCTGACTGTTTATTTATTTGTAGGTGATGACGGTTTTCACGAATCTTTCATGCCAACTGCTATTTTATTTCTGGTGTTTTCATTGCCGCTGTTTTTCTTTGTAAAAGATAAGCCCTGCCAGGCAAAAGAAAAACAGACATTTTTATCAGGCTATAAGGAAATTTGGCAGACTTTTAAAGAAATGAAACATTATAAATCAATTTTCACTTTCATGATTGCTTATTTTTTCTTAAATGATGCAATCGCCACCACGATTGCGATGATGGCCGTTTATGCAAAAACGATTGTCGGTTTTACAACTGGCAAATTCATTTTGTTATATCTGGTTTCTACGGTGTCCAGTATAATTGGTTCTTTTGTATTTGGCTATATAACCAAGGCGAGAGGGGCCAATAAAGCGGTTAAATATGTTGGTATCCTTCTTCTTGTTGCATTGGCAATTGCAGTTGGCGCTGTCAATGAAGCCATGTTCTGGATTGCAGGCAGCATGTTTGGCGTTGCCCTGGGTTCCATGTGGGTAACCACAAGGACATATATTGTGGAATTGACTCCAGAAAATAAAAGAGGACAGTTTTTTGGTTTGTTTGCATTTTCAGGAAAAGTATCTTCCATTATTGGTCCGCTCATTTACGGAAGCATTACCCTGATCTTTGCAAGCTACGGAAACATGGCCAGCAGACTGGCTTTAGGTTCATTAATGATTTTGACTATAATCGGACTGCTCGTTCATTCAAAAATTCAAGATGACAGAATTCCTGAATAACTGCACATTTGTATAGCATTCCCAAGCAGGCCGCTAAAGGCTTGCTTTTTATTGTTTTAGCATTAATGACTGCTGTTGCAGAAGTGGGACTATTTACATAAAATATTAAATTTTCA
>NZ_BCUY01000096.1 GCF_001591465.1 Cytobacillus firmus NBRC 15306
TAAAAGGCAGAATGCTTTAGCGAGCATCCTGCCTTTTGTGTATTGTCGATTGCGCATAATTTTATTCAACTTGCTCCTGACATGGATACCAGCAGCGTAGAAGCTTACCAGTAAAAGGAGCATATTATTTATTTCAGCTCAGCTAAGACTTCTTCAATTTTAGCAAGTTCTGATTGTAAACCGCCTCCGCTCAGATACCAAAGTGGTCCATCCAAGTAAACGATTTTTTTATTTTGATAAGCATCTGTTTTCTTAACGATATCATTTTCCATATCGGCTTCAATATTAGAATCGCCGCCAACAGCTGCTGTACGGTCAATTACGAATAGCACTTGTGGATTAAATTCCAGTATGGCTTCAAAACCGAAGTTAGAACCGTGAGAAGAAGATTCGATATCTTCTGTTACCGGCTTGAATCCATAAATGTCATAGATGTAGCCAAAGCGGGAATTAGTTGAGAAACCTGATAATTTCCCTTCATTGTACATAGTTACTAAAGTGCTTTCATAGTTTCCGGCTAAAGCTTTGATTTCTTCTAAAGCTGAATCATATTTTGCTGTGTATTTTTCAGCTTCTGCTTCTTTATCAAACATTTTCGCTGCGAGGTCTACAGAAGATTGGAATGTGTTCCAGTAGTCAGCGTCAGAAGTACCAACAAACACGACTGGAGCAATTTCTTTTAATTCTTCATAGAAAGCTGACTGGCGCCCGGAGATAAAGATTACATCCGGATCCATTTCAGCAATATCTTCAAGTAATGGTTCTTTTAATCCGCCAACACTTTCATACTCATCTGAAGCATACTTTTCAAGGTGTGCAGGCAGAGTAGAATCCTTCGCAACACCGACAATTCCTTTAACCCCAAGAGCATCTAATGTATCTAAGAAACCATAATCAAATACAGCAATTCTTTCAGGCATTTTTTCAAATTCTACATCTTCAAAACTAGTTGTACCGCCCTCATTGCCTTCTACTGAAGCAACTGTCGGGGAAACAGTCATGGGATATGCAGAGCTTCCTTCTTCAGTTCCAGATGCATTTGTTTCTTCAGATTGGCCAGCTTCAGCTTTATCAGCTGATTCTTCTTTTGAAGCTTCTTCGGCAGATCCACATGCGGCAAGCAATAATACCATGGCTGCTAATAGTGCATAAAATATTTTTTTCATCTCACTTAACTCTCCCTTTTTATGTTTTATTGATATTGATTATCATTATCAAATATGGTGATAATTATTATTGAATAATCTCTATTAGTCAATAACTTTTCGTAAATTTCATTAAATTATTTTCCAATATTTCAAATACCTGACACAAAAAATATGCAGAAGCCTGGAGAAACACAATAGATTTCTCCAGGAATATTTTGTTTATGTATGCGAGTTAAAATAGACACAAATCCTGCAGCCATTCTGTTCTTGAATGGGAATATCCATATCATAAATTTCACGAAGCACATCAGAATTAATGATTTCACTGGTCGGCCCATTCTTCATCAGCCTGCCATTTTTTAACGCTACGATACGGTCAGAATAAACAGACGCAAAATTTATGTCATGCAAAACAATGACAACTGTCTTTCCAAGTTCATCAACCAGCTTGCGCAAAATTTTCATAATCTGAACAGAATGCTTCATATCCAGATTATTTAAAGGCTCATCCAGCAGGATATAATCCGTATCCTGAGCAATGACCATAGCAATAAATGCCCTCTGCTTCTGACCGCCTGATAATTCATCTAAATACTTAGTTTCCATATCAGCTAAATTCATATATTCAATGGCTTGATCAACAAACTTTTCGTCTGCAGCGGACAAACGTCCTTTTGAATAGGGGTAGCGCCCAAAAGACACCAGCTCACGCACTGTTAATCTCACATTAAGGTAGTTGGCCTGTTTCAAAATGGATACTCTTTTTGCAAAATCCGAAGACTTCCACTTTTTCACATTATTTTGATCGAGCAATACCTCACCTGTATCTGCTTCTAATAAACGGCTTACCATAGAAAGAAGTGTTGATTTACCAGCGCCATTCGGTCCAATAAAAGAAGTGATGGTCCCTGGCTCGATTGTGACTGTAACATCCTCTACAACAGGCTTTTTACCAAATTGTTTTGTTAATCCTTTGATTTCAATCATCCTGCTGCCCTGCTTTCCTTAAGTAATAGATAAATAAAGTAAATTCCGCCAACAAAATTAATAATGACACTTAATGTGGTGCGCAGTTCAAATATATGCTCCACAAGGAAATTACCGCCGACCAATGCAATGATACTGATCAAGCTTGCCCCTAAAATATGGATGGAGTGTTTATATGTCACCAGATATTGATAGGAGAGATTGGCCACAATCAGTCCAAAAAAGGTAATGGGACCAACCAGCGCAGTTGATGTAGCGATTAAAACGGACGATAAGATTAAAATTCTCATCACCATACCGTCATAGTTAATGCCAAGATTCATCGCATTTTCACGGCCAAGCGACATCACGTCCAGTTTCCCCATAATAAGGTAGCCATAAAGAAATGCCAAAGCAAGGATGCCAATTGAAATAAATAATAACTCTGCTTTGACATTTGTAAAAGTCGCAAACAGCCGGCTTTGAAGACTTAAATATTCGACTGGATCTATTAATACCTGCAGGAATGTGACAAAGCTCCCCAGGAGTGTTCCTATAATCATCCCTATTAAGAGAAGAAAATATATGGGATGCTTATCCGCCCTGAACAAAAACCGATACAAAATCAGGGCAAAGATGACCATGGCTAAAATGGCTGCACCAAAGTTCAAGTATTTATTTAACACCCACACTGACATTGACCCTGCAAAAAAGTAGATTAAGGTTTGTACTACTTGATACATAGAATCAAGGCCCATAACAGAAGGTGTTAAGATACGATTATGTGTAATGGTCTGGAACACAACTGTGGAATAAGCAATGGCGATTCCAGTAATAATCATCGCTGTGACCCTTAGCATACGCTTTGGAAAAGCATAATCAAAGCCGCCTTTAATATCATAAAAGCCATATAACAAAATAAACACAATGGCCATAGCTGCTAAAATCATCAATTTTGTACTATTTCGCATATGCTCTCCCCCTTAGCAGCATTGTTAAGAAGATAGCACTGCCTATCACTGCGACGGTTACATTAACCGGAATTTCATAAGGATGAATGATGAGACGCCCTAAAATGTCACATATTAATAGGAAGACAATTCCCAGCACCGCTGTATGCGGAATTGTTTTGCGCAGGTTGTCACCTAAATATAAGGAGACAATATTGGGAACGATTAGTCCTAAAAATGGAATAACTCCGACAGTAAGAACCACCGTTGTTGAGATAACCGCAACTAGGACCAGGCCAATATTCAGTACCAGCTTATAGCTTAAGCCAAGATTTCTTGCAAAATCTTCCCCCATTCCGGCAACCGTAAATTTATTCGCATAAAGATACGCCAGAATAATAGCGGGAATACTAACATATAAAAGCTCATAACGGCCGGCAATAATTAAAGTGAAACTTCCCATAAGCCAGGAAGATAGATTTTGCAGCAGATCAGCTTCATATCCAAGGAACGTTGTAATTGAAGATAGTATATTTCCATACATAATTCCGATTAACGGAACGAAAATAACATCTTTAAATTTTATACGATCTAAAATCTGCATGAAGAGAAACGTACCTGCTAAAGCAAAGGCAAAGCTAAAAATAACCTGCTGTGTATAAGTGACATTCGTAAAAAACAGCATGGAAATTAAAATACCCAGTTTTGCTGCATCCAATGTTCCGGCCGTTGTTGGTGATACAAACTTATTGCGGCTTAAAGACTGCATGATTAAACCGGCAATACTCATTCCTGCCCCCGCTAAAATAATCGCCAATAGACGTGGAATGCGGCTGATAAGGAAGATATGTGTTTCATCTGATTCCCAATTAAGCAGATCCTTAGGCGTTATATCTATTGCTCCGATAAACAGCGAGATAAACGACAGAACAATGGCTGCAATTCCTAACATCCATAATCTCATTAATAACCCTCATAACGTGTTTATTATCATAAGTCTTTTCTATAGGCTCTTTTCGTATAAATTGTTGTTTTTCGCTTATCGATGTTGTCCGTTGATTTCCTCTCCAGGATGCTCGCTTTCCACGGGGCGGGCGATGAGCCTCCTCGACGCTGCGCGTCTGCGGGGTCTCACCTGTCCCGCTACTCACGTAGGAGTCTCGCACCTTCCGCTACAATCAACTCCGTAAATATAATACAAATAGCAACAAAACTTTGCGAAAACAGCCTTTCTACAAAACTATCTTTTAAATAATGATAATCATTATCATTAAATGGTTAAAAAAAAAGAACCTTGATATGTATAGATATTGTTTATTGAAAATGATTATCACTATCTCTGCACAATTAATGTATCACAAAAAATAAAAAAAGAAAAGAGGCAGATAGTAAATTTCGGAAATTGTCTAATATTTTTCTCATTTTAGTAGGGTCGTATAAATGAAAAGAAGACTCAAACCCGAAAGCTGAATCTCCCATTTCTGCCTCTATAGTGTTTTAATTAGACCCCGAATAGCTTCAGATACGTCGATCTGATTCTCCTGGCAGTGATTCGTCAGCTGTCTATACGTTTCCTCATCTAGCCTGACATGAACGGTATGTACGTATTTTTCAGAATCCAGTTTTTTTGGTCGTCCTCTTGTCACTTTTCTTTTGCCGCTGCCATCTTTCCAAACATTTATGATGACATACCCGTGTTTTTCCAGCCAAAGATCACAATCATACTCTTTCCACATGGTTTTGGCTCTTTGCAGAAATTCAAGCTTGAACTTCACCAGTTCATTTCCTTGAAGTCCCTTCATGACCGCTTTCTCCATCGCCTTATGCTCGTTAAATTGGAGAAATTGGCCGTAAGATTTGAATGTTAGTTCTTTCATTATTCCGCTCCCATAATCTATTATCTATAAAAATCATACCCTTTAAGAAAACGGTTGTAAATCCTGGCTGAACTCGTAACTCGTTGAGAATAGGTTCTCTTGCCTCCACCTTCTCTTCTTAAAATGTAAAATATTTAAGGTCACTTCCGGCTAAAATATGGACCGCACCAGCCTGTTTCATGGGTTACTATATAAGTCCAGTTAAACTCTTTATCTACTATGTAAATATCCTCTTCATTTACAAAGTCCATGGCAGTTAATGATGAAGCATTTTCAAGGATAAGAGCATCATCCGAATGCTGATAAAAAACGTAACAAGACTCCTTCATTTCTTTATTAAACGCTATATCAGCATGTTCCTCCTTTAAGCACTTTCTTCTCTCATAACTAAATAAGTGCCATAAGTAGCCACTAAAGCCATCTTCATCGTCATAAAAATAAATGGACTTCTTTTCTTTATCACTGAGATGGTTAGCAAAACTTTCTTCCCATTGCTCTCTCAGATATGCTCCCCATTTAGGTATTTCTTTTACTTTCACTTTTTACTTGTTATCGATTCTGCCAAGTCCATTATATAATCCAATCTAACACCCACTTGTTATTATGATAACTTCATTTTATTTAACTAAACTCGCGGATTCCTGGCGTTTATTAATTGGCTGTTCCCTAATTTACTTTTTTATTCTCCTGTTTATTGTCAGATTCCTGCTTCCCAGCTTTTGGACAAAAAAAACGAGGAAAACTGGAGGCAATCCTCCAATTTTCACTCGTGTTGAAGTACAAAAAAGTCGGGAACTACCCAGCTCCGAAACCCGCATTCTTACGTTCAAAAATGCACCACATAAAAATAAAAGTCGGGAACTGTGATTTTTTCTACCCTACAAAAAAGTCGGGAACTGGAATATACTCTTACCGAAGTAAAAATTCCACATTGTCATTAAAATAAGCATAAAGGGGCTTCGCTTCGAAGCCCCCTTTCTTACTATTTTACTGTTTCGTATTCTGTTGTTCTTAACGTAATCAACCTTTTTACTTCATTGGAGACTGTCGGTCGAAGTCCTGCCTTTTTGTAAATTTTCCATTCAAGGATTGGCTCGTTCTCTTTTCTGAGCTTTTCAAGAGTAAATTCAACCCGCTTCTTTTGAAAGGCTACTGTCCCCTCCGACACCTTTTCAATATATTCCATTGTTTTCGGGAGTTTATCCGCTTTTTTCTGTAATAGGGATAATTCATTTATTTTTCTTCCGATAGAAGTGACCGTTATTTTGGTTGGTTTTTCAGCATTCTCATCCCAATTTCGGATCACTTTTTTGACTTGTTTCAGCAATTCTTTGTCCCGCTTCTCCCAATCGACACGTTGATAGGGTGATTGAATCCTTTTCTTTACGGGGGAATGAGTGTTGAGCCAATCACGATCATTGCGGTACAAAAAGGCATATACATCAGGAACCATTTTCCGCAATTCTGTTTTTGATTTTTCAGGATATTCCTTCTGGAGTTCGTGCCATTTGTTTTTTCTTACATTTAATTGTGCCTCAAAATCCTCCAATGGCTCGTTAACCTCTTTCTTTTCAATCTTCGGCAGTTTCCACGGTACTTTCAGTTCTAGTTCGGCAGCATACTTTTTGATTGTTGCTCGATCCGCCTGCATTTCTTTCGCTATTTCAGTAAGGGGATTTCCTTCGTTCACCAATTCAGTCAGTTTCATCTTCCAAACGGGACCATAATCCTTGATGGTTCCAACACGATATTGATCATCTTTATTTTGGTCAGGTCCTCTCCTTGAAAAAACAAATCCGCAATCACAGCGGAATGTTCCAACAGGTTTCCTCGTATCATAACAAATCGTTACGGTTAAATCTTTTACGACTGGTTTTCGATGGTTTGGACAGGCAACGTTTAAGCATAACCAAGGTCCTTTCCCGAATGGCTGATACTCCTTTTTACCAAATAAATGGTCCAATTCCGTTTCTAAGTACATCATCACCAACAAATGCCGAAGCGGATGAAAAGACTTACGGTGTTTTTGGAAGATCATTGTTAACCAATCTGTTTCTTGGAACTTTACAGGCGACTGCAACAGTTCCAAGCTACGGTCGGAGAATTTCGCACCAAAACTTTGGTACAGCCTATCCCGTTTTACCATCCCATTCACACTGGCATATCCCTTTTGTTTCAGCAGTTCCATGTATTTTGATCTTATTGCATTATCGTTTGCTTGAAGGCGGGTGTTATTTAAAAGGGAGTCCGTTTCCTTCGAAATATCTAAAAGTAGTTGAATTTCCTCTTTGCTTAGTCCATCAAGTCTTATCTTTGTTCTTTCGACATCAGGTGTTGCAACAATAAATTCATGCTGGTTTTGAGATTTCACTGAAGCAACTGTTTCTTCCAATACACTTTCATGCTTCGGACATACAAATACACCTGGGGCTTGGTGAACCCTTCTCCAATACGTTTCACCGTAAGTGTCCATGTCTTCTTTAATACAGCCACCGCACACCCAAAGGTTTATTTTTACTTTAACATTGCTTGCCGACACTCCGATACGCGTATGAATTGTGCTTCCTTTGCTATTCAGCATCGACTTTTTTACTTGCTTTGCCTGTTTTGGAAGCAAAAAAGCCGCATAGTAAGGGTACATCGTATGATTATTAATCAATTGATCGGCACCCCAATAAGATCCCAGTTGGCTCAGTAACATATTTAAATTGGCGGGCAAATCCCAAACGGAACGAACTGTTCGTTTTCCGAACAGTTCTTCTACCGTCATTTTGGGACTTGTATTTCCAGACCATACATGATACCGTGCTAAAACACTATACAACAGTTCATCAGGATACGGTGTGGGAAACCAGTGTAGCATTTTCATCTTCCTCCCAGATTTCGTCTAATGGTGGTTTAATAATGCCTTTATCCAGAAAATACTCATAGACGGATTTCTTCTTTTGTCTTGCTTCTTGCATCAATCTTCCCAAGTAATTTTTATTTATTGTATCGATTTTCTTTTTCTTGGTTTTGATTTCAGCCTTCTTGTCATCCTTAACAATCAGGAGTTTGACGGCTTCCTTCAGCACCGTTGATTTTTCAATATCCTCACCTAATATCTTGAACACTTTTTTTACTGCACTCTCCACTTGTTTTGGGTCAAAATCCATGGCTAGTAGTTGTAGCGTCACTTCTTCTAAAAGTGACTGCTCTTTTTTCTGACGTTTTTGTTGTTGTATTTTCTTTTGAATACGGATCTTATCCTGAAAGTCAAAGGAGGCTTTGTATTTCTCTATTTCCTCATCCATATCAATTGGACGAATATCTTCGTATTTGGCAATTTCAGTCGGTATGCCTGACCGCATCGCATCCAGCATCGGTTTAACCAGTCGCAAACTGTCATTAGCCACTTGTTTCATGATTTGTTTTGTTATTCTTTCTTCCCCTGTTGTAATCGCTCTTACTTGTGAAGCATAAATAGCTTGACCGCAATATCGAGAATTCCTTGACTTTCTTCATAAAGAAAATCGTTAAATTCGCTTGTTAATTCCGTAAAGTGAGAAGTCCATTGATATTCCCACATACCTTCTACAAATAAATCCCAAGATTCATCATTTGGCATCTGAGACCAAACCATATCCCCTTGACCGCTACCTCGTCTCGCCTGACGAAATTCACTTTGCAAAATGGATATGGCTTTGTTGGTTCCCACCATTAAAACGGGTATTCCGATGGTGTTAACAAGTGTTACAAAGAAGTTCAGCATCTTTTCAGACCCGCCACTTTTGCTAAGGCTCAAATGCTGTATCTCATCAATAATAAGAAGACCAATTCCGTGACGACTTGCTAGGTGATTCATTCGTTGCATCATTAAATCCAGTGTATTTTTTTGTGCTCCGAATTTATTTAAGTAATTGGAGCCAAGTAACCGATCGAGTTCTGAGAAAAAGCTCATACATAATCCTTTAAGAGACCCATCAAACGGACAATCGAGTTTTAGCCAGCTAATTTGTGTAAAGTGAAATGGTTTACCTTTGTATTCCTGATGTTTGATTAACTGAGGATAAAAGGACAGCACTCTTTCGATGGCGGTCGATTTTCCAATTCCTGAAAGTCCAATGATAGTAAAACCAGCAGCTGTTCTTTTGGCTTCTGTTTGATAGGTTTTTAAAAACTTCCCATCTTTTATCGCCTTATAGCTCTCGTGAATCCTCATGACTTCTTCTTTTTTCATCGGATTACGGTGCAAATAACCTTGGCGAATGGCTCTTGAAATCCGTTGTTCAAGATCAAGGTGAGTCTCAAAAGGCTGAAAATATTGAAACAATCTTTGTTTGTACGCAATGAAACCGATAGTTGGCATTTAATGTTCGTTCTTTTTCGTCATAAGACGGTATAACCGATAAATGCTCGATCACATCATCCTCTGTAAAAATAGGAGGAAGTGCTTCAATTAAAGGGTTGGATTCATAATCCTGAACAATTTGATCGCTATAAATGGCTTCTACCATTTCTTCACAATGCAGTATCTGTGTCTCACTTGCTGTTACCCCTTGCACGGTTCAACTTCTCCTTCTGTTTTTGACGTAATAACTGTAACTTCGAACTCACCTGTTTAGAAATTGTTTCTTCACCAACATTCTCTTCGATAGGTTCAGTAAACGATTGTACATCAGCCAGTAAAAAGGCTTCTTCTTTCCGCTTTGCTTCTTTTGCCATCGAGCGATTTTCTCGGATTCCTTTCACCTTTTGATTGTTGCTCATTTCCACTTTTTCTTTATCAAAAGTCTTCTTCGCCTTTTCAACAATGTGTTCAATGTCGCTTGTTAGATCCACGTTTTGTTGCAGTTCTTCATGTTTAAAAGTTTGTTTTTTTAACAGTTCGGAAGCAAAGTAATATTCTACTTCTTCCATTGTTTTGCCGCTGTACTTCTTTTGATGGTCAAGTAAAGTTGCCACTTCATAACTTCTGCTGTCTTCTCCTGGCAGGTAAATGTGTGACATATTCCGTGGATCGTAGCAAATCGGGATTAGCCAGCTCTTCTCTCTTGCCTCTCCAAACCAATTTTCCTTTAATGCCGTTTCGCTGCTGAAACGCATCTTTTTAAAAACGATTCCTTTTTCCGTTACCCTTGCGTTGGCGGTTGGAAGGAGGTGAAGTTTTACAATATCCTCAGAATAGGAACGCAGTTTACCTGATCGATTTTTTATCCCCCAATTCCATATTTCACGCGGGATGAGGGAAACTTCATCCTCGATCATCATTTCATCCTGATTATAATTTTTTAACCAGTGGTGATTGTTGTGATGAAGTGCACATTTAATGATGATACTGGTAAACTCCTCCAAGGTTAACGTGGCATCCAAACGGTAATCCCTGTCACCTCTAACCCTTACATCCGTATCCACTGTTCCAGGTAGAAATGGTTTCACTTTTGTGTTAATCACCCGAAAGTGCTGTTCCACAATCCCTTTCCAATCGGCTCGGTATGGTGGTGTATTTTCGACCTTCATATGAAAGGCATTAATCAGCCGCTCCACATTGTAGCCTTCAAGTTCACCTCGGTCAGCTAACAGTGTTTGCGGAAGGTAATGACAATTCCACTCTTCCTTTGTTATCTCAATGCCGTATTGCTTACAATATGAAACTTTATCACTAGCGGTATTGGCTAACGCCATCATCGCTCCAAACCACGATGGACCTTCCAGTCCTACATAAAGACCTACAACCATTCGGCTGAATACGTCAATCACCACATAAATTACAGGGCGACCGATAATCCAGTTTCGATTGAAGCTGCTAACAAGATACACATCGGCAACCGTCGCATCGATTTGATACTTGGTTCCAGGACCGTATAAATCACCTACGGATGTTCCCAAGACCGCCCGATTTTCTAATTCATATTTTCGGTTACCTTTTCTCTTACGCAGTTTTTCTTCGGCTTTATAGGTTTTTTCATACCAAAATTTAAATTGCCTTAAAGTCGGGATCTTATCTTGTTCATGGAGAATAGGCTTTTTCACGCCATTTTCATACCGATAATCTGCTACGAAGAATGTTTGGAGCATTAAATTATAGGTTGTAGCAAGTGGATTTTTTTGGGTAGTATGATAGAACCTCTTTACGCTGACCTCAAAAATCCGTTTAATTTCATTGGTAATGATAATCCCTTCCCCAATGACTTTTTCGAACTTCCGTCTTCTCCCATTCTTCTTGTCTGTAAAAGTCTTTTCTTTTCCTTTGCCACCAGAATCTTTATAGTCGGGCAGCAAAGCGTTTTTGACTTTTCCTCTTTGCCAATATTGAGTCAAATATTTATAAAACAAACGTTTATTTTTCCCTGTTTTATCAACTGCCGCTTTTATTAGCCGACCCCTTATATTACTATCGAATATTTCTGGTTCTAGTAAAATCATATCTTTGATGCATTCCCACCGTTCATCCCGCAATTCCTTACTTTTTTCAGAAAGGTGTTCCTCTTCTTGATAAATGAAACCATACGGATCGCTAGCTATAAAAGAAAGTAATTGGTCATCGTGTAATTGCTGCAAATCAGAAACTTTCCGTTTGACTGGAAGTGTACTTTCCTTTTCCATATTGATGGTGTAACAAATGATGTTTCCATCATCTATCCAAATAATTCTTTCTAGTCGTTTGTTACCTCTGACTTCTTCGATGCTAATAATGTCATTAATTACAAACATTCAATTCCTTCTTTCTTAAATAGAGTCGAGTTTGAAAACATCTTCCACCCAAAGGTGAGTGAAAATTTTCTTTGTTATATCAACAGGGACTTCTTTTCTAGCAATTAAATGCTTAAGGATTTCAAGCCCCATTCCATTTTCCAACTGAAAGGTGTGATCAAATTCTGTCACCATTTCGATAACGGAGGTTTTATATTTTTTAATAAAAGATTTCATTTGTTGGGCATAGGTGGTAAGTGTGGATGCTGGCAAATCCTCAATAACAAAATAAGAAAGATGCAGCCATTCCACATTTTCTACCATGTCTTTGGGGATTTCTTTTTCCGTGATAATCCCCCAATCAATTCCACGATCGTCCCAATATGCACGCTCAATTTCGAATTTCTCAATCGTTCGCTGGTTTTCTAAATCGCTAGAAGGTTTTACGGTGCGAGCGACAAATTTTGTACCCTTGGAATCTTTTACCGTTATAAAGAAATCAGTTGTCATAACAATAGGCACTTGGGATTTAGGATCACTTGGGTGTTTAATTCCTTTTTCATTTGCAATGAACCAAGTATCATCACGGGTCAATGGATATTGTTCTCGTATATCCAATACGGAAGCGTTCCATTCCAATACATAGTAATAATCACGTTCCAATTTAGATAGGAATTGATGAATGCGATTTGTTTTCCACCCTTTTCCTCTAGTAGCTAGTCCATTTGATGGGAAATCCTGAATGTTAATCCAAGGTTTATATTCCTCTCCATTCCCGCTCCCTCGACCTTCTTTTTGCATTTCCGAGATTTTCTTTTCGGTTAATTCCGTTTTCCTTTTTGACATGGT
>NZ_BCUY01000097.1 GCF_001591465.1 Cytobacillus firmus NBRC 15306
ACTCCAAGGTTTTTTTACGCAAACAGTTCCATCCCCTTGAAGTGCTCCACAAATTTGTGGCTCCAGCTTCATGAGTTTTTTTAGCTCTTTAACTTTTTTCTCATCAGTCTCATTTTCCAGAGCTTCAATCTTTCGTTGTAACTCCTTGGGAAGACTGTTCTTTTTTGGTCTACCTCGCTTAGCCAATTACTCGCACCCCCAAAATAAATCTAAAAGAACCACCTCCAGGGTGGCTCTCGTTAATTTACAACTCGTAATCATATTTCTTGTAGTAATTCTCATAGAATTCAAGTTCTTCACGTTCCTTCTTAAGTCGTTCTGCTTCAGCTTTTAGTTTTGGAGTTTGTTTAACATAAAAAGCCTTTATTTCTTTTGCTTTCTCTAAAGCTATCTTGTGACGCTCCCTGAGAGGTAAACTCTTGTGGTACTTTCTCTTAGCAACTACTAGAGCTTTTTCAGCAAGTAAAATCATCACTTCTTCACTTAACCACTCTTTTGGGTTCTTATTCTTATTTTCCCCACTCTCTTGTTCATTTTTAGCTTTCTTGAGTAGGGTGTATAGCTCTTCAATCTCGTTCTTGTTCAAACCACCATTAAGAGCCTTATCAACCAGTTCCTCAATCCTTTTCTTTTCTTTATCAGTTATTTTTGCCATTTTTCTTCACCTCTTTATTACCTAAGCTAGGACCAAACCTTGAGTTTCCAGCTCAACTTGCAGCTCCTCAAGTTCCTCTAATGAGTAGCAATTAACAAATAATCTCTCAAAGCGTTCTAAGTTTTCCAGAGAATGAGCCAAAAGCCTTGAGAGTCCAGTTCGTTGGTAAAACTGAGAAGCTTCTTCAAACTCCATTAAAAGAGCCTTGTAATTGTTTTTAACATTATCCAAAATGCTCACCCCATTTGTAGTTTTCTTACCAGCTAACTTCTGAACCATTCACATCATTTCTTAAAATCAGTCCAATTTCATAAACTGAAATCTTAGTAGTTTGTCGGCTTATCAGTTCAGGGCTTAAAATAATTGCACTTCTATGAGTACCAATCTCAATGAGGACTTGTTTCTTTTTTAAACTTGCTGTCAACCTTTTGACTTGAACCAAAGACAATCCACACTCTTCTGCTAGTTGTTCCCTATTCCAAAGTACTATTTTTTCAATGTCCATCTCATAAGGGTTAGAGCAAAGAACAAAAGCTCTGGTGTTCATGTGGGGTATCATAAAGAATAACAGGCCAGCTTCCTGAATAGTCATCACTTGAAGAGCGTCTCTCAATCTTTTAATATAAAGTTTTGTGAAGTAGCCCTTTCCAACAATTTCTCCTCTCGTTGCCAGTCTCGTATCAACTGAGTAAACCTTTCTTCTTCCTTCCTTCTCAGCTTCAATGTAGCCAAGAGCTTCAAGATCTGAAAGGTAATCTTTTGTTTTCCTTTCTGACTTTCTCAGTATTTTTGAAAGCTCTTTAACCCCCATATGTTTTCCATGTAGCTTCATTGCTCCAGACTTACCTTGTTCTATATAAGCGAACATATTCAATAGGACTCCAGCCAATTCAAGGCTTAAAGTCCTGAAAACTCTTGAACATTCTTTATCAATAAATGCTGTGAAGCGTTCCTTATTCATATTTTCATCTCGTTTTAATTTCATTTTGTATGCTTCATCTTGTTTAACCCTCTGAGGTGTCTTGAATTGCCCTCCAGCTCTTATACCCTCCTCAATAGTCATTTGTGAATAATCCATCTTTGTTCCTCTCCCCCACTTTTTTTAATATCTCGTTTACTTCCCTTAGTTTTCTTTCTTGCATATTAAGGAACCATTCAAGCTCCCTTTCTCTCTTTTCTTCTTCAAACTTAAAGTGTAACTTTAAAAGTTTAATATCAGCTCCTTTGCGTAACATTAAAAACACCTCCATAGTTTTAAAACAACTTAAAGAAGAGGGGTGATCCCCCCTCCTTAGCTAATTACAATT
Source organism: Cytobacillus firmus NBRC 15306 (assembly GCF_001591465.1). Classification (GTDB taxonomy): domain Bacteria; phylum Bacillota; class Bacilli; order Bacillales; family Cytobacillaceae; genus Cytobacillus; species Cytobacillus firmus. The sequence goes on from NZ_BCUY01000097.1 coordinate 1,963, forward strand.
CAATTCCTTCTTCCTTCATAAGCTTCATCGTATATTCCATAACTTTGGAGGCAATCTCCTTAGCTTTCTCATCAGAGACTCTTCCCACTTCATTCTTGTACTCTCTCAGAATTGGAATTATACTGTCGCTATTGACAATCTCTTTTCGAGTGCTATTTGAGTAAGTGCCATACATTGGAATATAAATACGTTCCTCACTCACTGGGAACCCATAAGCTTCAGCCAGTCAATCCCTTGTGAGCTTCTTCCACTTTAGCTTGCAGCTCATTTTGCTTCTGGTTTAGGACTTCAACTTCTTTGTTAATTTCAGCAATTTCCTCCAAAAGTTTTAAATTAAACCCAAAATAAATCGTTTTCCAACTCAGTACGTAACTTTGTAATCTTAGCTTCCAATTCCTTTTTCTCTTTCCTCAGAGAGAGAATATTCTTTTCAGCTTCTGAGACTATCTCCTTTTTGTTTGGAATATTATTCAGCTCTGCTTCGTTTCGTTTTTTGTATTCTGAAGAAATCTTCCCAGCAATACCTGCGAGTTCTTGGTTTAGTTTGTCAATCTGTTTGTTACTTCTCATTTTCGACCATCTCCCTTTTCGTTATCGAATTATTTTTCCACTTGACTTAAACTCAGCACTTACAAGACCTTCCCAGTCGGTCTCTCCAAGGCTATTGGCAATTCTATTAAGTGTTGAAAATGTAACCTTTTTAGACTTCTTTATTTTGTATAAGCTTTGTCTACAAACACCTGTCTTGTCTGCTAACTCAGTGAGTGACATTTTTTTTCGATCAAGAATTTTATCAATATCTACAAAGAAATGGACTGCCATTATTTTCACCCCCTAAAGGATTTTGCTTTTTTTGCCAGTTCCTCCATATCTTCTAAAAATTCTACATATTGAGCCAGCTTCATTAAATAGCTCAAACTGTTTTGTTTTCTTAGTTTGTTTAACAATTTTCATTCCTTTCTCCCCCTCCATTGTCAACTTTTTGCTTCTTCCTCCCCAAAAGAAAAACAAGCTCGTCAGCTTGCTTAGTAAGGGAGAACGATAATTTAATAAGTAAGGGAGAGGACTCGCTCGCTCTTTTAAGGAGGTCTTGGCAAGTTCAACTCTCTTTAGGTGCTTTTAAAGCTCCGCAAAGGAGCTGATGTTTGAAGAGTTATTAGCCCCTCGGTTGAAGTAACTTTGATAAGCAAAACTTACATAACAGGAAAGAAACAAAGCCATTGTCAGTGACATAAGAAGACTAGAAAGCTCCGGTAATTGAGTAAGCTTCTTGCTGACTCCTTACATTAATTCTTTTCAAGAGGTGTTTACTTCTTTTAACCTCTTCACCCTATATACCAGCAAAGTGTTTACTTTTTTGTAAGACACTTCTGGTTTTGAGCTTCTCAAGAGGTAACCTTAAAAGCTCAAACTCCTTGTGGCTCTAAGAGTGAAATTTTTTTTATTTTTTTTTTAGAAATTTTTTTAGGATAGCTGCTAATTTCCACATCAATGGAGCTTGAAAAGTAACTTTTGTAAGTAACACTGAGAGTGGAATCTGGGAGAACCCACCCCTTGATTTAATTCCAAGTAATCTAGCCCAGTATCAAATACTGCATAGTTAGAGTAATTCCGGTATCAAATACTGCATACTTAAAAAGTAATTTGAACTGTTGGGGCTGTAAGGCTCACCTCAGTTTTCAGCTTGAAAGTTTTCTTTATTCTTAGTGAAACCAGTACAGAAAACACTTGAGAGCTATTCTGGAGCGTAAGCTCCTTTTTGCCATCTCATTTCTTTAGAACATAAAAAAAAATAGGTGTCGAATAGAGGTGTACTTGAGGGAAATCTTCTTTTAAAATCAAATCATAAAAAAAAGAGTCTACCCCATTTAAGATAAACTCCATTAGGGTCATCCTGTTATTTATATTTTTTATCCTTATGATCTGCAACTCTGTATTTGGCATTTAAAAAATGCTGATACTGGCAGTATGTTTTTTTAAAAAAATGTAAAAAGCAAGAAATCTCGTTCTGAAAAAGGACTTGCATAATTTTGACTCATTATTGCTTTTGATTGTTGATCCTTTAATTGGATATTGATTCTAAAAATAATCATTATTTTTTGCTCCAATGGGATAACAAATTATAGACAAGCATAAATATAAACTACTGGCAAATAGTTATAGGGGGGATATTGTTGAGAAAGGGTAGAATGATTTTAGTCTGCACTATAATTGCTTTGATTGTTGGAGGAGTATTATTTTTAATCGATAACTCTAAAGTTGAAGTAGTTTCAAGTGAACCTTTTACAAAAAAGCAAATAAAAGAGGGAATGGAATTTGATAAAATGCTGCAAGAGAAAGACTTTTATAGAAAAATTGGGGAAAGTTTGAAGGATAATGGTTATGAAGCTGTAGCCATGATGGCCTCAGCCCCTTCTGATGAAAGAGTAGATATAGATATTCACCTAAAAAATGAACCTAATAATAAAATTAAAAAGGAAATTGAATCAATTGTTAAAGATGTTGGAAAAAAACTAAAAATAGATTCCGATGCTATTAACATTAAAATAATTAAGTATGAAAAACCTAAAAATAATTAGATTGTAAGGACAATCCTTTTACTATAAGAAAAGACTATCCTGGAAATAATTAGGTAATTCTTTTCTTTATTTTGTTTTTATGAAAAGGAGTAAATGTTTAAGTTTGAGCTGGCACTTCAGTTGTTCAGCTCTTGGTTGTGTTTTCAAAGTACAATTCACTAAATATACCAGAGAAGTATTTACTTTTGGCTTACATACCCCTGAATCAACTCAAGGACAAAACCTCACAATCCCTTGATATGGCAACATCCTCAAAAATTTTACAAATAAAAACTTTGAATTGTCGCTATTTGGTGGTTTGTACGAGCTGCACTCTCTGGAGGTGACTCTAAAGGGGGTTTTCTATTTTATTGTTTGTAAAAATGGCTCTATTTGGGTATGAAAGCCTCCCCTAGCCTGATTTTTTTGAGCCCCCAAGAAGCCACCACTTGTCCTAGCTCCCTGAGAACCCTCCCCTGCTGGAGTTGTCACACTTGAGCTGCTGTATCGTTGTAAATAATAAGCTGGACTTAAGTATGCTTTTCATTGACAATAAAAGGTAGAAATAGAAAAGGGGGTGAAGCTCTTGGGTAGAGCCAAAGAACAGCTTATAAAAGAGCAAGAGAGAGGGAACCACCTCGATAGGTGTATGAAGTGTGGCACTGTATTGAGGACTTATGAGGAAAGAGAAATAGCTATCTGTGAAGCTTGTTATCAGAGAGCACTAGAAAAAGAATAAATCCCTTGATCTTGCTTTCTGGGGGTTAACTTTATTGAATTGACTCCCAGTTACAACTCAAAAAAAAATTGTTTCTGAAAGCGAAACTAAAAGGGTGGGAGAACATGAAACAACTACAAAGGGATATATTGTATTGGCTTAGAGAAAATAGAAAAGAAAGAGGAATGAGTGTCTCTCAAATAGCTTCTAAAGTAAAAAGAGACGTAGAAAAGGTAGAGGTTGAGTTAGCTATACTAGCAGAGAATAACCTTATTGAAATAACTCTAAGTCCTAGAGGAAAAATTGTTAGTTCCGAGTTTAAAATGGACAATATCTCCGGTTTAAATTTCCCCATTCATAACAGATAATCGTTACGTACTTTTGATTTTAAGGAGTGACGTGGCGGTGTTAAGTGAAGGGGAGTTTTTTATGATTCGAGAACTGCATCAAAAAGGCTGGTCCAAGACAGCAATAGCGAAAGAAACTGGTTTTGACAGAAAGACCGTCGGTAAGTATTTAAAAAGTGGAAAGCTGCCACAAAGCAAATCGAGGAAAAAGCGTGGAAGTAAACTAGATCCATTTAAGCCCTATCTGCTTCAGCGAATTCAGGAGGGAACAACAAACTGTGCTGTATTGCTGGAAGAGATTGAAGCAATGGGATACGAAGGAAAAAGTACGATTTTGCAAGACTTCGTGAAACCCTTTCGGACAGAACCGAAAAAGCAAGCAACGATTCGTTTTGAAACACCACCAGGGCGTCAAGGCCAGATGGATTGGGCTGTAAATCTTGGCAAGTTTGAAGTGAACGGTGAAAAGAAAATGGTTCATGCCTTTATCATGACTCTGAGCTATTCGCGCATGAAGTATGTTGAATTTACAACTGACATGAAATTAGAAACATTAATAAAGTGCCATATGAATGCATTCAGTTATTTTAACGGGATTCCTTCTCAAATTCTTTACGATAACATGAGAACAGTCGTGATTAAACACAGCCCGGTTGAAATCCGGTTTAACCGTAAGTTTGAAGACTTCCTGTCTTATTACGGAGTAGTACCAAAAGCGTGCAAGCCCTATCGGGCGCAGACAAAAGGAAAAGTAGAACGCCTGGTGCAGTACTTGAAAGGCAACTTCTTTCAAAGAAGATTGGGCAGCACACTAGAAGAATTAAATGCGCAAGTTCGCATCTGGCTTGACCAGACAGCAAATAAAAAACCTAACGACACAACGAAAGAAATGCCACTGGAAAGATGGCAGAAGGAACAGCCTTTCCTTCAGACTTGGGGAACAAAGCCTCTTTTTTCTATCAGCCAGTGGGAAGTACGAGAAGTCAGCAAAGACTGCATGATTTCCTATGGCGGCAACCGCTATTCCGTTCCGTATCGTTTCTCGGGCAGTCAAGTAAATGTCCGATTAAATGAAAGGCAGGAATTAGAAATATATTATGAACAAGAATTAATTGCCCACTATCCTTTGGCATCCGGCAAAGCAAAATCAATAATGACAGCTGCTCATTATGAAGGTCTTCCAGGCACAAAAAAAGAGCAGGAAATACAGAATCATAATGGTTTGGCGACCCTCGATTCTATTATTCCTGACTCGGTTCCAACTGTGGAAACGCGTCCTCTCGCAGTATATGCCGCATTCGAAGAAGGTGATTCAGAATGAAACAGCTTCTTGAAGAAAGACTGCAAATACTGGGGTGGCAGCACACAGCCAGCCAATTGGATGACGTGCTGGAAAACGCTTCTGACAATAATGTATCATATTTTGAGTTTCTTGACATGATCGTTTCGAGGGAATGGGAGCAGCGTGAACAGGCGTCATTAGAAAAAAGAATACGGCGCGCTAAACTTCCCTACACGAAAACCGTTCACGACTTTGACTTCCAGTTTCAGCCAAGTGTCAGTGAACAGCGTGTAAAAGAAACTTTAACCTGCCGGTTCATTTCAAGTGGAGAAAATCGTCTTCTGCTTGGTCCGCCAGGTGTAGGAAATTATCGAAAGTTGTTGTTTATGGAAAGAAATAAGTGTATATGCGCTAATTGAATTAAAATATACGTTTATTTCTTTCCATAACACCTCACAATAGATTTATTAAATCTAGGAGGTGCCATATGGAAAATCGAATTCCTATTGGAGAATTAGTTTCAAAAGTCTTATCTGAACTAGAAAGGCTGAATTATGCTTATAACACTATTTGTGGTTATCGTGCTTTTTACAAAAGAGTTATTTCATTTGCGAAAGAAAAAGATGAAATCTATTTTTCAGAAGCATTAGGAAGAGACTTTTTAAAGGAAAAATACAACTGTACAGTTAACTATTATATGGAAGCTATGCCTAAAGGACTCAAAGGTCCTATTAGAAGAATAAGAGTTCTAGGCGATTATCAGCTTCACGGCGTGATTATCCGAAGGATAGTAAAAAAGCCAGGTTATATTAAACCACCACAATTTGAATCAGAACTTACTGCCTATGAAAAGGAATGTGAAAATAACGAGTACTCCAAAAGAGGTCTACGTACGCGTATGCAGCGTTTGTTCTTTTTCATAGATTATCTTGACAGTAGAAAGATTCAGAAATCGAATGATATTACTGCAGAGATAATTTCTGATTACGTAAAAACAATTTACAAGTATCATGAAAAAAGCATTGCATCTATCTTAACCGCTCTCAGGGTTTATTTAAGATTTCTCTATATTAACCAACATACGGTTGAAAATTTATCTTTAAAAGTCCCCCAACAGAGTAAATATTATTATCCACCTGTTCCTTCTGTCTGGAATAAAGAGGATGTTATTCGAATGTTGAATAGTATTGACAGAGGAAATCCAACCGGAAAAAGAGATTATGCGATTCTGCTTTTGGTTGCCAAACTTGGAATAAGAGTCGGAGACCTCAAATCCTTGAAGTTATCGGATTTGAACTGGCAATCAATAACGATAGAATTTAAACAAAATAAAACAAAGAGTATCGTTACATATCCAATTTTAAAGGATATAGGTTGGGCATTGATTGATTACCTAAAAAATGGTCGACCTATTAGTAATTCTCCTTTCGTTTTCATTCGGATGAATGCACCCTACGAGGCCTTTGGAAGAGACGCTAATCTTCATAATATAATAACGAAATATACTAGACTTTCTGGAATAACTGTTCCAGTTGGCAAAAGGCAAGGATTACACTCGCTTCGCCATACTCTTGCGAGTACTTTGCTTGAGCAGGGAACACCATTATCAGTAATTTCGGAAGTACTAGGACATTTTAATTCTAAATCTACCAATGTCTATCTGCATACAGGAATAGCCGGATTAAGAAAATGTGCTATTGACCCAGAGGAGGTACTTCAGAATGTCTAAGGAAACTGTTGTGTTTCAAAGTATTCTTGGTCCACTGATTAATGGGTATATTGAGGAAAAGAAGTCTGTTGGCTATAAATACAGAAAAGGCTCTTCACTTTTGAAGCATTTTGACAATTTGGCGACCAATGAAAATTTATCAGAAATAAAACTTCCGAAAGAATTAGTGTTACTTTGGACAGAAAGAAGATCAAATGAGACTCTCAGTACTAGAAACGGAAGAATCTCAATCATACGTGGGTTCGCTACATATATGGTTCGTCTTGGGTACGAGGCATACGTTTTTCCAGCTGCAACTATTTCAATTGATAGATATTCATATGTACCATATATTTTTTCAGAAATCGAGTTGAAAAATATCCTTACCATATGTGACAGGTATCCTATTTCAGATGTTTCTCCAAACAGGCATCTGACCCTACCTTTACTGTTCCGTATTTTATATGGATGTGGCCTACGGATTTCGGAAGCATTAAGCTTAAAACTCAACGATATTGATTTAGATCAAGGGACTCTATACATTCGCGATACGAAATTTGGAAAAGAGCGAAAAATCCCAATGGCCGGAACCCTGACAAAGCGTTGTCGCTTGTTTATAGAAGAAACTAATCTTATAGGGTCTAGTGATACCTTTTTATTCAGATCTCCTTATGGAGGACGTTATAAGGAAAGTACGATATATAAACTATTTAGAGATATTATATGGGAGGCTGGAATTTCTCATAGTGGAAAGGGGCCAAGACTCCATGACTTCAGGCACACTTTTGCGGTGCATTGCTTGAAAAAATGGGTCTTAAATGAAGAAGATATTACGAATCTCCTTCCCTATCTTTCTGCATTTCTAGGGCACGTTGATTTAAGGGGTACACAACATTATTTAAGGCTAACTGCTGATTTATATCCCCAAATTATTGGGTCAGTCGAACAGAACTTTTCAACTTTAATACCGGAGGTATCGTCTGATGAAACAAACTGATTTTGCCAGAACGCTCACACGATTCCTTTCCGATTATCTTCCAAGCCAGCGTAATGTTAGTACTAATACGATAAAGTCCTATCGGGATACATTTAAACAAGTGTTAATTTATTTTAATTTAGAATTGAAAATAAGGCCAGAGCACCTTACCCTCGGAAAAATAAATGCACAAAATATTAAGGATTTTCTTCTTTGGATTGAAAAAACGCGTAGAGTTGGCATTAATACCCGTAACCAAAGATTAGCAGCTATCCATAGTTTCTACCGATATACACAGTCAGAAAATCCTGAAAATATATTAGAATGCCAACGAATATTAGGAATTCCCTTTAAAAAAGGAGAAAAAAAGACTGTTGAATTTCTTTCACAGGAATGCTTAAAGCATATATTGGAACAACCGGATACCAGCAGGAAAAAAGGTCGCCGTGATTTAACATTAATGGCTATATTATATGATACGGGTGCACGTGTACAAGAATTAATAGATTTGAAATCAAGAGATATTCGACTCACTCAGCCCGCCACTATTACCTTAACAGGCAAAGGTAATAAACGTAGAAGTGTTCCTATTATGGATAAAACTCGAGGTCTGTTGGAGAATTACATGAAAGAAAATAATCTATTGGAAAATGGGAAGCAAGATTATCCACTTTTCTATAATAGTAATATCCGCCCATTTACGAGGCCAGGTATAACATACATTTTAAAAAAGTATTTACAAAAGGCTAAGGTGGCTCATATAGATGTTCTGTTTCCTAATAGACTTCATCCTCATATGATTAGACATACAAAGGCTATGCATTTATTAGAGGCGGGAGTAAATCTGATTTATATAAGAGATTTATTAGGCCATGTAAATGTTACTACCACTGAAATTTATTTAAGGGCAAATACGGAAATAAAAAGGAAAGCATTAGAAGCCGCATATATGGAGGTTTTAACGCAAGATACCCCAGTTTGGGATGAGGACACAGATCTATTGAAGTGGTTGGAGCAATTTTGCAGATAAGAATTTTTGATTATTATGGAAAGATATTTGATGTACAGTATACAAATTTTACAATTAATTTAGATATCTTTCCATAAACAAAGTCTTTTCATAATTACCTACACCTGGTGGCCCTAATAAAATCAAATTGTACAGCTGTTCTATCCAAGTTAAATCTTTTAATCTATTTAGTTGTTTGTTGCTTAAAGACTTTTGTTCTTTTAAATTAAACTCCTCAAGTGTTTTGCTGAAAGGAAAAGTTGCCCACTTTAATCGGTTGTTTAGTTGCTTTTCTTCTCTTCGAGTTTGCTCATAAGAAGTGACATCTAACAGGAATTGAGTAAATGAAAGGTCTTTTTGCTCAGCTTCTCTGATCAAATGGGGGAGATGCTTGGCAGTTTCAACGAGTCTTAACCCTTTCATTATGTCTTGTAATTGTTGGATTTGGCTCATCGCTATTCAACCTCCATTAAAACCGTGTAAGTATCTACTTTTCTTTTGTATGCTTCTGTTTCTAAAACCCATTCTGATAGCCTGTTCAAAGTCTTAACTTCTTTCTTTTTATCAATAACTGTTTCATGTACCTGGCGCTGACGTTTCACATATGCAATGATATCGCCAAAATCAGTTGCACTGTATAATTTCCTTTTTAAACACTCTGCTAACGCTTTAGTCAGTACTTCGTTATCGATACCTTTTGTTTCGCGCAAGATGATTTGCAACTGGTCTTTAATGTAACGAGGATTTTTTTCCCTAACCTTCTCTAAATATTTAAAGGCTAGTTCTTTATCTTCAAATCTCTCAGCCACTGTATTAATGAATGCTCCAACACCTTTTGTACGATCCCTACTATGTTTTTTATCTTTTATTAACATCCCTTTCCCTTCGGGAATTGAATGTTTTGCAATAATTTCGCCAGTATCAGGTATATAAATAACTAATTCTTTAGTCTCCGTTTCCTTGATACATACTTTTTCATATTTGTTATAAGTTCCAAGTGGAAGAGAGTACCGATTAGATTGGTAACGAATAGTATTGTCCTTATGAACACATCTTGCTATACTTATCTCATAGTTATTTTGAATATCTATATTTTGGGAGACTGGTTTTAAGTGTTGCTTTTCCAGGAGGAACACTTCGAATGGTCTCTTTTTTGTTGTATTGTGTATTTTATAGTTACCCGTTCTGTTCAGCCATTCCCATCCTTGCTCATTCCAAGAGTCGATGTTATGAAACACTCTATGTTTGGCATAGTTTTGTTTGATAAATCCAACTACATTTTCTATTCTTCCCTTACTCTCAGGGTCAGCTTTTCTACAAACCCGAAGGTTTATTCCTCTGGATTCTCTATACTGCTGAAATTCTTTAGT
>NZ_BCUY01000098.1 GCF_001591465.1 Cytobacillus firmus NBRC 15306
GATTTCTTTTATCGCTTTCTTTCTTAGAGAATTGGAGAAAACCCCGTTCTTCGAGCTTTTTGGAGAAGTTGAATGCAGTAGAGACATGCATTACACCAAACTTGGCAACATCGGAAATCGATGCTCCGTTTAAATGATAGGCAATCCATAAAATATGATGTTCATTAATGTTTAAATCGTAGGGTTTTATCCATTGCTGCCAATCTTTTTCTATAGACTTCCACAGGGCTTTACTCAGCTGTGCCACTCGCTGGCTGAAAATCATTGCTTCCTTTATAGAAATTGCTTTGTCCGACATTCAAAAGTTCACCTACTTTGTAAAATTAATTATTCCTGACCAAACGGTTGGAAGTTCATTTTTCTTTTATAGTATCATTATGCCAATAAAACAAAAATTAATAAAGATATAAATTTACAAAATTTTTAGAAATATAATCAAATATTTCTATAAAAGGCTTAAGGTCAAGGGATGAGAGCCAATTTAAAGTTTTAAAAAATTTTCAAGCATTTTAATAATATATTAGTTTTCGTTCAAAAATAAAATAATCCTCCTTTTTAACTAAAGAAAAAAGAAGGATTATTTATTTACTATTTATTTATATTTGTTTCAAGTTCGTGTATGGCTGCTTCAATTTCCTGCAATTCCCGCTGCAGCCTGTGCTGATGGGGAAGGATCTCGTTTTTCCAATTGCTGATTGAATATTTGATGTCGCTTGAGAATTCCTTAAAGGCTGTTTTACCTTCCTTAGAAGCAAATAAAGCTGATTCCTTTATGGCCATCAATTCGGATTTTAATTCTAAAAGCTGCTCTTTCAGAAGATTTGTATTTTCTTTTAACTGCTGTCTGGTATCTCTTCCTGAAGCAGGTACAGTTAATAGTGTGGATATGCCGGCTGCAGCACCGCCAGCTAATAGTCCAAGCAATAACGATTTGGCTTTCATAACCATCACCTCAAAATCTTATTTATATGTCTATTTTACTACAATATTTATTTTTCTAAAGCTGAAAGTGATAAGTGTTCTATCTATATCTATATCACAAAATACATAAGGGTAAACCATATCCTCATAGCTCCTGGCAAACAGGCATACAATTCAGTAGAAGGATATTTTGCGAAAGGGGGAGGCAGGTTGTCCGGAGCAGCGGCTGGAATTTTTGCATTAAGTGTAGTGCTGTTTTTAGGAGGTATTCATTTTTTCCTTTCAATAAAGAAACCCGGAGTCTATCCTCCGAAGTATGTTCTGAAAAAAAGGGCAGCTGCTTTGGCAGCAGGCGGGGCGTTTTTGTTCTTGCTGGGTCTGATTGTCGGCAGTTTCTAAAAAATTCCAAAATAAAAAAGCCCGCTTATTTGCGGGCTTTTCTGTATAATTATTGGCTGATCGTCTGCTGAGTCAGCTTGGTTCTGTTTGCGATTGATTGTGCTACAGGATAAAGGATTACCATTGCAGCCGTGTTAACTGCAGCTGCAGGAAGTACAACTGCTGCAAATAATGCTGTGAAAGGTCCCGGCAGTCCGACAATCAGGTATGCAGAAGTTAAAAACACAATTCCGGATACGATTGTTCCTGCTGCTGTTAAGACAGCTGCGCTGACGATATTCTTCCTGAATTTCTTTACGATCAGGAACAATGCGAAAAAGGTGAATGCAGTAACAGGCTTATCAATGATATTCGGGATTAATCCTCCAGGAAAGGTTGTGGTAAATCCGGAAATCAGGCCTGTAACTAAACCTAAAAGCAAAACGCTTCTGGTGTCTGGAAAAAGGATTATGCCTAAAAACATCATGGTTAGCATCATGTCCGGTTTCATTCCGAGGAAGAACCCTGGAACAACGGCATGAAGCACTGCGCCCATCCCGACCAATAGGGATAAGGCCACTAAATTTTTTGTATTCATTTCTCATCTCTCCTCTGCTATTCTCTGACTAAGCTCTGTCGTCTCTCCTGCAGTGCACTCTTTGCCTGCAGCGAAAAACTTTAACTCATTATAACATATATCACAGGAATTCAAAGGTGTTATATTTTTTAATTATTATTTTTAAAAGCTTTCATAAATGCGGCCAGCTTTTCAACATGGTGTTCTGGCACAGCATTGTAAATAGATGCGCGGCACCCCCCGATAGAACGATGTCCGCCAAGCCCGACGAACCCTGCTTCTTTTGCCTGTTTCTGAAATTCCCTGGAGAGATCCTCGCTTTGAAGATTAAAAGTGACATTCATACGGGACCGGCTGTTTTTATGGGCATGCCCTATGTAAAAGCCTTCGCTTTCATCAATAACATCATAAAGCATTTTTGCCTTCATCTCATTGGCCTTTTCGATCTGCTCAAGGCCGCCTATCTGCTCTGCCCATTGGAGCACAAGAGACAGCAAATAGATTGAAAGAGTAGGGGGTGTGTTATATAAAGAGTTATTATTGGCAAATGTATTGTAATTCAGCATTACAGGGAGCATTTCCGATGATCTTTTTAATAGTTCTTTTCGGATAATGACTACTGTTACACCGGAAGGGCCGAGATTTTTCTGGGCACCGGCATAGATTAAATCAAATTGGTCTACTTTCAAAGGACGGCTTAAAATATCGCTTGACATATCTGCTACTACCGGTGTTTTTTTATTTGAAGGAAAGCTTTGCCGTTGTGTGCCATAGATTGTATTGTTGCTGGTAATATGAAGATAGGCAGCATTGTCCGGAATTTCATCTTGACTGTATTTGGGGATAAAGCTGTATTTTTGATCCTTGCTGGAGGCAGAAATGACGGTTTCGCCAATTTTATCTGCTTCTTTTAAAGCTTTCTCCGACCAGGAACCGCTTAGAACATAATGGGCTGCCTGGTCTTTTCCCAGCAGGTTCATCGGCACCATGGAAAACTGGAGACTTGCGCCGCCTTGGATAAAAAGCACCTCAAAGTCATCCGGGATGGCCAGCAGTCTTCTTAAGCGTGTGATTGCCTGATCATGTACTGCCTGATATTCCTTGCTTCTATGGCTCAGCTCCATTATGCCCATTCCTGTATTGCCGAAGTTCAGCAAACTCTTTTCCGCTTCTTTTAATACCTCTTCCGGCAGGGCCGCGGGACCTGCATTAAAATTTAGAGCACGGTACATTTTTCTCCCTCCAAAAATAAAATTAATTCACTATAACGCTGTGAAGAAATAAAGATAGTTAATATGTTAACAAAATTTACTGATTTGTACAGAGAAAAAAATGAACATTTTGAAAAATTAGAGATAAAATAGGCAAAAAAAATTCCCCCTGCAGAAACAGGAGGATCAGAGGGTTACAGATGCTTTTTTATGGCATCAGAGATTTCCTTAAGATCTGAAGCTGAATAATCAGATTGATGTGATTTCCACACAACCCCTAAGCCATCTCCGTCACCATAACGGGGAATAAGGTGGGAGTGGAAATGGAAAACGGTCTGTCCGGCGTGTTCACCGTTGTTATTAATTAAATTCAAGCCAATTGGATCAAATTCGGCCTTGATGGCTCTGGCAATCTCTGGAACAGCTTCGAAATAGTTCCGGGCTGTTTCAGCATCCATTTCATATAAGTTTTCTTTATGTACTTTCGGAATGACTAGTGTATGCCCTTTTGTGACCTGGCTTATGTCCAGAAATGCCATCACATGCTCGTTTTCAAAAACCTTGGCTGAAGGAATCTTGCCATTGATTATTTTACAGAAGATACAATCGTTCATTATTTCAGCTCCTAACCAAATATCTTTTTCACAATTCTACCATATCCGTCAAAAAACAAAAAAGCAAAAGGGGAAGGATTATTGCATTGTTCTATTAATAAAATTAAAAGGCAGGATCCGCTTGGAATCCTGCCTTCGTGAAGGGGAAGCTTCTATTGGTACGTTTCTATTTCAGGTAAATTCTCTTTAACAAACACCTCATTTATGAATGAATTGTGTTCATATCTAGAGAAAATCGATCTTTGTTCAACCGGACCATCCCCTTATTTTCTTTATATGCTTTTATAGGCGTATAAAGCATGGATGATAGTCTTTAACAAACACCTCATTTAAAAAATGACTTAGTGACCACTTACGGGTAAAGCGATCAAGTGTTTAAGATCATCAGGTTTCATGTGCAATGCAACCATCCCCTTATTAGGAACGTTTGAAGCTTATACTGAAAGGAAACTGTCTGCGACAGACACCTCATTTCAAGTTTTGATCATCTGAATGATGTTCAAATGACTTGTTTCCCCTTCATAGATTAGAATGTCCCGTCCCGTAATTTATATACAGGAATTTTGTCTAAACTGGACAATTTACTTTGGCTTTTTTTACAATGGACTTATACATAGTAGGAAGGACGTTGAGAATGGCGCTGCTTGAAATTAAAAACGTTACCGGCGGCTATACGAGAAACCCGGTCTTAAAGAATGTCTCCTTTGAAGTGGGTGAAAGTGAAATCGTCGGCCTGATTGGCCTTAATGGAGCCGGAAAAAGTACGACCATCAAACATGTAATTGGCTTAATGGAACCGAAGGAGGGAGAAATAACGATCAATGGCATGCAATTCCTTAAGGATAAGGAAGGATATCGCAAGCAATTCACTTTTGTTCCGGAAACCCCGATTTTGTATGATGAACTTACACTTGAAGAGCATTTGCGTATTACAGCCATGGCATACGGTCTGCCTGAAACAGAGTATAAACAAAGAGTGGAAACACTGCTGAAGGAATTCAGAATGGAAAAAAGACTGAAATGGTTTCCAGCTCATTTTTCTAAAGGGATGAAGCAGAAAGTAATGATCATGTGCGCTTTTTTAGTACAGCCGTCATTATACATTGTTGATGAACCATTTGTTGGTCTGGACCCGCTTGGCATTCAGTCACTTCTCGATTTGATGAAGAAAATGAAAGAGAGCGGTGCCGGCATTCTTATGTCCACCCATATCCTGGCAACCGCTGAAAGGTATTGTGATCGTTTTGTGATTTTACATGAAGGCAAAGTAAGGGCGAAGGGAACTTTAGCGGAGCTGCAGAAGCAATTTGCAATGCCGGGAGCAACCCTCGATGATTTATATATCCAGCTCACAAAGGAAGAAGATTATGTTTGATGAAAAACAATTATGGAAGGAGAGGTTCGGGAGAACAGTCAAAGAGCTTTCCCGCTATCTCCGTTATATCTTTAATGGCCATATTGTCATTGTCATGGTGTTTCTTCTGGGAACTGCAGCTTTTTATTATCAGGAGTGGATAAAAACCCTGCCCGGTGATTTTCCTGCTGCAGCGGTTATAGCAATCATCTTAGCTCTTCTGGTTACCTACAGCCCAATTTATACATTCTTTTCTGAAGCGGACAAAATTTTTCTGCTGCCGCTTGAAGACAGGCTTTCAGGGTATTTCAGACGTTCGATGGCAGTCAGCTTTTTTGTGCATGCATATCTCCTTGTTATGGGGCTTGGAGTTTTATTGCCCTTATATGCAGCGGTGAATGATGGCAATTTTAAAGTGTTTTTACCATTTCTGCTGATCCTGCTGATGCTAAAAATGATCAATTTGCTGATACGCTGGAAGATACAATATTATATCGAAACAAGCGTACATGTATTGGATACATTTGTCCGTTATGCTGTTAACGCTGTGCTTCTATATTTTCTATTTAGCGGCGCTTCCCCCATTTTTATGCTGGCAGCAGGTGTGCTGCTGATCCTGCTGTATTTGTTCTTTACCATGAAATCCAGGGATAAAGGGCTGAAATGGGAATATTTGATTGATCAGGAAGAGCGAAGAATGACCTCCTTCTACAGGCTGGCCAATATGTTTACAGATGTTCCAAAGCTGAAAGACCGCGTAAAAAGACGGAAGTGGCTTGATTGGCTGCTTTCAGGAATTCCATTCAAACAGGATGCAACTTTTAAAAACCTTTATGTCCGTACATTTCTCCGTTCCGGTGATTACTTCGGTTTATTCATTCGTTTAACTCTGATTGGTGCTGGAGCAATTTATTTGATTTCGTATGGAATGGGACAAATCCTGCTTGTGCCGTTATTCATGTACTTAACCGGATTTCAGCTGCTGCCGCTATGGAATCACCATCAGGATAAGCTGTGGGTGAATTTATATCCGGTTAAAGAGGATATACAGGAGAAGGCCTTTAAACAGCTGCTGACAGGAATACTTTATGTTCAGGCACTCTTATTATCGCTTGCTGTACTGGCAAATGGCGGATGGCTGGCTTCGCTTTTGGCTTTAGCCGTTGGAGTTTTATTTGCATATGTATATACTCATATCTATATTCAGAAACGGCTGGCAGGCAGCCGTGCTTAAAATGAAACCATTGCTGTCTTTTGTGCGTATATAGAGTCATCCTGAAAAAAGGCAGGTAGGAAAAATGATGGAGTATGAATTAAAGGCTTTTTATGAAATTGAAGAATGGAAGAGACGGATCAACAAGCGTTCCAGCATGCTGAATCGCCTTTCCAAAAAAGCTCAGACAAAGGTAAATAGTATAATACCTGAAAAAGCTCATCAAATTATCACTGACAGCATTAAGAATATGGTAAAGGCCACTTTGGTTGGATCGAATGCACTCACCAGAAAAAAACAATCTGCCGGCCGCAGCCTTGAAAACATGGATCTCATGCTGGAAGAAAAGATTTCGACTTACCGCAAAACAGCTGCTGTCGAAGGTGCCGGAACCGGGGCAGGGGGAATACTCCTTGGCATTGCTGATTTTCCCTTGCTGCTGAGCATTAAGATGAAATTTCTTTTTGAATCTGCCTCCATATATGGATTTGATACAAAAGATTATGAAGAGCGCCTGTTTCTCCTCCATGTCTTTCAGCTCGCATTTTCCAGTGATGATAAAAGGAAAGAAACACTAAAGCTGATTGAAGAATGGGATGACAGGAAAGAAACAATGGCTGACATGGACTGGAAGGCATTTCAGCAGGAATACCGGGATTATATCGACTTTGTTAAAATGCTCCAGCTGGTGCCGGGAATAGGTGCTGCTGTCGGGGCGTATGCGAACTATAATTTGCTTGACCACTTAGGAGAAACCGCTAAAAATGCTTACCGTCTGCGGATATTAAAAACAGCCCCGAGGCCTGATTAGGCTTGGGGCCGTTTTTTTTGGACTTTCTCCTTGCTATCCTACCTCAACAGTATCCTTGTTTTCCTGATAGCTATGATAATTTAAAGCGGCTGCTCCCAATGTTTTGGCTGCGATCAGCATGGCTTTCTCATCTATATCAAACTTTGGATGATGGTGCGGGTAATTCTCTGATGTATTTTCAGGTCTTGCCCCGGTAAAGAAGAAGGTGCCTTTCACATGCTGCAGATAGTATGCGAAATCTTCACCGCCCATTTCAGGGTCTGTCTCTTCTGCCCATCTGACTTCATCAATTTTTCCTGCCAGTTCAGCCAGGTATTCGGTTTCCCTTTTATGATTGACAACAGCAGGGTAGCCTCTATGGAACTGATACTCATAGTCACTGTCTGCTGTGTAGCATGTTCCTTTGACAATGCGCTCGATTTCCTCTTCGATATTAGTGCGGACGTCCTCGTTAAATGTGCGGACAGTACCGATCAATTTTGCTCTATCAGCAATTACATTAAATGCGTTATCAGCTACAAAGGAACCAACTGTTACAACGGCAGAATCGATTGGGTTTACTTTTCTGCTGACGATTTGCTGAAGATGGACAACCAGCTGGGAGGCAGTTACAATCGCATCTTTCGTTTTGTGAGGCTGTGCCCCGTGCCCGCCTTTTCCTTGGATGGTAACTTCAAACCTGTCTGCTGCCGCCATAATTGGGCCAACCCGATATTGGATCTTTCCTGTTGGTTCTGATGCCCACAGGTGTGTTCCAAAAATGGCATCGACACCCTCAAGGCAGCCATCTTCGATCATCGAAATCGCTCCGCCCGGAGCATATTCCTCGGCGTGCTGGTGAATCATTACATATGTACCTTCTAATTCATCGCGAAGTTCATTTAGTGCCTTCGCCAGTACAAGTAAAGTTGCCGTATGTCCATCATGTCCGCAAGCATGCATTACCCCAGGGACCAATGATTTATATGGGACATCCTTTTCATCCTGGATAGGAAGTGCATCAAAATCGGCTCTTAAAGCGATGGTCTTTCCTGGTTTGCTGCCATGAATCCTTGCAACCACTCCATTTCCCCCTACATGGCTCCGGACTTCGATCCCCAGGTTTTCATAAAAGGTTTTGATATAGTGAGCGGTCTTTTCTTCCTTAAAAGATACTTCAGGATTCTGATGAAGATAGCGCCGGATGGAGACCATTTCATCGTAATAGCTTTCCAGTTTTTTAAATAGTGATTCAGACATGATTTCCTCTCCTATCGATGTAATTTTTCCATTATTATAACATTCTTTAATGGGATAAAGGGGAAAATGTTTTTTTATGCAAACTTAACATAATAAAAGTAAAGTAGGGATGATAATATAAATTAAGATCAAAATGGGAGGTATTAGTAAGATTGGAAACACTTAAATCTAAATGGACCTATTTTTTCCTGGCTGTATCGGCATCCATTTTTCTATATTTTCTTGTTGCTGTTACTAACGGACAAACTCTTGTTTTTGACCGTTATTTGTCAAAATTCTTTACAGGATTATTTTCAGAAAGCACCCATCCGTTTTTTGAAGCCATGGACAATATGGGGAGTAAAACCGGTATAGGGATTATTACAATGGCTTTCTTAGCGCTGCTTTGGCTCAAGTATAGGAATTATGAGGCGATGGCAGCTGTTGTTTTTGCTGTTGCAGCGGGAAATGAAGTAAATAAGTGGCTTAAAGAGGCTGTTGGAAGGCCGCGCCCTGATCAGGAGCATCTTGTTGATGTGGCGAGTCTCAGCTTTCCGAGCGGACACGCGATGATTGGGATGATTCTATATACGTTATTAGCCTATTTTATCATTACCGAGCTGAAGAAATCGTCAGCGAAATGGATCACGGCAATTATAGCAGGCATCTGGATTTTTTTAATGGGGATCAGCCGGATCGTGATGGGTGTACATTATCCGTCTGATATTGCAGCAGGATTTGCAGCAGGCTATATTTGGGTATTCATTTCCATTTCCCTTTACGCGGCCTTAAAGTCAATATTCAGAAGAAATTCATATGAGGGGGAATCAGTATAGAAGCAAAGGAGACTATCCCCCGATAGTCTCTTTTGCTTCTATTAAATGAGGAACATGGCTGCAATAGTTGTTACAATTAAGCCAATTGTGACCGGAAGCAGGTTCCGGCGAGCCAGTTCAAAAGCATCTACATTACAGATTGCGGCTGCAGGAATAAGGGCCCAGGGAACCAGTGTACCACCGCCTACCCAGATGGCAGCTACCTGCCCGAGAGCTGTTAAGGTTGCAGCACCTGTGCCGATAGCTGTCGCAAATAGATTTGCAATGGAGCCGGCAAGTGAGATGCCGGAAAAGCCGGATCCATCAAGCCCCGTAATGGCTCCAACGACAGTCAGTGTAATGGCGCCTACCTCTTTGCTTAAAGGGACAACAGATGCCAGCCCCACTCCAAGATCATTAACAATTCCATGCGAACCCTTTGGCAAAAAGTCACCGATCATCTGAGAAAATCCAGCGTCCCCCAGATAAAAGAAAGCTGCAATTGGAATGACAGGGCCAAATACTCTAAATCCAAACTGGAAGCCTTCAACTAAATAGGCTGTAGTTTTTTCAAGGCCCCTATTACGATGGGCAGCGAGCGTGATCAGCAGGAGAATAAATATCGATGTACCGCCTACTAAAGCTGTTGCGTCACCGCCCTGAAGGTCTAACGCAAACATGGCTGCTACATCAGCAGCAAATAAGATGGGAATTAATAACGCAAAAAAACGTTTTTGTTTAAGTGAAAGCAGATGTTTTTGACTGGCATCAGCCTGCAGTTCAGCTGGTGTGTCCCCAGTAAGCCCAGTATCTGCAGTCAGCTTGCCGCTTTTCATATCTCTCTTGATAAGGTAAAAAGCGGTAATAGTCGTAACTGCACCCATAATAATAACAAGCGGAACACTGGCTGATATGACCTCGCCTACAGGAAGACCGGCTGCGTCGGCAGTTAACTTCGGGGCAGCCTGGATTATAAAATCTCCGGATAGTGCGATGCCATGACCGAACAGGTTCATGGCCATTGCCACACCCAGAGCAGGTAATCCTACCCGGATGGCTACGGGAAGAAGGACGGCCCCCATTAAGGCAACAGCAGGAGATGGCCAAAAAAACCAGGAGATGACCATCATCAAAATTCCGATCGTCCAGTAGGCAAGTGCCGGTGTTCTGATTAACCTGGTAAAAGGAGAGATCATGACATCATTAATTCCGGTTGTGGTCAGTGTCCGGCTCATGGCCACTATAATGGAAATGACCAGTATAGTGGAAAGAAGTTCTGTTATCGCAAATATAAAACTGGTAAAAATACTGCTGATTGAACCGCTTAAGGAGCCGGTAGCTGTAATGGCAATTAAAAAGATGCCCGCAATACAGACGATCGTTGTATCTCTCTTCATAACCATGAAGCCGATGATGAAGACAATAAAAAGAACATATATCCAATGGATGGCTGTCAGCTCAACTCCCACTTGATTTTCCCCCTTTCTAAATTCCATTAGAGAAGCGCCGATTTAGGCGAATCACCCGATTCGGAATGTAGTACAGAATATGATGGAAAGAAATAATTGGTGATATAAATTGAATCAGTCCGGAGGAGGAGGCTGAAACACACCGGGGGAGGATTCCATAGAACTGCTGACTGTTAAAATGAATGTACAGGAGGAAAATGATTCTGCATCAGCGAATACAAGATAGGAGAAAAGAGGGAAGGAAAGCCTATGAGATACAGGTCAGTTAATCAAATAATTTTCGCGATAACTTTATCAGCTGTTGGAGTTGTGCTTCTTCTTATGAACATAGGTGTCATTTCCTTGGAAATAAAAGAGGTATTTGTCGTAATTTACCCCTTTATCCTATTGGCTGCCGGGTGTTATTATCTTTTGTCATACATACTGAAGAATAGCCGGAGCGGGATGTTTCCCGGGTTATTTCTAATTGTCTTTTCAATGCTATTAATCCTTGATCGTCTCGGAGTAATTGAATTCAGGTTTATGGAAATCTGGAAACTCTGGCCCCTGTTTCTTATTTTTATCGGCATTAATATTCTTTTGAAAAAAGATCGTTTAAAGATACATTTTGAACAGGATTTTCCGGCAGATATCTATGGGAGAGACAAAGGTGCAGCGGAGAAAAAAGTTATTAATATCTCAAAATATGAAAGCCCTCAGCCGCTTAAAAATATAAGAGGCTTTTCAATTGGCGATGTGGATTTTAAACAGCCGAATTGGTCTCTCGAGCCGATGGATTTATATACAATGATCGGTGATTATTTTATCGATTTCAGCAAAGCTTTCATCCCGGAGAAAGAGACGCCTGTCATTGTGAGAGGGTGGATTGGCGATGTGAAAATGATCATCCCCGAAAACATTCCGGTGATGATCCAGTCAAATATTAATATAGGAGACATCCGCATTTTTGATCAAAAGACAGGTGACATCAACCGCAGTCTTCATTATAAGTCACCTGGTTATGATGAAGCTTCCAGAAAGCTGAAAATCGCTGTACAAGTAAAAATTGGATCCATCCGGATCGATAAAGTATAGGGGTATAAGATGAAAAAAAGCGGAATCAGGTATTGGTTTGTGCAGAGCTTTATTATGATGGCCATTATAAGTTCATTAATCTTTTTTGTCGGATTGCAGGTCTATCTATTTTATAATTCTGAATCGCCATTGACTATAAAGAGCACCTTTTGGCTGTTTTTGTATGTTTTAACGGTATTACTCCTTACGGGTGCCTATTTTGGGCTCAAGGGCAGCTACTTAATAAAAGGGCGGCTCGGTGATATTTTATTATTTGTTTCGACCC
>NZ_BCUY01000099.1 GCF_001591465.1 Cytobacillus firmus NBRC 15306
CCAAGCTTGTGACCTCGAGGGGGTAGGCGCTGGAGCTAGACAGTTCGCGAAGTTCAGCAATATGAATTCTGTTATTAACACCATTGAAACAGGGCCTGCAGCTGCAGGCCCTTGTTTTCTGCACTATTTTTTAATATAGAATTAATATAAAATACATCCATATCCTATATAATGGAATCAATACATAGCAATGCACTTCGGGAAACCTGGGATGTGAAAATATGAAAAAAATCTTGCTCTACGCAGCCATACTTGCCGCTGCTGCAGGTGTTTACTTTTTATATGGAAAACAGCTGGGAGCCATAGCATTCTTCCTGCTCTCCATCTACTTCACCTGGCTTGCCTATAAAAAATGGGACCGGCCGCTGAGGGACAGGAGGAGGAGGAGGGCAGATTAGGTAAATCGGACATACATGGATTTTACCTGCTGTCCTTAGATGCTGAACGAAAAATAATCTGCATAAAAATGTACGGAACAGCAGATATAACTGGCATAAACCGTAAAAATTTGTTTATAATGAGGAATATGCCTTCTTGCAGGCTGTCCGCATGCATTTACAGGGCCCTGCGGAAATTCAACTTATATAGTTTATCATTTGCGCGTTTATGAGCGTTTACATAGGGAAAGGAAGTGCTGATATTGAGTTTGGAACAGTTCTCAAAAGAAGAATTGCAGGAAATGTCATTAATCGAAGTGGCTTATGAACTTCTGACAAGCAAAAAGGAACCGATGGCCTTTAATGACATCATGAATGAAGTAGCTAAACTTATGAACCTTTCAGGGGAACAAGTCAAGGGGAAAATTGCACAGTTCTATACAGATTTAAATATAGATGGCCATTTCATCGGATTGGGCGATAACCGCTGGGGTCTTCGTTCATGGTATCCGGTTGACCAATATGAAGAAGAAGTCGTAACGGTAATCAAGCCTAAGAAGAAAAAGGCGAAGAAAAAGGACGACGATCTCGATCTTGAAGATTATGATGAACTGGATGAAGAGGATATCGACTACGATGATATCGACGGATTCGATGATGATGATCTGACTGAAGACGATGAT
This sequence comes from Cytobacillus firmus NBRC 15306, assembly GCF_001591465.1. Taxonomy (GTDB): domain Bacteria; phylum Bacillota; class Bacilli; order Bacillales; family Cytobacillaceae; genus Cytobacillus; species Cytobacillus firmus. The sequence goes on from NZ_BCUY01000099.1 coordinate 1,061, forward strand.
GACGATCTTCTGGACGATGACGATGATCTTGAAGATGATGATGATTTCGAAGACGATGATGAAATCGTAGAAAAAGATGAAGAATTCGATCTTGGCGATGATGACGAAGAGCTTGAGGAAGATGACCTCGACGCTGACGAAGACGAAGAAGATTTATAACCTTGACTTTTCGTTTCAGGGCTTGTAGAATACTTTTTGGGCTCCTTAAAAAAGGACGATTCGTTTAGACGCTAATAGCGCTCCCTTACTTACTTAAGTAAGAGGAGCGCTTTTTATTTTTTTTTACAGGCCATGTGCCTTTTTAAAAGAGCTAAACCATCCCTTTGCGATAAGCTTCCGCTGAAAAAACCGGAGGCTGAACAATAGAATTTTTATCATCAAGTCTTTAAACCGGCATCATTATGCACAAACTGATATCAAGGGGGAATTTTTCATGACTAAGTATATTTTTGTTACGGGCGGAGTTGTTTCGTCACTGGGAAAAGGAATCACAGCAGCATCGCTTGGCCGTCTGCTGAAAAACAGAGGGTTAACGGTTACGATTCAGAAATTCGATCCTTACATAAATGTGGATCCGGGAACAATGAGCCCGTACCAGCATGGTGAGGTGTTTGTAACAGGTGACGGCGCCGAGACTGACCTGGACTTAGGCCACTATGAGCGTTTTGTTGATATTAACCTGACAAAGTACAGCAGTGTAACGACTGGTAAAATTTACTCCACTGTCCTTAGAAAAGAGCGCCGCGGCGACTATAACGGCGGAACGGTACAGGTTATTCCGCATATCACAAATGAAATCAAGGATAAAGTTTTCCGAGCAGGCCATGAAACGAATTCTGATGTAGTCATCACAGAAATCGGCGGAACAGTAGGGGATATTGAGTCACTTCCATTTCTTGAAGCGATCCGCCAAATTAAGAGCGATATCGGCCGCGATAATGTGATGTATATTCACTGTACACTGGTCCCTTACATCAAGGCAGCAGGGGAAATGAAAACAAAGCCGACACAGCACAGTGTAAAAGAACTGCGAAGCCTTGGCATTCAGCCAAATGTCATCGTTCTGCGTACAGAAATGCCAATTTCCCAGGATATGAAGGACAAAATTGCGCTATTCTGTGATATCGATAAAGAAGCAGTTATTGAAGCAACAGATGCTGATACTTTATATTCTATCCCGCTATCTCTTCAAGATCAGAAGCTTGATGAAATCGTCTGCAAGCATTTGAAGCTGGATTGCGGAGAAGCAGACATGACCGAGTGGAAGCAGCTGGTTGACAAGGTTCTAAACCTTTCAAAGAAAACCAGGATTGGCCTTGTCGGTAAATATGTTGAATTGCAGGATGCTTACATTTCTGTTGTTGAAGCCCTAAAACATGCAGGGTATGCCTACGATTCTGATATTGAGATCAAATGGATCAATTCTGAAGAAGTGGACAGCACGAACGTGAATGAACTGCTTCAGGACGTGGACGGAATCCTGGTTCCGGGCGGATTTGGCGACCGCGGCATTGAAGGGAAAATCCTTGCGATTCAATATGCACGCGAAAACAAAAAGCCATTCCTTGGCATCTGCCTGGGCATGCAGCTGGCTTCGATTGAATTTGCAAGAAACGTACTGGGTCTTGAAGGGGCGCACTCAGCAGAAATTGCTCCTGAAACACCGCATCCAATTATCGACCTTCTGCCTGAGCAAAAGGATATTGAGGATTTAGGCGGAACTCTAAGACTTGGACTGCAAGCCTGCAAATTGAATGAAGATACAAAAGCATTTGAAGCTTACCAGGATGAAGTGGTATATGAGCGTCATCGCCATCGCTATGAGTTCAACAACCACTACCGTCAGGATATGGAAAAAGCAGGCTTTGTCTTCTCTGGTACAAGCCCGGATGGCCGCCTGGTGGAAATCATCGAAGTCAAGGATCACCCTTGGTTCGTTGCTTCCCAGTTCCATCCTGAATTTATCTCAAGACCAACCCGCCCTCAGCCATTATTCCGTGAGTTTGTCGGGGCATCATTGAAGTTTAGCGAGAAATTATAATGTGTAAAAAATCCCTCCGCATCCGGAGGGATTTTTTGTTTTTGCCTTGCGCGCGCAAACCGGGGTATTCGCGCACAAACGCTTTGGACCCGCGCGGAACCGATGAATAACCGCGCACAAATCAAGAATGCGCACAAAGTTACAGATGAACCAAGCAAAATCTACTCAAACTCCGCCAAAATCTCATCAATCGTAAACTTAATTCCATAATACACAAACAAAGCAGCCATGGAGGCCGGATAGCCGAAGCGGTTGCCCTCTTCGTCAGGCAGAAGGCCTTTCGCAAGCTTTAAATCTATATGAACATCAGCCAAATCAGCCAGGCTGCCGCCGCTTTCAGTCCTTAAAGTGCTTACTGCCACAAAGGGGATCCCTTTTTCGGATAAAGATTTTGCCAGAGCTGCTGCGTCTTCGTCATCCGAATATCTTGAAAAGATGATGACCCGGTCTGTTTCTGAGACTTCCGCCTCTTTCTCCAATATCGCTGCATCTTTAAGCGGTTCCTGGCTCTGAACGGCTTCATAGCCGATTGCTGCCATTTCTTTAGTTCCATAAATATATATTTTCCCATCACCGGCAGCGGCCTGGGCCAAAAGGCGGGCACTGTCCTCGATGGAAAACTCTTCTTTTTCCTGAAGTCTTTTAAATAAGCCTGTCAGCTGGGTAGAAAACATCTTCAGCAAATCAGTTCACTCCTTCATCTCTTCCTGAGGTTCTATTATAGAGAATATGGAAGGAAAGGTAAAATAATCAAAGGTAATTGCTAAAATAAGAAGGAATAATCATGTTTCACAGAGAAATTAGCTGTAGGAGAATGTATAGTTAAGTGACCTGCAGTCATAATTCAGTATGGTTTAAAACCTAAGTGCTTTTAATACGACAGAAAGAGGTGGCTTGATGAAAGGGAAAATTTTAATCGTAGATGATCAGTTCGGAATCCGTATTTTACTTAATGAGGTACTGCAGAAGGAAGGGTACGACACGTACCAGGCTGCCAATGGAGTCCAGGCTCTCGACATTGTTTCCAAGCATTCGCCTGACCTTGTTCTTCTTGATATGAAAATACCGGGAATGGACGGGATTGAAATTTTAAAAAGAATGAGAGTAGTGGATAAAGATATCCGTGTCATTATCATGACGGCTTACGGTGAACTCGATATGATTCAGGAAGCAAAGGATCTGGGTGCTCTTACTCACTTTGCGAAGCCATTCGATATCGATGACATCAGGGCGGCAGTAAAGAAATATTTGCTTGTCCCTAACTCGTAATAAGCCAAAATTACCCGTTTTTAACCTGAAATTCCAACACTATAAAAATGATAGCGTTTGCTTTATGACAATTCATAAAAACGCGCTGGAATAATGGCTTTTCTATGTCCTTTTTGGTATGATAACAGATGAATTCCAAAGGGTCGTCTCAGTTTAGCGGACTATTTTAAGGGTACATATTCGATAGTGTTAAGGGGAAAACTTTAACAGTATTTAGTCTGTTGAACTTAAACGATTATCAATAAGGAGGAAGAAAAATGCCTTTAGTTTCTATGACTGAAATGCTTAATAAAGCAAAATCAGAAGGCTATGCTGTAGGTCAATTTAACTTAAACAACCTTGAGTTCACTCAAGCGATCCTGCAGGCGGCAGAAGAAGAAAAATCACCGGTTATCCTTGGTGTTTCCGAAGGTGCTGCACGTTACATGGGCGGTTTTAAAACGGTTGTAAAAATGGTTGAAGGACTGCTTGAAGATTACAAAATTACCGTTCCTGTGGCTATCCACTTAGACCACGGTTCAAGTTTTGATAAATGTAAAGAAGCAATCGATGCCGGATTCACATCTGTTATGATTGATGCTTCCCATGATCCATTCGAACAAAACGTGGAGACTACTTCAAAAGTAGTTGAATATGCACATTCAAAAGGCGTTTCAGTTGAAGCAGAGTTGGGAACTGTCGGCGGACAGGAAGACGATGTTGTGGCTGATGGCGTTATTTATGCTGATGCTAAAGAATGTGAAGAGCTGGTTAAGCGCACAGGCATCGACTGCCTTGCTCCGGCACTGGGTTCTGTTCATGGACCATACAAAGGCGAGCCTAACCTTGGCTTTGCTGAAATGGAAGAGATCGGAAGCCTTACAGGTGTTCCTTTAGTTCTACATGGAGGAACTGGAATCCCAACAAAGGATATCCAAAAGTCCATCTCTTTAGGAACTGCCAAAATCAATGTAAACACTGAGAACCAAATTGCTTCTGCTAAACGCGTTCGCGAAGTATTGGCAGCAGATACAGAAGTATACGATCCGCGCAAATACTTAGGACCTGCACGCGAAGCGATTAAAGAAACTGTAATCGGCAAAATGCGCGAATTCGGTTCTTCAAACAAAGCATAATAAAATAACTGCACGAGAAACCGCTTCTAGATTTAGGGGCGGTTTGCCTTATTTATTGAGGCGCACCCCCGTGTAAGGCTTTACAGAATCACAGGTTTATTTGATAATACATAGATATCAGAATATTTTATAAGGTGGGATTTTATATGAAGTTTTTCATCGATACAGCGAACATGGACGAAATTAAAGAAGCATACGCCCTTGGGGTAGTTGCAGGAGTAACAACCAACCCTTCATTGGTGGCAAAGGAAAAGAATGTATCCTTCCCTGACCGTCTTCGTGAAATCACAGATTTGGTGCCAGGCTCAGTTAGCGCCGAGGTCATCGCTCTTGATGCTGAAGGCATGATTAAAGAAGGAAGAGAGCTTGCAGCAATTGCACCGAACATCACAATCAAGGTGCCAATGACGCCGGATGGCCTGAAAGCAGTAAGCGCATTTTCAAAAGAAGGCATTAAAACTAATGTAACCCTGATCTTCAGTGCAAACCAGGCGCTGCTTGCTGCAAGAGCAGGTGCTACATACGTTTCTCCATTCCTTGGACGTTTGGACGATATTGGCCACAATGGTCTTGATCTGATTTCCACAATCGCAGAAATCTTCGCGATTCATGACATTGATACAGAAATCATTGCGGCTTCCATCAGACATCCTCAGCATGTGACGGATGCAGCATTAAGAGGAGCTCATATCGCGACAGTTCCTTATAAAGTCATCCAGCAATTATTCAGCCATCCTCTGACAGATAAAGGAATCGAAGCGTTCCTCGCAGACTGGAACTCAAGAGGATAATTTATTCTTCGGAAAAATAACTCTAGGAAACTGGCTTTGTTTATTTTACTGTGAGAGCTGTCCAGCAAGCAGCCTACCCCCTCGAGGTGTCGGGGGTGGGAAGGCGCTTGCGCTTTTCTTAAGCAAAGCCAGCCCCATTACTTGTACCCCTGTTTTTTAGTGCTTCTTTCTTAATTTTAACTTTTTTCGAATACAATACATGAGATTTGATTTTTCGTGTAAACTATAAGATAAAGATAATGTCGGATTCTGTAAAAAACATATGGAAAATTGTTCCTTATTCAACTTGCAATGTTGCAAAATACAGATACATGATAATATGAAAGTGCATATTTTCCCAAAGACTATTTTTCCGATATTAAAAAAGACAAGCCTTTAGTCAAACTATTAACGCCGATAACTGTCTAGCTGCAGCGCCTACCCCCTCGAGGTCACAAGCCGCTCCTCCCAAAAAGGCAAAGGACGCCTTTCCGTTAGGATCGTCTTGTGCTTGAGGCCTACAGGACAAGGAAGGCTTCGTCAGCATAAACATCGCACGACCAATAGCGACAGCTTTTGGGAGGATGTGGGTCATGCAGACGTTGCCACAGGACAAGGAAAGCTACGGCAGTGATACATCGCACGACCGAAAGCGGCAGCTTTTGGGAGGACGTGGCGATCTTAGTCTGCGTTCCTATAGTGGGCAAGGCGCTTCCGCTTTTCTTTAGAAGCTAGGGCTATTTCCTGCCAAATTTGGTTAGAAAAGTAGTGTGTAGCTTTTGCTGTAAGGGCTATCAATTTTTTAAATATTGAAGTCAAATTCCAGCATATGTGTTTAACAACGGCTTAGAAGGGAGTTACAAATGGAAAAGCTAATGATTGCAGGTGGATATCCTTTAAAAGGGACTGTCCGGATCAGCGGAGCGAAGAATAGTGCCGTCGCACTGATTCCAGCTACCATTTTAGCGGAATCACCTGTAAAAATTGAAGGTTTGCCGGATATTTCGGATGTACAAATTCTTAAAGATTTGCTTGAAGAAATAGGGGGCACTGTCGAATTCTCTGAAAATGATATGACAGTAGATCCCTCTTCCATGATTTCCATGCCTTTGCCGAACGGAAAAGTAAAAAAACTGCGCGCTTCCTATTATTTAATGGGAGCGATGCTCGGCCGATTTAAAAAAGCGGTTATTGGACTTCCCGGAGGATGCCACCTCGGACCAAGGCCGATCGACCAGCATATAAAAGGGTTTGAAGCTCTTGGCGCGCGTGTGACCAATGAGCAGGGAGCCATTTACCTTCGTGCCGATGAACTGCGCGGAGCCCGTATTTATCTCGATGTTGTCAGTGTTGGAGCAACCATTAATATCATGCTTGCCGCTGTCAGGGCAAAAGGCAGAACCATTATCGAAAATGCAGCAAAAGAGCCTGAAATCATTGATGTTGCTACGCTTCTGACCAATATGGGTGCGAAAATCAAGGGTGCCGGCACAGATGTGATCCGCATTGATGGCGTGGACCATCTGCATGGCTGCCAGCATACGATTATCCCTGACCGGATTGAAGCGGGAACGTATATGATCGTTGGGGCAGCGGCCGGAGAAGGCGTGCTGATTGACAATGTCATCCCGCATCATCTTGAGTCCCTAATTGCAAAGCTGCGCGAAATGGGAGTTCAGATTGAAGCGAATGACGACCAGGTATTTGTCGGGCCAGCAGAGAAAATGAAAGCTGTGGATATTAAAACACTTGTTTATCCGGGCTTCCCTACAGACCTGCAGCAGCCGCTGACTTCTCTGTTAACGGGTGCAGAAGGGACAAGCATGGTCACTGATACCATTTATAGTGCCCGTTTCAAGCATATTGATGAGCTGCGCAGAATGAATGCCAACATTAAAGTGGAAGGGCGCTCTGCGATCATCAATGGGCCTGTTCAGCTTCAGGGTGCTAAAGTTAAGGCGAGCGATTTGCGCGCCGGCGCAGCACTGGTAATTGCCGGCTTAATGGCAGAGGGAGTTACCGAAGTCACAGGCTTAGAGCATATCGACAGGGGCTACAGCCATCTGGTTGAAAAGCTGAATGGACTTGGTGCCACAATTTGGCGCGAAGAAATGAGCAAAGAAGAAATGGAACAAATGAAGAACGCATAAATAGAACACCTGTGAATATTGACAACTGACTGATCATTACTTGAGGAAAAATCAAAGTAAGATCAGCAGACAAATATAAATTAAGGCGGGCTTTTGCGGTGCCGGAGGTAAGAAGCCGGTCCGCATTTGCCATGCTGCCAGCCTTAGAATCCGGGGAGGAAAAATCGATGGAAAGAAGTTTGTCAATGGAATTAGTTCGCGTAACAGAAGGTGCCGCTTTAGCATCAGCACGCTGGATGGGGCGCGGATTAAAAGATGAAGCGGATGATGCCGCTACTTCTGCAATGAGAGATGTATTCGATACGGTGCCAATGAAGGGAACAGTCGTTATCGGGGAAGGTGAAATGGATGAAGCGCCAATGCTTTATATCGGGGAAAAGCTTGGAACAGGCTATGGTCCGCGTGTAGATGTCGCTGTCGATCCGCTTGAAGGCACGAACATCGTTGCATCCGGCGGCTGGAATGCCTTAGCTGTTCTTGCGGTAGCTGACCACGGAAATCTTCTGCATGCTCCGGATATGTATATGGACAAAATTGCAGTCGGTCCTGAAGCGGTTGGTCAAATTGATATTAACGCTTCTGTTCTGGATAATTTGAAAGCGGTGGCAAAAGCCAAAAACAAGGATATTCAGGATGTTGTGGCGACAGTGCTTAACCGTGAGCGCCATGAACACATCATCAGCCAGCTTCGCGAAGCAGGTGCCAGAATTAAATTAATCAATGATGGGGATGTGGCTGGAGCCATTAATACTGCCTTCGATGAAACAGGCGTCGATATTCTGTTCGGATCCGGCGGAGCACCAGAAGGAGTACTGGCAGCTGTTGCTCTCAAGTGCCTTGGCGGGGAAATTCAGGGGAAACTTCTTCCGCAAAATGACGCAGAGGCTGAGCGCTGCTTAAAGATGGGCCTTGATATTAATAAAGTCCTTCTTATGGAAGACCTGGTAAAAGGCGATGATGCGATCTTTGCTGCAACAGGCGTAACTGATGGGGAGCTTTTGAAAGGCGTACAGTTTAAAGGCTCATATGGTTCGACCCATTCAATTGTTATGCGTGCCAAATCAGGAACGGTCCGCTTTGTAGAAGGTCGCCATAGCCTGAAGAAAAAGCCTAATCTTGTTATAAAATAAATATATAAACAGATAGAAAATGAGTGCTGGCTGCATTGCGCCAGCCTGCTCATTTTCATTTCCTTCCTGTTATATTTTCCATATCAAATTTTGTTATTGATTAATTTTCATATTAAGGGGTAAAATAGAGATTGTTTTTCATGGAATAGGATACCTCAAAATTTTAACCGAAAACGGACAGCAAACCGTTCCATTCCTCGAAACCTTTAATTAAGAACATAATGATAGATTCTTCAGCTATTTTCAGTGCCTCAAAGTATCTTTCCCTTTCCTTTCATATAAAGTCCAATAAATTGAACAGCTGCATATGGAGGAAATGATTGAAAATTTCAAAAGTGTGGTGTAAAAATGGGTTTAAACATTTCAAGTTTAGAAAATATGAAGCTTAAAGAGCTTTATGAACTTGCCCGTGAATATAAAGTTTCTTATTACAGCAAGTTATCGAAAAAAGAATTAATTTTTGCCATCCTGAAAGCAAGAGCAGAGCAGGAAGGCTACTTCTTCATGGAAGGTGTCCTGGAGATCATTCAGTCAGAAGGATTCGGTTTCCTTCGTCCAATCAACTATTCACCAAGCTCTGAGGATATTTATATTTCCGCTTCCCAGATCCGCCGTTTCGATTTGAGAAACGGAGATAAAGTTTCAGGAAAAGTCCGTCCTCCAAAAGAAAATGAGCGTTATTTTGGCCTTCTGCAGGTTGAAGCCGTGAATGGCGATGATCCGGAATCAGCAAAAGAGCGCGTTCACTTTCCTGGTCTGACTCCTTTATATCCAAACCGCCATATGAAACTGGAGACAGGTACAAGACAGCTGTCTACAAGAATTATGGACCTGCTTGCACCGGTTGGATTCGGGCAGCGCGGTCTGATTGTCGCGCCTCCAAAAGCAGGTAAGACCATGCTTTTAAAAGAAATAGCCAACAGCATCACAACCAACCACCCGGAAGCGGAACTGATCGTGCTATTGATTGACGAGCGCCCGGAAGAGGTAACAGACATCGAGCGTTCAGTTGCAGGCGATGTGGTCAGCTCAACATTTGATGAAGTGCCGGAAAACCACATTAAAGTGGCCGAGCTCGTTCTTGAACGTGCTATGCGCCTTGTTGAGCATAAGCGTGATGTTGTGATTCTGATGGACAGCATTACAAGACTGGCAAGAGCATATAACCTGGTTATTCCTCCGAGCGGCAGAACCCTTTCCGGCGGTATTGACCCGGCGGCGTTCCACCGTCCAAAGCGCTTCTTCGGTGCAGCCCGAAACATTGAAGAGGGCGGAAGCTTAACGATTCTGGCAACTGCACTCGTTGACACGGGTTCGCGAATGGATGATGTCATTTACGAAGAATTCAAGGGGACAGGCAATATGGAGCTGCACCTTGACCGCTCACTGGCTGAAAGAAGAATCTTCCCGGCCATCGACATCCGCCGCTCCGGCACGCGTAAAGAGGAACTTCTTATTCAGAAGGATCACCTGGACAAGCTGTGGGCAATCCGCAAGTCCATGTCGGATTCACCGGATTTCGCCGAAAAACTGCTTCGCAAGCTAAAACAGACAAAATCCAACGAAGAATTTTTCGCTAACCTGGCAGAAGAAATGAAGGCTAAGCGTTCGCAGTAAAATTCCTATTTGGAAAATCCAGGATGCAGAATTCGCTTATTGCAAAAAACACATGGACTTGTTATAATGATGACAGTGTGTTTTTGAAGTTTACGGCAATTCATGATTGCCCGTAATATATAACTCTGTTTCGAATGATTCAGGGCGGAAGGAGATGAAAAGAATGAAATCAGGAATTCATCCTAACTATAAAAAAGCAATGGTGAAATGTGCTTGCGGTAACGAGTTCGAAACCGGTTCTGTTCAAGAAGAGATCCGCGTTGAAACTTGCTCTGAGTGCCATCCATTCTATACTGGACGTCAAAAATTCGCTGAAGCCGGCGGACGTGTTGACCGTTTCAATAAGAAATACGGCATTAAGTCAGAACAAAAATAATAAACAACAAAAACAGGCAAGTTAACTTTCTTGCCTGTTTTTTATTGCAAAATAAGCGGTTATGAAGAATTCAAGTAAGCTTAACAGCTCGACCCCTTTCTTCATAAAATAGTAAG